>JBBRMW010000183.1:0-12248 GCA_038230635.1 Aggregatilineales bacterium | reverse complement strand
AACACCGACGGCGCTCTGATCGATGCACTACCTAACTAGCGCAACGACTGCCTAAAACTCTAACAGGTTGGGCGGCCTTGTGCTACCCGTTTCATACGACCTGAGAGGAGTTTTAGATTATGCCTTCTCGTTCCGTCCAGCCGCCCATCGAACAGCCTATCGCACTGTGTTACGTCCGCCAATCCCTCACTCGCCATGCCAATGACATGGACAGCCCCGACCGCCAACGCGCCAATATCCAAGCCATCTGCGACCGCAAGGGCTATATGCCCGAATGGTATCAGGATACCGAAGGCCACAAATCAGGTCGCTTCGAGAGTAATCGTCCTGCTTGGTTACTGCTCAAAGAGCGTATCGGCGCGCCTGGCGTGGTGGCGATTATCGCCAATGACCTGTCCCGTTTTCACCGCAAACTGTCGCGGCTGAGTGATCTGCTCGATGCCTGCGAAGAGCATCACATGGAGCTGATTCTGGCTGCCCCTGGCCGCGATCTGGACACCTCGACCCCGATGGGTCATACCATTGCCCAATTCATGGCTCTGCAAGATGAAGGTTATTCGATTGACATCTCGGTGCGCGCCGTTGATACGGCCAGCTATCGCCGAAAGATTGGCAAACTCAATGGTCAGATGCCGTTCGGGACGATGCGCGACGCCGACGGGTACATGATCCGCGACAATGAAGGCGCGTGGTTACTGGCGGATGGGCGTTGGCTGACCGGGACGCGCGACGAACCGCCCGAAGGCGGCGTCCTGTGGCGTTCGTACTTCCGCTGCGCCCGACGGATGCTCATTCTGTATGCCTATCGTGACATCGGCTATGAAAAAGTCGCCTATCGACTGAACCGCACGGGCTGGTTGTTCCGCGACCGCGAAGGCACACCCCGGCTGATTACCGGCGATGATGTGCGGCGCGTGGTCGCCAACTGGCCGGAGTTTGGCGGGATCATCCTGCCTAAAACTCCAGGGAAGTCCAAGAGCAAGAATCGTAGCTCCCGTTTGGGCACGGAAGGGTTGATCTTCAACCCAACACGGGCCGTCATGTCCATCCGCTTACTGGTCAGAGTCGGCAACGCCCTCAAGCGCCGGGCCATTGACCGACCCGACCATGGCATTATCAAAGAAGCGCGTACCTATCCGCTCAATCACATCACCCAGTGTGTCCATTGTGAGCAACTCGCTGCAACACAAGACAATCCCGCTTTGCGCAGCACATTGAGTGGCAGTAACCAGAACGGCCGCTTGCGCTATCGACACAAAGGCGGGGTCGTCTGTGGCTGCACCAATCGCTCCGTGCCTGCCGCCGTCTATGAAGCGGATTTCGGAAGGCTTCTCAGGCTGCTGACGATTGCGCCAGACAAGCTCTCCTTGATGACCGAACTGGCAATCCAGATGGAGAAAGGACAGGCCGCTTTCGAGCACGATGCCGATTTGGAACAGGAAAAGCAAGAAGGTGTCGCGCTCTGTCAACGGCGGATCGATGCGGCGGTTCATCTCTACGGTGATGGGCGCATTTCCCGCGAGGAATATCTGCGGCGGGTTGAGCACAATGAACGCGAAATCGCCCACTGGGAATCGCGCACGACCGACACTCAAAAAGCCGCCATGGAATTGGCGTTGTGCGTCAATGCCATCAACCAGATCACGCGCGTCTGGGAGTTGGGCGATGACGAAAACAAGCAAAGTTTGGTCAAGGCATTTTTCACTTCGGTCAGCTATGATCTCGACACACGACGCATCACCGACTTCAAGTTGAAGCCCTGGGCGGACCGCTTTTTGGTGCTGCGCGCAAATCTCTACGAGGGCGAGAACCCGACCACCAGCGCGGAAAACGAAAATGCTCCAGCCTTGATAGGCATGGAGCAGGGTGTGCCCCAAGTTTCACAAAATTCGAACCACAAGTTGTCCCTATTGAAATGGCTGCGCACAGCGGCTTAACCCAGTTCCTCGAGCAAATCGCATATCCCCAGCGCAAGCACGTAGAAAACCTGCTGGCCTCGATCTCGACTTGACGATGAATGGGAGAGAGAGACTTAAATCCCCTCCCATCCATCTAAAGTCCCGCTGAGGGCAGTAGCGAGGCTTCTGTGTGACAGTCTACCATGACTTGCAGAAGGCTTGACTCCCAGGCGGTGAACATCGACCGGTTTTCTGTCTTGGAGGGCTGGGTAATGACCCACATTTTCGTGATGACCAATCACAAAGGCGGTACGGCGAAAACGACGACCGCCATCAACGTCGCATTTGGACTCGTCCAGATGCTCAGACAAGCAGGTGTTGAGCGCCACCAGGTGCTGCTCATCGACACCGACAGCCAGAGCCACGCCACCTTGATGACGACGGGTCGCCGCGACTTCGGACGCGATGACAGCTTGTACACCGTCATCACAGCTGAGCGCAAGAACGCCGTTGCCACCTTGATGAAGTGTATCATTCCCAGCCAATGGGATGCCGCGCTGCATGTGCTGCCCGCGTCGCAGCTATTGGAGGCTGGCGAGCGCGAACTGATCGGCGTGGCGGGTGCGCCCTATCGTCTCTCGCAACCATTGAACACTATTGCTTCGCAATATGGTGCGGTAGTTATCGACACACGCCCCTCGTTTTCGCTGATGACTGAGATGGGGCTGGTTGCCGCGACCGATGCCATCGTCCCCGTTGAGCCACGCTACCTGGAAACGATGGGTTTGCTGGCCGTGGTCAATAAGATCAACGAGATCAAGGAAGGCTGGCAGCGACCCGGACTGAACATCGCCAGCATCCTGATTACCAAATTCGACGCGCGTATCCGCGGCCATCTTCAAACGGTCGAAAAGCTCAAAGCACATCCCATGCTGGGCGCGCTGCTCGGCGGCACGATCCCGACCAATGAGGCAATTGCTTATTCGCATCGTGAGCATCAGAGCATTTTTACTTACGATCCACGCTGCTCGGCCAGCCGCGCCTATGCGCAGTTCACGGCCCACCTGGTCAAGCTGATCGTGCAGGGAGGTGCCTGATGCGCAACAAAAAAGAAATGGATTTGATGGAGCGGGCACTCGCCGAACTGACCGTGGATGTGGAAACCAGCCATGATCCGCTGCAATTCCCCCTTCAGGCGGCGCGCATCGACTATCTACCCGCCGAACTCATCCTGCCTGACCCAGTGCAAGCGCGGCGCGTGCTGCCCGAATCGATCCACCACGCCTTCTATGAGGAGCGTTTGACGCCTGTCCAGGCACTTCACGAGTTGATCCGTATCGCGCAACTCGCGGCTCGCCAACATGGACGACCCTTCACCAACGTCTCTGATTTGTTGGCCGAACTGACCAAGGATGATGACGCCGAAGCGCTCAAATTCACGCCGGAAGAGTCGCTCGTGCGCGACTTGGTGACGCTGGCCGTGACCATCCGCGATGATGGGCAAGTCAACCCGCTGTCCGTAATCGACATCACCCAAGGGCTGACCCGCTTGTTCCGCATTGAGACGGGTGAGCGGCGTTTCTGGGCGAGCTGGCTGTTGCGTGAGTTTCTGCCAGGCTATAACGGAAACGGGACAATCCCGTGCATCATCATCAAAGCCGAGCAGGCATCGGTCTTCCGTCAGGCACGTGAGAATACAGCCCGCTCCGGGTTATCGGCGATTGCCATGGCACGCCAAGCGGCGTTGCTTCTCATGGCAGTGCATGGCGTTCCGAAGCCCGACTATCCCGTCGATAACGACTTCTACCGTCAGGCACTCAATCTTGACCTGCGTGACAAGCGCGAATACACCGATGACATCCTCGCCGCGATGGGCGGAGTCTCGCGTTCTCGTTTCAGCCGTATCAAAGGGCTGCTTCACTTATCAGATGAGGCACTCGAATTATCGGATCGATATGGCCTGGATGAGTGGCGACTGCGCTTCGTTTTATCCCTCACTGAGACAGATCAGGCTGAAATGGTCAAACAGATCATTCAACATAATCTGAGCGCCAAGCAAATTCAAGCGATTTGTAACCAACTAGATGCTCCCGATCCCGAGCCGGAATCGGACGTGCCCAAAGTTGCCCTTCGCCTTGCTGGTGTGGTAAAGGCTGCCAATGACCTCTCTGGTCAAGGTTTTGCGGAGGCACTGTTCCATCAAGAGAAAGACTGGCATCTCGCCCGGGCTAGGCTCCAAATGCTAAAGCGGGTTGTGATTGAAGCAGAAGAATTCATCGATAACCAATGAAATTGTTGCCGTGCGGCAACAATTTTTGAGGAACCCCTTATGAGAAAAACAGATCGCGGCCCGCCCTAACAAAGAAAATGCCCACTGCATTGGGCAAGTGGGCGCAACAAGGTGCTGATACAGTTGACAGCGTGATAACTCCAACTGTATCACACCTTGCGCTCCCTTGCAATTCATTTTCACCCGAAAATCCTGCAATTTTCTGCAAGGCTTATCCCAGCCTTGCTTGGAGGTAATGATGGTACAGCCCACTTTGGCGTCGGTTCAAGGCCAACGCCGCAATTCAACCCATAGCGTTTCTGAAGCTCAAAAGACGATTGTCGATACGCTCGCGGTGCTCGCTGAGCCGGGTCAGGTCGTGGAGCTGCGTATCCCTGGCCTGAACGGCAGACGCACCGACAGTGGTTACTTCACCGATTGGACGAAACTAGCTCAAGCGGCAGCGTCCTACAATAACCGCGCCGAGGGTATTTACGTCACCGTCAATCCGCTCCAACCCGCTTTACTCGCGCGCAGCAGCAATCGCATGACTGAGTATGCCAAGCAATCGACCAGTGACAAAGACATCCTTCGCCGCCGCTGGCTGTTCGTGGACTTCGATCCAGTCCGTCCCTCTGGAATTTCGTCTTCCGATGCTGAACATGAAGCTGCAATCGCTCGCGCGACGCAGTGTCGTGACTGGTTGGCGGAACAATCGATCTCATCCGTTTTGGCCAACTCTGGCAATGGCGCTCACTTGCTCGTGCCGGTTGATCTGCCGAACGATGACGGCAGCACGGCGTTGCTCAAAATGGTGCTACAAGTGCTGAGCGCGCGGTTCAGCGATGAGGTGGTCGAAATCGATACGAGCACTGTCAACGCGGCGCGAATTATCAAACTGTATGGGACGACCGCCTGCAAAGGTGACAATGTGCTAGATCGTCCACACCGTCGCGCTGCGCTATTGGATGTTCCGGAGACACTGCGCCCCATCGATCGCACTCACCTGGATCAACTCATTGCTGGCGATCTGGACGAAGCTTCGACGGATCAAGAAGAGACTGCTACGCGGCCTACTAACCGGGTTCGGGCCGGATTAAAGCCGAGTAGTGAGCGCTACTCGGGTTCTGGCCGAGTTGAGATCGTCAACATCAAAGCCCAATTCGATATGGTCGCCTATGCGGAACAGACACTCGGTGTGAGCGCCATGGCCGACGGTCACGAATATCGCCTGCCCGGTCAGAAAGGCTTTCTCATCAATCCTGAGAAAGGCTGCTGGTACCACCACGGTGGACAGTTCGGCGGCGACGCGCTTGATCTGGTTGGCTATCTGCGTTTTGGGTCAAGCTGGGATCGACAGGATGCGACGAACTTCAAAACCGTGCTCAGTGAAGCCGCGCAATTTGCTGGCGTAGAATGGCAGGAAACAACGACCCGCAAACGCAAGGACCCTCCCAATGGAAAAAAGACCAACAAATCGAAACAAGCTGACGATACTGAGTCATCAGAGCCTAAACCCGCCAAGCCGCCAAAGGTTGACCTGATGAATCTCGCGCAAGCCTGGAAACAACGCTATGCCAATACCCTGGCCTGGGATGCCAACGTCCCCGCCTGGCGGCGCTGGACGGGCACGCATTGGCAGATCATTCGTGAGCCGGACACGCTCGATCTGTTCGCTGTCGAAATTATCCACGCGATGGGGCTGCCCGTGTCAAACATCGGCACGGTTGATTCGGTGATCCGTCTGGCACGCGCGCTGTGTAAGCGCCAGTTCCTGCCATCGACGCGGCTGATTAACTTTCAAAACGGCACGCTTGACCTGGATACGATGACAGGGCACCCGCACACCGTTGCCGATAACTTGATCTCATGCCTACCCTACGACTATTCAAAAAAGGGTGACTATCCGACCATCGCCGATTTCTTGCGGGACACAATCCCCGATGAGGAAGCCCGGCGCGCCTATATGACCCACCTCGGCCTGGCACTGTGCAATGACCAGACTCTGCACAAGGCGCTGGTACTCATCGGGCCGCCTCGCTCCGGCAAAAGCACCTTGCTCAAGCTGGCGCAGAGCCTGATGGGTGTGTCGGCTGGCAACTTTCCGACCGCGATCTTGTTTTCGAGCGAGAGCCGGGGTGCAAACAGTCGGGCCACCTGGATCGATCATTCACCGCGGCTGGTCTGCCTGGATGAGTTCCCCGAAGAAGCGGTGCGCGACGACGGTGAAGAACTCTTCAAGAGCATGACTGCCCACGGCGGCGTTTCGATGTGGTTGAAATACAAGGATGAGCGATCCGAGAACGCCTGGACGCCCAAACTGATGTTCGCCACCAACAACCGGATGCGTTACCGCGACTCGTCGGGCGCGCTGACTCGACGGCTGCTCATCGTTGAGTGCCCGAACTCGCTGACTGATGTGCAGCTCGATCTCAAGCTCGATACGAAGTTCACGCCGGAACTGGGCGCATTTGCGACGGCTTGTATCGCACTCGCCCTGGAAGTACTGGATACGCAAAAATATCCTGAGAGCGCGGCTATGCGAGCACTGCTCATGGATATTGAGCGCAACGGTGATGCGGTCAAATTGTGGGTGGCCGAGAATTGCATCTTCGAGCCGAATGCTTTCACAACGACCCACATGTTGTACGAGAACTTTCGCGGATGGTGCGAAGAAAACGGTCTACACGCCGTCTCGCGTCCCAAGCTGCGCGACATGTTGTATGGCTATCGAGCCGGTGTCCACAGCGCAAAACGTCGAACCGCCGAAGCCGATACTGGCAGCACCAAACCACTGTGGGGGATGGTTGGCATTCGACTGCGCACGCTTGCCGACGATATGCGTGAGGGATGATGACCTTGTTCCGGCGTGGTCCGGCTCGTTCCAGTCTGCGATTCAGTGCGGGTATGATGAGAGCAAGTTTTGTTCCACTGTTCCGGTGTAATTCTCGAAATTCAATCAAGTTGAGACCTATATCCCTGTTACCCATTCCGTTGATTGCGGAAGAATATTTTCTTCCCAGTAATTAGCGGAACAGTGGAACCTCAGCATCGCACACCGGATGGTTGAACTTGAATCCGTGTTCGGGTCGCCCGAATCAATGAAAAACCTCACCATAAAAAGAACGGAGGCCAGTTACTTTTAAGATATGGTTACCCGATTTTCCACTACCCTTCATGCCTGCTGAACCGCCCGCGCCGACGAAAACTAATGCACGTGAATCTAGTGATGATCATCCGTTGATCATTGCCTGTGTTTTGCTAAGATCAAAGAGTCCATTCAATCACGCCAGCCAAGACTATATGGTACCAATGCAAATTTCAGTTTCGACTACGGACACGACCGTCGCAAAAATTGGCCGATTTGTTCATGAGAATCCCTTACCACCGTTCGCACTGCTCGGTTTGGTCGCCGGTGCGATGGCCCGCTTTGCCTTCAATCGTGAAGATATAGCCGATATTATCTGGCTGTTTACACTGATTGTCGGTGGCGCGCCCGTCGTTTGGGAAACGATTCGCGGGATGCTAAAAGGCAAGTTCGCCTCTGATGTGGTTGCAATGTTGGCCATCCTGACGGCGATTATTATGCGCGAATATTTCGCCGGGGTCATCATCGTGTTGATGCAGTCCGGCGGTGAAGCGCTCGAAAATTATAGCTTGCGCCGTGCTTCATCCTCGCTGGAACAATTGCTGGCCCGTGCACCGCGTGTCGCCCAGCGCAAAAGTGACGACCAGATCGCGGAAATCAACGTCGATCAGGTACAGATTGGCGACACGCTGATCGTCCGCCCTGGTGATCTGATCCCGGTCGATGGTAGCCTGCAATCCGCCGAGGCCGAAGTTGATGAAGCCGCGCTGACTGGTGAGCCAATGGCAAACACCAAATATGCCGACGATAAACTGCTCAGCGGCAGCGTCAACACCGGCAGTGTCTTTGAAATGCGGGCAGGGGCATTGAGCACGGACAGCCAATATTCCAAGATCGTGAAGCTGGTACAGCAAGCTCAGCAGGAAAAGCCACCATTGCAGCGACTGGCTGATCGCTACGCGGTCTGGTTCACGCCTGTCACGTTGCTCATGTGCGTGTTGGCTTTTCTGATTACCCGTGATCCGCGCAACATTTTATCGGTGTTGGTGGTGGCCACGCCCTGTCCATTAATTTTGGCGGTGCCGGTGGCGGTCATCAGTGGCATCAATCGCGCAGCAAGCTTCGGTATCGTGGTTAAAGGCGGCACTGCGATCGAGCAAATTGGCAATGCGAACGTGATCGTGTTCGATAAAACTGGTACGCTTACATTTGGGACGCCGATCGTCGATCGAATTATTGCGTTTGATGGGGTCAGCGAAGACGACGTGCTGAGGTTGTCGGGCGGAGTCGAACAGCTTTCCTCACACCTGCTAGCCCATGCGCTAAGTCAGGCGGCGCAAACCAAATTTGGCACGCTGCCGATCCCGACCAATTTCCAGGAAGTGCCAGGCGGTGGCGTCGAAGGCAACACCGATAACCGCCGTATTTCGATTGGATCGGCGCGCTTTTTGACCGAACAGACTGGCAAAACTGTGCCCACCGTCGCGCAAATCGATGGCGCGCTGGCAACCTATATTGCGATTGATCATCAACCTGCCGGAGTAGTCGTCTTTAACGACCAGATTCGGCCCGGTGTCCCGAAGTTGATGACCAAATTGCGCGCCATGGGCGTCAAGCAAACGATCATGCTGACGGGCGACAATGAACAGCACGCCAAAGCGATTGGTCAACTGGCGGGGCTGGATCGGGTTGAAGCCAATTTGCTGCCCGAAGACAAACTGCGCATCATCAAGGAATTGCGCGTCAAATTTGGCACAGTAGTGATGGTGGGTGATGGCATAAACGACGCGCCCGCGCTGGCTGCCGCAACGGTAGGCATAGCGATGGGGGCGCATGGTACCGGTATTTCTGCGGAGGCGGCTGACATAGTGTTGTTGGTAGACGACATCGGACGGGTGGCCGACGCCGTAGAAGCCGGGCAGCGCATGTCTCGCATTGCTAAACAAAGTATCTACGTCGGGCTGGGTCTGAGCTTTGGCCTGATGGTGCTGGCGGCTATTGGCTTGATCGCGCCACCAGTGGGTGCGTTGTTTCAAGAAGCGATCGACGTCGCCGTGATTTTGAACGCACTCCGAGCGCGTTAACTACACCGTGGCGGCTTTGGCAGTTTGAGCAATGAGTACACAGACATGTAGGGCTATCACCGCTGTCGCTGGCGTATCCGTCAAATCTCAAGCTCTCTGCGTGGGATCAGTTATTGAACACTTCGAGCTCAGATAGTCGTTGTGCGCAGTGGTATGAAATACACCTATATCGTTGTCAAGATATGGCAAGTGCCGCCGACCGGTATTAGCCCTATCAGTCCGCCCAAGACCGATATGCTGACATTGCTCACTTGCGCGGGCTTTAATCAGCTCATTTACACAACACGGCTGGTGGTTCGGGCAAAACTAATCGCCTGATGATCCGAAACGCTGGCTAATCTGGCGAACCAAAGTGCCGCTCTCTGGTAACGAGAGCGGCACTTTGGTTTTGTCGGATGTGGCGCACTTGGCCGATGGAGTGTGGTCCTACCGACCGCTTTGTGTCCTGGTCGGCTGACAGGTGGCCGTGTTGATAACCGGGAAGCCCAGGCTGCCCCCTGCGACGCTCAACGTGGTAATGTCACCGCATTTGAGATCGCTTTTTCCGTCCAGGCTGGTCAGTACCAAGTTCGGCGCGGGGGGACCAAAGTTACTGGCATTCTCTTCGTGAGGAGAATCCTCTGCGAACTGTGCTGCCGCATTTTTCACTGACGTAAGCTGCTGTGCTTGGGTGTCAACGCGGATCGGCGAGGCATCAATTGGGAGTACCTGTGTTAGAAACAGATTCGGGTCGCCAGTAACATTGGAATTGAAGACCAGCGTAGCGCTGTTGCAATACCAGGTGGGCGCATAGTTCACGCTGCTGGTATCCGTAACACGCCGTGTCTTGGTCGTCGAGAGTTGGTAAACGTAGACGCCAAGATCCGCTCCATTCTGGCCCTGGTACGCGAGCAGTGTGCTATCTGGCGACCAACTCTGGTTGATTGCGCTCATGCTCGGATCGGATATGGCAGTGACATTTGAACCGTCAGCGTTCATGACGTATAGAACGCTGTTCAGGCCTTTGCGGAAAGAGTAGAAAGCGATCTTGCTGCCATCCGGTGAATAGGTTGGATTACGATCGCTGCCCTTGCCATCACTCAGTTTGGCGAGCTGCATGGTCGTCAGGTTGAGATTGTAGATTTGCGACGTGACATCGACCACCGATTCAAAGATGATGCTGTTGCCATCAGGCGCGAACCTGGCGTTGAGCGAAGAACCTGTACCATTGGTCAGCCGTTTTTCCTGGCCGCTTGCCACGTTTATCATGTACAAGTCCCACGCACCACCGAAATTCGTTGCAAAGACGATGTTGGTTCCATCGATTGACCACACGGGGTCGGTGGATGCGGCACTTGTATGATGCGTCACGCGGCGGCGCGTCGCGCCATCAGTGGAGGCAACGTAAATCTCGAAGTTGCCATCGCGGTTGCTGGCGAACGCCACCCATGCTTTGTCCGGCGAGAGCGATACACGAACATCAACGGCCCCAATACCCTGGCTTAGATTGATATTTGCATCGGGCTTGCCGAGGATAGTGCCCAGTCGGAAGATTTCCCAGTCGCCAGTCTGGTTGGTATGGTAGACCATCAAGTCTACGCAAACCGGGCTATTGATCCCGCCCACTGCTGGTGGCACAACAGATCCAGCAGTAGTAGGCGTTACGCTAGTTGGTTGCACACCCGTTAGCACGTCGGTTGGTGTGGGGATAGCGTTACTATCTGGCGTATTGGTGATCGCGCTATTCGGTGTACTGGTAGCGTTACTGTCTGGTGTATTGGTGATCTCGATGCCTGGCGTATTCGTAGCCTCGCTGGCTGGCGTGTTGGTAGCGTTACTGGCTGGCGTGTTGGTAGCGTTACTGGTTGGCGTATTGGTGGCCTTATTGCTCGGCGTGTTGGTGGCCTTATTGCTCGGCGTGTTGGTGGCCTTATTGCTCGGCGTGTTGGTTAGCCCGCTGCTTGGCGTGTTGGTTAGCCCGCTGCTTGGCGAAGGGGTCGGCGTCGAGATGCATGTTCCCTTAGCATACAGGTCATCAGTGAGTTCATTGACGTGCACATGCATAGTCGCCAGTGGATCGGCGTAGAAGGTCCCGGAAACTGCACCTGGGCCAAGTGACCATGTTCCCGATTGGGGTGGCCTATCGATGTCCCACGATCCACTAAAAGTGCTGCCGCTGCTGTTGTTTTTGATATTGAAGGCAGCTTGAATGGTTGATCCATGGGAGCAGGCTACCCAGAGCGCGATCGGATCGGATATCGTATGAGTGGCTGTCGCCTTTGAAGTCGCCGCGCCGGCGCTAGCAATCGTCGGGTGCAAGATACCGATAATTGCGACTAGCATGATCGATAGTACGACAATGGTGAGTACTCTTGATAAGAGTGGTTGGCGAAATAGCATTTCAATACTCCCTAATTCGGGCCGTGGCGATAGATATTCCCCGTAAAAATCTCAGTGCCTGAGCAACTGGATCGCAAAGCTCAACTATATAGGTGTAGTGATCTCGTAAGAGGTTTTATAAACGATTTGTTAACGGCATATTTCTATCGACGTTCTGACCGCTCGTTGATTTTATTTGTTTCCGAGCGCATCGTTACAGTCGTTTCTTGATTACCTTACTATACGTCCCCTATAAAAGTCCCAAACACAACCTCAACAAGCACTACCTGCGGGTGCGCGCCATCTCTTCGAGGAAGCAATCCATCTCTGGCATGACCCCGAACGGAGAGACGCTCGGTGAATAGCGGTTTACTCATGGTGCGTGCCCTCATCCGGCTCTGTCACTCGCTTCCGACTTGCAACCAAGGTGTGGTGAAGTGCTTTGACCGGACGGAATTGGTAATAGGAGCGGGTCAGCAGTTCTGGTGCTGGTTTGTTCTGCTTGACGGCTTGCGCACGCACCACGCCTGTGCTGCGGATGGTCTGAGTTT
>JBBRMW010000182.1:0-12313 GCA_038230635.1 Aggregatilineales bacterium | reverse complement strand
GGTGTATTCGCACAGGCACACATCGGTCATCACGATCAAATCGGGCGCGGCGTCTTTGATGGCCTTGATCGCTTGTTGGACGATGCCATCCACCGCGAAATTCTCGCTGCCGATCGCGTCTTTTTCGGCGGGCAATCCAAACAGTATCACGCCAGGGATGCCAAGTGCCGCGATATTCCGCGCCTCGCTCGCCAGTTGATCGATCGACTGGTGAAAGACGCCCGGCATCGACGCGATCGGCTCATGCACGTCGCGGCCATGCACCACGAACAGCGGATAGATAAAATCGTCGGGCGCGAGCGTCGTCTCACGCACCAGGGCGCGCAATGCCGCCGTCGCACGCAAGCGGCGTAGTCGCACGGTCGGATACGCCGTCGAAACGGACGTCGTTGAGCTATTCATAGGGCTGCCTCCGTCAGGGCATTTAGTAAACCGGACACCGTATAGCGATCGGCGACAATGGTCACCTGCAGGCCGAATTCGCGCGCCGTTGCCGCCGTGATCGGGCCGATGCACGCGATTTGTGCCTCGTGCGCGATTCGCAGCGCATCGTCGCCCAGTAACTCGAAAAAGTGACGCACCGTTGAGGAACTGGTGAACGTGATCCAGTCCGCACCACCCCGCACCGCCGCGAACGCATCCGAATCGGGCGTGCCGCAGATGGTGCGATAGGTCGGCACTTCGAGGACATGCGCGCCCGCCGCGATCAACTGTTCGCGCAGCACGGCGCGGGCGACATCGGCACGCGGCAGCAGAATCCGCAAACCCGCCAGATCGGTCAGGGCGCGCAGTTCACGGACAATCTCCTCGGCCACATATTCGGCAGGGCTGAGGCTGACGCGGACGCCGCGATCGGTTAGTGCCGTCGCCGTCGCCGGGCCGATCGCCGCCACTTTGCACGCATTCAGCCCCGCGAAAGGCAAGTTCATCGCCGCCATGCGATCCGCCGCCGCCAGCACGCCGTTCACGCTGGTGAAGATCACCCAATCGTAGCTGGGTACGTCGCGGAGCGCGACATCGAGCGCGCTGTTATCGGCCAGCGGCGCGATCTGAATGGTGGGGAACAGGATCGGCAGCGCACCAATTTCGCGCAAGCTGGCGACGATCCCGCCCGACTGCGCTTCTGGCCGCGTGACGATGATGCGTTTCCCCGTGAGCGGATGCCTCATGATTCAACTCCCGGCGGTGTGGGTGGCACAATCGGCGCGATCAAATCGATAAGCGGCGTAATATTTTCGTGAATCGTTCTCCACACAATTTCCAAATTCGTGTTCGCATAATTATGAACCAAACGATTACGCATCCCCACAATGGCCGGCCAGGGAATCTCAGGATACTGTTTCACAAATTCCTCGGATAGGTTGCCAGCAGCTTCGCCAATTACTTCAAGCGCCTTAGCAACCGCATATTGGTGAAGTTTACTTTGTTTGAAGTCTTCTTGGGTCATGTTCTGAACAAATTGTTGGATTGCGCGTGCTGATTCCAAAATCTCCAGCAAATATACGCGATTATCTTGCGGCATAAATAACCTTCGATGAGTCGAGTATATAATGACGAATTAGATAATTTCCACCTGTTTCGAGGCCAATTCGCTCAACCAGATCAACTTTGCGGCTCAGAAGCGCTTCTAACTCGGCTTGTACATACGTCAACGTGAATAAGGTGGGTGTAGCTTCGGGCGCGAATCGGATCAATAAATCAATGTCGCTATCGGAGTGAAAGTCTTCACGCAGCACCGAGCCGAACAGTGCCAATTCCGTAATCTGCCAATGTTCGCACAAGGCGGCGATCTGCTCATAGGGGATTTCGATCTGCGCGTTGGCGATGCGGGTCAGCGTATGGTTCATGATTCAGCTTCCGGCGGCATAGATGGTCTGCGCAGAGTTCAGAATGTAGCGTCGTAGCAAGTAGTTGGAGTTCTGCTCGACATATTTACGCACCACAAGGTCAATCCTATGCCCCAACAAGACTTTAAATTCATTTTCGATAGCCTCATAATTTTCGATGTCATGCTCGAACTGCGGCCCGAACCTGATTAAAAAGTCAATATCGCTATCAGGGCGAAAATCATCACGCAGCACCGAGCCGAACAGCGCCAATTCAGTGATATGCCAACGTTCACATATTGCTGCGATTTGCTCGTAGGGGATTTCGATATTCGGGTTGGTGATGCGGGTCACTATCGGGTGGCTCATCAATTCAGCATCGGGCGGAACGAGCGGCGCGATCAGGTCTATCCAGTGGGGAATATCCGTGTGAATGACCGACCCTGTGATCTCTGTATCTACCTGCTTATGGCTGTACAAGCGCTCACTCATCCCGCCAATTTGTGACCAGGGAATTTCGGGGTGCGCATCCTGGCCCGTATTGGAAACACGACGGGACGCCTCGCGAATGTTTTCGATCAACTTGACGACGCCCCATATGAGCAATTCGTTTTGCTCAAACGCATCACAAGTCATCGTTTGTACGAACGTCTTGATCACCTGTGCTGATTGGAGCATGTCTAACAAAGGGACGCGATCATCCCGCTGCATTGCCGTCACCTCACCGTCGATACCAATAGCGGATTCTAGCGCTTTGTGTGTGCGATTGCGATTCGCGCCGCTGGTACGCTAAGATCGCGTTCACCGTGTATTGTGTTCGGGAGAAAGCGCCATGCCGATTAGTCGCCAGCAGGTCGAAGCACACGAAAACGTGATCCTCGCGCCCTATGCCTGCCGCAGCAGCGAGTCGCGCGGGCGCATGTACCCCGATACCCACGATGACTACCGCACCGTCTTTCAGCGTGACCGCGACCGCATCATGCACACGACGGCGTTCCGGCGGCTGGAATATAAAACGCAGGTGTTCGTCAACTACGAGGGCGATTATTACCGCACCCGCCTGACGCACACGCTCGAAGTGGCACAAACGGCGCGTAGTTTGGCGCGAGCACTCGGCGCGAACGAGGATTTGGTCGAGGGTTTGTGTCTGGCGCACGATCTCGGCCATCCGCCGTTCGGGCACGCGGGCGAGGATACGCTCGATCGCCTGATGCACGATCACGGCGGTTTCAGCCACAATCACCAAACCTATCGCATCGTGACTGAATTAGAAGCGCGCTATCCGAACTGGCCGGGGCTGAACCTGACGCACGAATTCCGCGAAGGCATCGCCAAACACCGCTCCAAAACCGATTTTAGCGTGCGGGCGGGCTTCGATCCAGCGCTGCGCGGCACGCTCGAAGCGCAGATCGCCGACTTGAGCGATGGACTCGCCTATCATGCCCACGACTTGGACGATGGGTTGCAGGCCGGGCTGCTCATGCCAGAGGCGCTCGAACCGCTGGCGATCTGGCAAATCGTCGGCGAGAGCATCGGACGCGGCGGCAAACCGTTGGATGATACGGTGCGCCACCGAATGATTCGCCGCCTGATCGGGTTGGAGATCAACGACGTGATCGCGGCCACCAGCGCCCGTCTGAACGAGTCGAAGCTCGATTCGGTGGAAGCGCTGCAACGGCTGCCACACGATGTGTTGTGCTTTTCACCTGCTTTTGTGACGATGAATGCGGAATTGCGCACATTTTTGTTCGACAATCTGTACCATCACCATCGTGTTGAGCGTATGACCGCCAAAGCCGGACACTTTTTGTCGCAGTTGTTCGAGTCGTTCGTCGCCGCGCCCGGTCAGCTTCCGCCGGAGGCTGCGCGTGGGATCGAGCGACGTGGGCTGCATCGGGCGATTACCGATTATCTGGCGGGCATGACCGATCGCTATGCGCTGGAAGAGTGGCAGCGCTTGTTCGATCCGTTTACGCGGCCATGAAACGCCCTCAAAGAGGCGGACGCGGTGGGCCGCCGTCCCTACCGAAAACCGTCTGCGGTAGGGACGAGGGCCTACCGCGTCCGCTGTTTGTCTATATCTGTCGATGTAATTGGGGCTGCGGTGGTTAGCGGCGCGCACGTCCGTTGAGCGATTGGTAGAACTCTTGGGTGGCGCGACTGGGGGCGATGTTGAAGGCGCGCTTCAGTTCAGTCGTGAGCATCGCATATTGAGCCTGCACGGCTTCGGGGTGACCCGCCTCGGCATATAAACGCATCACGTCGCGGTGAATGTCCTCGCGGTGCGGCATTTCGCGCAGTGCCCTCAGATACAGGCCGATTGCGTGCTGCGCGTCGTTTTCGCGGAGATTGCGCGCCAGCTCGATCAGCGCCTCCGTGTAATCGGTCGCCAGTTGGCTGCGCCGCCGCACGATCCAGGACATCGATAAACCATGCAGATACGCGCCGCGATAGAGCTTGATCGCGCGCGTCCAAGTCGCATTGTCATCGGGTGTGCGTCGCCCTTCGGCGATGGCTGACTCGAAGGCGGTCACATCGTAGTAGATGTTGACATTCGGTGCGGTGCGGTAAAAACCACTGGAATAGATGGTTGACTCGTGCCCGGCGCGCTCCGTGACCTTGCGCTTGGTGACGTGATATACGTTGGTCGCATCTTTGGCGGGTAGCGACGGCCAAAACTCGGCGAACACTTCCTCACGCGTAATCAGAGGGTGATCGATGAAGTAATAGAAGAGGTTACGCGGCAGCGGACCATCCCACACGGTGACGGGCAGCCCATCGGAATAGACCGCGCCACCGCCGAGCGCATAGACTTCGATTTGAGCACTCGGCGCTGGTTTTGTATACGCATCGGCCTCGTCAGATAACAGGGTCGCGCGCCCCGCCTCGATCAATGGCTGCCAGACTCGATAATCCAAAAAGCGTGGGTTGAGCACGATCTGAATCTTGGAACGTCCCGCCGCTGGAAGTGCCGCCTGCAAATCCTGCGCAAATTGTGCCAAATGCGCCGGATCGAGTCGATCGGCCTCATCGAGCACGAGATAGCGCACGCCCGTCAGCGTGGGGAATGAGCCGAGCAGGTGTGTGACCAGATCAGGGTCGGCGGCATCGGAAGCCGTCAGCGTGTGGTAGACAAAACGACCGGGGTCCGCGAGAAAGCCCGCGAGGATGAGATTACGACGACGATTGTGCGGAGCAATTACGATAAAGTCGTGGTCTGGGGTGCGCACTGGGTTTGCCTCCGCCGCTTGGCGCACAGCAGGCTCGGAGTGTTTGGGTGACATGCGATTTTTCCTCAATCAGTTTCAGGCACATCCAATGCTGTAACATTGTTTGTACGAACTCGAACACCTTGAGATTATAGCAGCATATTTCGACATGCCCAAGTGTTCCAAAAAACGTCATGGCACTGCCCGCTGAGGTTGCTGTGATGCGCCGCGACTCTGCATATCCGCCAACGGGTACAAAAATCCTTTATCAGAATTTTTGATTTGAGCGCCACTCGCCGCTTGTGCGCTTCGGCGAATTGCCTACAATCCAGAATCAAGCACCGGAATCAAAACGGCAAGACGCCGCTTCCGGGTTGAAAGGACTAATCACGATGGTCAAGGTCAGGATTCATTCGACCAAGTTTCGACTCTTTTCCGTGTTGGTGATCGGCGCGGCGGCCTGCCTGCTGGCGCTCAGTACCTCGCCCGCATACGGCCAGGAAAACACGCCGCCAGTGCCAAGCGGACAAGGTGTACCGGGCGGTCAGGCTGCGGGTCCAGCGCGGACACCAGCGCTGCCGCCAGGGGTATTTGGCGCTCAGTTTATTCCAGGTACCACCAAACCCGTGACGGGTGCCACCAGCCGCGATGTGCAGCACGCGCCACCCGCCATCAATAATGGCAGCCGCTTGATCACCCCCAGCGGCGGCGGCGGCAGCGACAACTACCGCACGCTGCACTATGAAATTGGGGTAGATGTATTCACGAGTGCCTACCGCATGGGTACGGACGCCAACTCGAACGTGTATGTGTCCGATCAAGGCACACACCACGTTCTCATGTACGATGCGAACGGTACCTATGTCAGGAGTTTTGGCAGCGGCAACGCCGGTTCCGCCGTTGGTGACATCGCCCAACCAGAAGGCAGCGCCGTAAGCGGTGGTTATCTGTTTGTGGCAGATTCGGCCAACCATCGCATCGATTGGTTCCAGGTGACCAATCCTGCTAACGTCGGGGTCATGATGACTGGCTTAAGTACAAAATTGTGGGGCATGGCCGCCCTTCCCACTGTCGGTTCCGCCAATGGCGATTTGTATGTGGCGGATGCGGGCAACAAGCAAGTTGTTCGCTTCACCTTTTCTGGCAACGTGGTGAGCAGCTTTGGCACGGCGGGTACGGGCAACGGCCAATTCAACGACCCAACGGGTATCGCCCTCGATACCCAGGGCAACGTCTACGTGAGCGATTATACGAACGGCACCGTGCAGAAGTTCAGTAGCAGCGGCACCTTCATCCGCTCGCTCAGCGGCTTTGGTCACCCGGATGGGCTTGCCGTTGACCGTTCGGGAATGCTTTACATCGCAGAGGGCACGTTTCACGATATCTGGAAGTACGATTGGCAGTTCAACTATGTTGGTGGCTATTATGATGGCAACAACGCTGCGAACCCTGGCAGCCTGGTCACCCCCTCGGACATCGTCATCACCAATATCGCAAACACAACACCATCTGTGTTTGTCCTGGATCTAACGACTCAAAAATTGGCGCGTTTCGACCTCGTATCGCGTCCCTTCAGCCATGTCTTTGAAGCGACCTGGGGTGGTGCTGGTAACGGGAACGGCCAGTTCCAAAGCGCGGCTGGCCTTGCGGTCGATACCGTCGGCAATGTGTACGCGACGGACTACTTCAACAATCGAGTCCAAAAATTCGACCAATTCGGCAACTTTTTGACAGCATGGGGCACTGCGGGCACGGGCAACAGCCAATTTAGCGGCCCATTTGGTATTGCCTATAACCCGTTGAGCGATCTCCTGTATGTGGCCGATCAGAACAACAATCGCATCCAGTATTTCGATACCAGCGGTGTATACCAGGGTCAGTGGGGAACTTCTGGTACGGGCAACGGTCAATTCACTTTTCCCGCGGCTGTCGCCATCGATAATCTTGGATACGTTTTCGTCAGCGAAGAATCGGGCAACCGCGTCCAAAAATTCACCACGGGTGGCAGTTATATCCTGAAGTGGGGCAGCAGTGGCACAGGTAACAGTCAGTTCTCACAACCGGCTGGCCTGACCTCCGACATTAATCGGCAGGTGATCTATGTCGCGGAATATGGCAACAACCGCGTCCAGGAGTTCGACACGCAGGGGGGGTACATCCAAACCATTGCCAACAGCGGTAGCGGGGCAGTTATCAACCCGATCGGCCTTTCCACTGACCAGCGCGGCAACCTGTATGTGACCGATCGCGGGAACAGCCGCATCGCCCAATACAATGACAATGGTGACTACCAAACGTCGTTCGGAACCAGTGGCAGCGGTAACGGCCAATTCGCAAACTTGAACGGGGTCGCGGTATCCCCCGTCAGTGGGCAAATCTTCACCGCCGAAAGAGATAACAACCGCGTTCAGCGCTTCGGCTCACCCAACCCGAAGAGTGATACGATCGGCGTTTATCGCCCCTCAACGAAGACTTTCTACCTGCGCAGCACCAACACGACCGGGTTCGCCGACATCACCATCCCGATGAGTTACGCGGCGGCGGGCGATCTGGCGCTGGCGGGCGATTGGAACGGCGATGGCGTCGATACCGTCGGATTGTTCCGCAACGGGACGTTCCTCCTGCAAGATAGCAATCGCGTACAAACCGGCGCAAACTATGCTTTTACGCTGGGCCGAGTGGGCGATACGCCGCTGGTAGGCGATTGGAACGGCGATGGCATCGATGGCGTGGGCGTCTTCCGTCCGACGAACGGCATACTCTACCTCAAAAATGGCCTGACGACGGGATTTGCCGATTACCAGATGGTGCTCGGTCGCCCCGGCGATCGCGGCACGGCGGGCGATTGGAACGGCGACGGCCAGGACAGCCCCGGCGTTTTCCGCTCCGCCACGCTCACCTTTTACCTGAGCGATAAAGTCACCAGCGGCGCGGTCTTTGGCGATCACAACCTCGTGCTCGGCAACGCGGTCGATCAGCCGATCGGTGGCGATTGGCCGCACCAGGGATCGAGCGGCGTGGGTGTCTTCCGCCCGACGAACGGCGTCGTGTATCTCAAGAACAGTTTGCTGCCGGGTTTTGCCAATATCAACATCACCTTCGGCATCGCCAACGATCAACCGGTGGCCGGATCGTGGGGCGCGAAGCCCGCCGTGCCCGCTCCACCGCCGAGCGGCAACCCGCCCGCGCTGATCGTGCCGAATCCGGTGGTACCCGGGACGCTCGCGCCGACCGCCGTGCCCACTGTAACCAATGGCGGTACGGGTAGCTTCGACGGCTAAGCTCAGCCCTCACCCCCAGCCCCTCTCCCGCAGGTAGAGGGGAGCGGATGCCGCGGGTTGTCATCCCTACTATAACAGCATTTGTTGTAGGAATGGCGACCTGCCGCGTCCGCCCCATTCCACGAACTGCGCTCTATTCCTCTGTAGTATAGATTTCGCTGTATAATCCGCCGAAAGTCCGCTTGACATCCCTCAAAAAGTACAGATTGGACAAAAAACCATGACGATTCCGAGAATTATACTTTCGCCCGAACCCGCCACAATCCCCGCCAACGAGGCGATCCTCGTCGCCAGCGGCGATCTGCGCCCCGCCGCCAATCAGAAGGGTTGGCCCGCACAGACCGATACCGAATCGCGGGTGACGGCGGCTTTTGCGCGGGAGGGCATCACCGTCCGGCGCGGCCATTCCTATGATCCTGAACTTGGACACGGCTTCATCTGGAATCAGCGGATGGGCATGGATGTCTTTAGGAAGATCGATCCTACTGCCAAGCTGATCGTGGTCGAGGCCGTCTGGCAGTACAGCCATCATGTGTTGGCGGGGTTACGCGCGCATCGCGGGCCGATCCTGACGATTGCCAATTGGAGTGGTCAATGGCCGGGCTTGGTCGGATTGCTCAACCTGAACGCCTCGCTGACGAAAATGGGCGTCGCCTACAGCACACTGTGGAGCGTCGATTTCAGCGATGATTTTTTCCTGAACGGGATTCGGGAATGGATCAGCACCGGACGGATCGTGCATGACACCAGCCACGTCCGCGATCTATCTCCGGCGGCGATTCCCGAATCCGAGTCGGCGCTGGGCGAGTCACTGGCCGTCCAGTTGCGGCGCGATCAGGCGATCATTGGTGTGTTCGATGAGGGCTGCATGGGCATGTATAACGCCATTATCGACGATGAAATGCTCAACCCGATCGGCATCTACAAAGAACGGCTAAGTCAATCGGCGTTGGTGGCGGCGATGCGGCAGGTGGGCACTGACGAGGCGCAGAAAGTGCGCGATTGGCTGGATGCGCGCGGCATGACCTTCAAAACCGGACCGATCGAAGAAACTGATCTCACCGATGCACAGCTTATCGAACAGTTCAAAATGTACATCGCCGCCGTGCGCATCGCTCATGAGTTCGGCTGCGATGCGATTGGCATCCAATATCAGCAGGGTTTGAAGGATATGTCACCTGCTTCGGATTTGGTGGAAGGGCTGCTGAACAATCCCGATCGGCCACCCGTCCACCATGCAGATTCGGGTGCCGTGCTGTTCGAGGGCGAGGCGGTACCACACTTCAACGAGGTCGATGAAGGCGCGGCGGTCGATGCGCTGGTCACGAATCGTATCTGGCGCGCACTCGGTTTCGATCCGTCGACGACGCTGCACGATCTACGCTGGGGAGAACATTTCACGGGCGGCGGTGTCGATGATTTCGTATGGGTGCTGCTGATCTCCGGGGCTGCGCCGGCCTCACACTTTATCGGCGGCTATGCGGGCGCGGTCAGCGAGCGCCAAGCGTCCATGTATTTCCGGCTGGGTGGCGGCACACTCAAAGGTATCAGCAAGCCCGGCGAGATTGTGTGGAGTCGCGTGTTCGTGATGGATCGCCGCCTGCACGCTGATTTGGGACGCGCCACGATCGTCGAACTGCCCGCCGCCGAGACCGAGCGGCGTTGGGCGGCGACTAGCCCACAGTGGCCGATCATGCACGCGGTCTTGCACGGCGTCACGCGCGATCAGATGATGGCGCGCCACAAGGCGAATCATCTGCAAGTGGCTTATGCGCCGTCGGGGGCGGATGCCGATCGCGCGCTGGCCGCCAAGGCCGCAATGTTCGGGGGCATGGGGATCAGTGTTCACCTCTGCGGCGATGTGATGAACCCTGGGTAACACGCTTGCGATTCAAAAAGAGGATAGAGTAAAAACGGGCGATCACACCGGGGCGCCCATTGAATCAATATGTGCGTTTGGGTGGGTAGACCATCACGGTTGCAGGGATAAGTTAGAAATGAACAAGCCGACGCTTGCCAACAGCGTCGCCATCAGCGCCAATACCAGCAAACCCTGCGGATAAATGATCGTGACACGCGCGCTGGCCGCCGCCAGTTCCGCCGCCTTGAGACGCCCGTTGCGCACCCGATCGACGATTTCCGGCAGCGTATCACGCAGCGAACTGCCAACCTCCTGCGAAAGCGTGACCGCCTGCGTCAGTTCGTCCCAGAGTGTCACCGCCGCATCGCTGAACTCGTTTTCGTCGCGCTCTTTGCGCATGGTGGCGCGTAAACCCAGCGAGGACATAAAGTCCGCGCGTGAGACGCCCATGTTGCGCTCGAACAACGCCTGAGCCAGTTCCACGCCCAGAGGATATTGATCAGGTTTGCGCAGAAATCGCTCGTAGATCGTGCGGCCTGCCGTTTCGAGCGCTTGATCGAACTCCGCCCCGGCACGCATCGTGATCGACATGAGTTCGAGCAAATCGGCCAGTTGGAGCAGCAGGCGTTGTTTGCGACGCGCGACTTTGGCCCGCAGCGCCGCCACCGGATAGGCCCAGCCGATGAAGCCCAGAGCGATCGCCAAAACTATTCCAACCAAGCGCGCATAATCGAGCGGCGCGGTTTCGGTGCTAGCTGTGCCCACGATCGAGGTCATGCCCGGCAGCGCCGTCGGCACCGATCGGTTGCCCTGCGACATCCAGGCCGCCAACGCGAATCCGAACGTCACGCCGAGTACCAAGCCCGTACCCTGCAACCAGCGATAGCGCTGCGGTGCGCCGCGCAGCGGATCGTTCAGGTATGAAAGCTGCTGCTCGTACATGAGCATCCGATCTTCGCGGATGCCGCTTGGGATCAACAGGTTGACGAGTGCGGTCGGCCAGCGCCCGATCCAGCCAAACATGCGGCGGCGTCCACGCGGTCCCCACAGCGAGCGCGCGAACACGCCCATCAACAGCACCGTCAGCAAGACAGCGATCGCCGTTATATCCATCGAAGAATCTCCTGAAATTTAACGGACGGCCTGACGTGCCCGCCCACATGAATGAGGTGAATCTATGTTACACATCTTGCGAGTTGATTTGAATTATCCAAAAAATACTGATCCCGAACATGATCAACGCGCCGATCAGCGTCGTCCGCCCCAGAAAAGTACCCCACAGGAGACTGCTGAACAGCGGAAACAACGAGAGCGCAATTTGTAGCACGCCAATGATAAAAATCAGCGACCAAGCCGATTGTCGCCCCGGCGCAAGCTGCGTGCGGATTTCGCGTTCGGTCGCCTCGCGCTGATGTAGCAGCTTCGCCAAATCGCTGAGCAGTTCGCCCAGATCGCCGCCCAACGGACGCACCACCGAAATGGTCAGTGCCGCCTGATCGAGCGCGTCGCTTTCATAGAGGGGATTCTGCGCGATTTCCGAGAGCGCTTCGTCGATTGTGATCAGGCCGCCACTCGCCACCATCTTCACCAGTGCGTCGCTAAACTCCTGGCTGAGCGGTTTGCCGAATTGAAGTGCTACCCGCTGCACCGCCGACTCGACCGAGTGTCCTGCCCCGATCTCATCGCCCATGATGCCGAGTGCTTCCGGCAGCAGCCGAATCATGGTCTTTTGGGCGGCGCGATTATATAGCGAAGTCCCCGCCAACAGCGCGACAATTAATCCGACGACGAGCACCAGCAAATACAGTACGATCGCCACGCGCGGCGCATCATCGCCCGTAGGACCACCTGCCGCGTTGCCCAGCACTTCACTGGCGAACAAGCCGACGATTGTATAGCCGATCCAGAACGATCCGGGCGAGAGGCGAGTGCCGCGCGTCAGCTCCAGGTAATCGGCGACATGGACAAGCGCCAACGCCAATCGCTGGAAACTGCCCGATGTGCCGTGTGCCGTCCGCAGCAGCACTTCGTTGACCCCATCGATTCCGCGCCGCAGCAGCCCCAGCCGCCACAGCACATACAGGGACATCATTTCAATTCCGATAATGAGCGACATTTACCTCACCCCCCAACCCC
>JBBRMW010000181.1:0-12350 GCA_038230635.1 Aggregatilineales bacterium | reverse complement strand
TCCGGTGCTCAAGCTTTTTGCACCCTGCGTGGCTACCTGTCCACTGCCCGCAAAAACGGCCTCTCCGCTCTCGAAGCGCTCACCCGCGCCCTCCAAGGTCATCCCTTTTTCCCGCCCTGCCTCTCCCCCTGAGCAGTTACAGTCTTTACACGCTGTCTGATTCTCGGAAGAACGGATTCGGCGGTGCGCTGGTGGCTCATGCCGCATCCGAAGCGCGGCGGCTGGGCGCGGAGTCACTGGTTTTGATTTCATCGCCGATGGCCCTTGAGTTCTATCTGCGTCGCGGCTTCCAACCCGTGATGTATTTCTCAGTGTTCGCACCGCTGGTGACTTGAATCGCGTAAAATCAAATGAAACGTTGAATCAGCTTTTGAATCAAGGTGTATTGTGATGAGTCTGCATGAGTCGCCGTCCTTCAATCTGCCTGAACCGAATTTTCTGACGAGCAGTCCGCTGATTGCCACGCCGATCAGTGCGTCGCCGCCCGATCCCTCCGAGCGCTTGGTCAGTGCCCTTGACGGCGTGCTGTTGATTCGCAAAACCGAGCCGATCAAACGTGGGAATCCGGGCAGCGTCGTATTTTCTGGAACGCTGATCATGGGGGCGGACGAGAGCTATGCCACGCTCGTCGATCGTTTCAACAAGATCGGATTTACGCCGATGTTGGAACGCTATCGCGGCGATGACGTGGTAATCGCGCTGAATGGCCTGGTTCGGGCGCGTCGGCTCAACACACCCTGGTGGCTGCACCTCGGCTTGCTGCTCGTAACGATCCTGACGACGATCCTGGGTGGCGCGGTACTGAGTGGCTTTTCGCTGCCCTATCTGTCGCGTGCGGTCGGTCAATTGGGGCAGTGGGACGTGCTGGCTCAGGCAATCGCAGCGGGCGCACCGTTCGCGCTGACTCTGCTGTCGATCTTGGGCGTCCACGAGATGGGGCATTATATCGCCGCCCGCCGACACGGAATCGCGGTGACGCTGCCGTTTTTCATCCCGATCCCGCCACTGGGAGGCTTTTTGGGGACATTGGGCGCGGTGATCTTCATCAAAGAAGCGCTGACCAACCGCAAAACGCTGTTCGATGTGGGCATCAGCGGCCCACTGGCGGGTTTGGTCGTGGCGCTGCCCGCCTTTGTGATCGGTTTGCTGCTTCCCGCAGCGAGCACCAGCCAGGACACCTTACGCATATTTCAAGGGTCAGTGGGTGGCGCGCGTGTCTTCGGCGGTGTCGGCATTCCGCCGCTGCTCGATTGGATCGGGCATTTGTTCACTAATGCCGATTTGCATTTTGCGGTACTTGAACATCCAGTTGCGTTGGCGGCGTGGTTTGGCGTCCTGCTAACGGTGATTAACCTGCTGCCGATCGGCCAGCTCGATGGCGGCCACGTCGTGTATACGCTGTTTGGGCGGCGTGCGTGGGTGATCGCGGCGGTGACGTTCGTGATTCTGGTGATTCTCGGCCTCACCGTCTTTCAGAGCTTCTTGTTCTATGCCGCGCTGACGCTGTTGACGGGTCTGCGCCACCCGCCGCCGGGCAACGACATCACGCCGCTCGATCCGCTGCGCAAACTGATCGGCGTCGGCACCATTATTTTGTTCGGGCTGATTATGACGCTCACACCGTTTATTATTCGCGGTTGAGCGGACGCGGCGGGTACGCGCCGTGCTGAAATCCGCTTCACAGCAGCGAAGCCGCACATCCCCCTTTACAGAACATATGTGCTATGATATACTACGTCCATACCAAAATGTCCGGTCCAGTTGTTCCGTACTATCTCGAAATCGTAACTGTTTCTCATGGATAACAATGGAGCAAGAGCAAACCCGGCCAATTCCGCGTAAATCGAAAGTAGGAGCAATAGCCAAGCAATACCTATCAACGCCGCTTTCGCCTTGATTTTCTTCACGAGCGCTCACCTTCGCAGGCGGTCAAAAGCTGTTCAGAAATGCCGTTTTCGGCTATAATAAGCGCTGATCCACCGGATCGTCTGGCTTATTGGTAACACAGGATCGCCCCTCACATGCTCAATGAACCCGATCGCCTGATCGATGCGCCGAATGACGGCATCGTTCCAGTCGTCGCTAACAGCAGCAACAATTCGAGCACAACTGATCTGCGGGTTAAACTGCGCGCTGCCGTGAATGAGATTTTTCTGATTGAGACGGAGCAAACGCCGCCTGCCACCAGTAATCTGTCCGCCGTCTATGTGGGACGGCTGTTGATCGACAGCGAAACAGCTTATGCGCAGTTAGACGCATTGTTCGCAACGCTCAACCATGTTCCGACGTTTACCACTAACGCGGAAAAGCACGTTATCACCGCCGTTAAAGGTCGGATCACGGTGCAGCCGCGTTCGCCCTGGCCGAATCTGATATTGTTCATCCTGACCGTGATGAGCTTGCTTTTTGTGGGCGCGACCAACGAGATCGGCACCTTGAAGCACCTCAGCGATTTGCTGATTGGCTGGCCGTATGCGCTGGGCTTGATCCTGATTTTGGGTACGCACGAATTCGGTCACTACTTCGCGGCGCGCTATCACAAAGTGGCCGTCACACTGCCGTACTTCATCCCACTCCCTGCTGCATTTGGCACACTGGGCGCATTCATCCAACTGCGCGAGCCGATGCGCAACCGCAAAGTGCTGCTCGATGTGGGCGCAGCAGGGCCACTGGCCGGGCTGATCGTAGCGATCCCGGTACTGCTAATCGGCCTGAAAACATCGCAAGTATTGACATTGCCGATCAGCGATGTATTCATGCTTAAGACACAGGTGGCGAGCTATGGACAGGAGGGCAATTCGATCCTGTACGCGCTCGCCAAAATCGTCGTATTCGGGCACTTTTTGCCGAGTGGTATGCACGATGTGTTCATCAATCAACTCGCATCGGCAGGCTGGACGGGCTTGCTCGTCACCGCTCTGAACCTGATTCCGGTCGGGCAGTTGGATGGCGGTCATGCCCTCTATGCACTGGTCGGCGAGCGTGCCCGCGTGTTGTATATGCCTGTGCTGGTGTTGCTGGGGTTGCTATCGATCTTCTACAGCACTTGGTTCATCTGGCTTCTCTTGCTATTGGTGTTGGGGCGCGTCTATGCCACCCCGCTCGATATGATCACGCCACTTGATCCGCGTCGCCGCGTCGTCGCCGTTCTTACGCTGGTCGCCTTCGTGCTCGTATTCATGCCGATTCCGCTTCAGCAGATCGTCGTTGGCACGCCCTAGCGCAACGGGCACGAAATTCCCACGTAATCGAAGATAACGGACGCGGCAGGCCGTCGTCCCTGCCAAAACCGCCAGTCCTGTAGGGACGCGGCTTGCCATGTCCGCTCACTGTTACAATTGGAGGAAACTTGGGGACAGTTCCACTGTTCGAGAAGACCCCGCGAAAATCGAAACCATCCGAGAAACCTGCGGTCGCTTCACCCAGAACGTCCAAATCTGTAAAACCCGCCAAGAAAAACACACCGACGGCTGCAACGCGGCGTCGCGTAAAAAAGCCTGCCTCAGAAACCCGGACGCACCTCGTCGATTCCGTCAAGGCGTTTGGCCGCCGCATCACCCTCGAAATGCGCACGCGCATCCTCGTATGGTTACGCGGACACGCTGCGATCGTTGCGGTCGTACTGTTGATCGGCTTCGGCGTTTGGCGCATCAGCAACCTTGCGACGCCGAGTCCGTTGGCGTCGCTGTTCACGCCCGAAGTGCAGCACTGGCGCGATCAAATCATCGCTTGGTCAGAGCGTTATGGGATCGACCCGAATCTGATCGCTACAATCATTCAGATCGAATCGTGCGGGTTGGCCGATGCGGTTTCGAGTGCGGGCGCGCAGGGACTGTTCCAGGTGATGCCGTCCAACTTCGCGCCGACCATCACCGATCAAACCGAACCGGAGGCCAACGCAGGTACGGGCCTGGGCGTGCTCAAAGATTGCCTGCGCTGGGCAAATGGCGATATGAGCGATGCACTCGCCTGTTACAATGGCGGACCAAGCCTGATCAAGCGGCCTGCGTCGCGCTGGCCGAATGAAACGCAGCGCTACGTCACCTGGGGCACGGGCATTTATCGGGATGCCCTGGCGCGCGTCGGCGACAGTTCGACGCTCGATAGCTGGCTGACCGTCGGCGGTTATCGGTTGTGCAATCGCGCGGCGGTTGCGGTTGGCTTGAGCACGCGCCCACCCGATTTTGCCGCCGTCACAGCGCCGATCAAAGCGCAGCCGACCGTTATACCCGCCTATAACAATGGCGATCCAGTTTTTCCGCCAACACCGCGCCCCTAATCAAATCGGTTCCGCTCGAGAGAGTCTGAGAGACTGTTTAAGAAGGGCAGAATCCCACCCTTTTTGGGGAGGTATTTTGATTTGGGTGAACGAACAGCGGACGCGGCAGGCCGCGTCCCTACTATGCACGGATGGCGTAGGCTAGATCCTAGAGGGAAGTGACACGCGGCTAGAAAAAGCGCCGTCATTTGAGTAGGTAGTAGACCTCAGTCCATACCTGGGCAGGATCGTCGTTGTGCGGCCCATAGACCTCCCAGCGCGTGCCAGTCTTCTGCTTGCCCTGCGCGGTGCACCAGTCGAGCACGGCGCGATGTGCCGCCGCCAACTCCGAGTACGATCCGCGATGAACCGTCATCGCCACCTGCCCTGCCGGCAGGGCGGACGCTATCACCTTTCCGGTAAGCGGACAGGGTAGGAGCAACTCGACCCCGACCTCGACATGCGGAAGGTCGTCCCAGTACAGCATAATATTGCGGCAGCCACGTTCGATCCCACCTGCACGCAGACATGCCCACACCTCACCACTCAACTCCCGCCACAGAGTTGGGAACTCCTGCCAAGTGGTCGTCGCAGACACCACCGCTGTCGGGCGAGCCGCGACGTTTGTAATGATTACCTGGTAGCTCATGTTCTCTCCACTGAACCGGGCAAATCCAAATAGAATTATCAACCACCAATGAGCAAGTACCGTGAAATCACGTATCGAACGGCGCGCCGTCGTGGAATTTGCGGTAGAAAATCCAACTCATCCGCACGATCATCCAAATGTGATTTTGCAGTTCATCGGGATCGGTGGGTAGTTCGCCGAGTACATCCAGAATCTCGTTGGTCAGGCACGAATTGGCCTGTTCCATCCATTCAGAAAAGGTGTCGAGCCACACCGGATCGGTGACGTCTATACCCGCCATGAAGCGTTCGACGATCGGGTGAACCTGGTCGCAGGATGTTTCTGGCAGATCGAGCCTATCCATAAAATCGTCAAATGCGTCGCTCGCCATCCTGCCTCCCGTCTGAACGTGTGATCGAAACTGCCACGGGGATGCCTCAAGCCGTGCCCCAAGAATATCACATCCGGCGACGGCTGACAATCGCCCGTCTGCCGCCAATCCGACCAGCCGGATGTGAGTCGAAGTTTTGCGGGCAAAAGCAGAGTGAGTACAGGGTTCGCTTGTAGAGGTGAATGATCTCTGAAAATGAGGCGGGCGACCATGCCGGATTCGCCCGTTTTATGTATCCATTTTGCTCAGCCCGCCGCCAGCACCATATGCGGCTTCGCGGCCAACCGGAAGCCAAAAGTGCTGCCTTTACTGACCTGACTATCGACCCAGATATGACCGTCGTGCTGCTCGATGATCGAGCGCGTGATCGCCAAGCCGAGTCCTGTGCCTTCAATGTCCTGCCGATCTTCGGTATCGACACGGTAGAACTTATCGAAGATATTGGGCAAGTCTTTCGCTGGAATGCCCAGCCCCGTATCCATCACGGTCACCTCGACTTGATCGGCATTGAGATGCACAGCCACTGTGATCTGTCCAGCATTTGGCGTATATTTGATAGCGTTACTGGTGAAGTTGGCGATCACCTGTTTGAGTCGCGCCGCATCGCCATCCACCTGAAAAGCCCCGCTCGCCTCGAAGCGCAGCGTCTGATTCTTCGATTCGGCGATCGGACGCTGCTCTTCGACTACCTCGTAGGCGATTGCCGACAGATTGCAGGGTGCGCGCACGATGGTCATGCCTGCCTCGATCTTGCCCAGGTCGAGCAGATCGCTGACGAGCGCCAACATGCGATCCGCCGATCGATTTATGCGATCCAGCAGGCTGGTTTGCATGGCTGTGAGCGCTCCGGCGCGGCCAAACAGACCTGCTGACAACTTCATAGCGGTGATCGGCGTTTTCAAATCGTGCGAAACGGTCGCCACGAATTCGCTTTTCATGCGGCTCAGTGATTTGAGCGTGGTCACATCGTGCAGCACCGTTACAAACCCGATCGGATCGCCGGAGGGCGTCAGCACCGGATTGGCGCTCGCCTCGAAAACCCGGCCATCCGCCAATACGATCTCGTCTTTGCACGGCTGCTGGGTTTCCAGTGCGGTCTCCAACAGCACCCGCAGCGTGCCGAGCGTGATCGCGGATTCGATCGATTGCCCGATCAAATCGTCAAGCGGCACGCCCAAGATCGATTCCACCGCCGGGTTCGCCAGGATGATCTGCGCGCCGCCGTCAATCATCAGCACGCCCTCCACGGCGCTCTGGATGACGGCCAGCAGGGTGCTGCGCTCATCTTCGATCTGCCCATACAACCGCGCCGCATCGAGCGCCGCCGACAATTGGAGTGCCAACACCCGCCCGATCCGCAAATCGTCCTCGCGATAGGCGTTGACCGGGCGCGCTGCAAAATTGAGCGTCCCAAAGGTGCGCTCGCCGATGCGCAGTGGCAAGATCATCTCGCTGCGAATACCCGCCTCGATGAGCGGCGCTTCGAGGCGCGGGCTGTTTTTGGTTTGGCGCGTCAGATCGGCGATCAACAGCGGTTGATTGCTGATGATGGCCGCCCCCGATAAGCCCTCCGTCGCGTTAAAATGGACAAACGGCGAAACCGTCGGCTCGCACGTAATATCGCTGCAATCGGCGATCAACGTGTGCAGCCGATAGGTCGCGCCGCCGCCTTCCAGCAAGCTCAAGCTGACCTGCGTGAAATCGAGTACCCATTTGGCCTGATCGCTGAGCATCTGGAAAATCTCGCTGAACGTCGGCAGCGCCATCAGCGACAAGCCGATCTCGACGACGGTGGACATCCGCGCCGAAATTGTGGTTTCATTCGTGCGCGTCAGTTGTCCAGCGGCTGGTGCGCCACCGGGTATATCGATCAGCCCCGTTTTGAGCGGCGCAGTCCCGCGCAGCCCACTCGGTGCACTGACACGTCCAAAGATCGACAGTCCAAAATTGGCGAGCGTCATGTATACACCCGCGGTCGCGGTTAGCTCGAAAATCTCGTCATCCCACAATCCCGCCGCGCGCAGTTCGTCAAAATCGGACTCTTGCAGCGTATCCGGTTCGGTCGCGCATTGCAGCGCAAAATCGAGCATCTGACGTTCGCGCGTATTCAGGCTGGCGCGCAGCGTCGCCCGGTCGGACGAGTCGGCGGTATCGTTGACGGCAGCCGACGGGCAGCCCAACAGATACGCGATCGCCTGCCCGATCAATGTTTTAAGACCGGTCGGGACGCGCCCGGCCAGGATCGTCGCCTTATAGTTTTCCCAGGCCCCGCGCAGCACAGCCGGATTCAGACTCATCGCGCGGAATATCTCTGGCGTATAGCTCAGTCCCAGATACATCCGAATCTCGTCGAAGATTTCGCGGACGCGCAGATCGGCAGGTGTGTCGTCAGGCGGAACGGGAAAGCGTGGCATGAGCGTCAACCCCCATCACGAGGCTATCGACACGAGCGCTGGTTGTCGTCGCGGCGCGCGTGATCGCTTCGAGGATCGCTTTGTTGTCGGGCAGATTTTCCAGCGGTCCCAACGTTTTTGTCCAGCGCACCATGCCGCTCCGGTCGATCAATACGAGCGCCTGTTCGACAGCGGTCAGCGCATGATGTTGCAGGCGCGAGGCAAACGAACGATTGAGTATTTCCAGCGACAGCGCATGGCGAGACTCGGCGGATTGTCCGGTGCGCGCCGAATACGACAGCGACGTGACCGCATTCTTCAGGCCAGCCACCGGGCCGCCATCGGTGATGCCATATTGGGTGTATACACGCTTATTTTGATCGCATAGGTAGGGAAAGGTCAGTTGCGAAGTCCGAAAATAGATACGTGCCTGCGACAGGATATTGGGGCTGAGTTGCAGGACTTCGGTATGCAGCGCGCGAAACTCGTTGGCTGCGCCGCGCAGTTGCGCCATATACGCGCGACAAAACGGACAGGTAAAGCCGCGTGAAAACCATAGCAGCACATGCGACTTGTCCCGATAATCGGTGATATTGAGCTGCGCACCTTGCACGGATTCGAGCGAAAATCCGGGGGCGAGTGCGCCAATTTGAATGACCATGTTAATTTCCCTTTGCGTTGATGATTGGCTATCTATGTTTCAGGACTTTTTCGATGGCAAGAAGTCTGCGTGCTCGATCAGCCGCGCTGCCTTCAGAGTATTCCAAAAGCGTAACAAATCACGTTACAGGTGCTGTTTCCGCCTGTGCCAAGTTGACCATATTGGGTGATTCAATCCCAGTTGGTTTTGCCACTTCGACCACCGAAATCGGTACAGCCTGCGCCTGGGTAGGGGCGGACGGCGGACACAACTTGGCGATTGTATCGAGGATCGTCTGGTTGTCGGGAAGATTCTCCAACGGCCCCAGCGCCTTCGACCAACGCACGATGCCTTCCCGATCGACGAGCACGAGCGCCTGCTCAACTGCGGTCAGTGCATGATGTTGCAGACGCTCCACGAACGATGTATTGAGCACATCAAGCGCCATCGCGCGCGTCGTCTCGGTGAACTGTCCGGTACGCGCCGAATGGATAACCAATGTCATCGCATTGCGCGATCCCACGATGGGGCCTTCGTCGGTGATGCCATATTTCGAATATGTGCGCTTTTCTGGATCACACAGGAACGGATAGATCAGCGGCGATGTACGGAAATACACTTGGGCACGCGACAAAATATTCGGGCTGATTTGAAGCACTTGCGTTTGTAACGCGCGAAAGTCGTTGAATGCGGTGCCAAGTTGCGCCATATATGCACGACAAAACGGACAGGTGAACCCGCGTGAAAACCAGAGCAGGACATTCGATGAATCCCGGAAATCAGCCAACGTCACTTTTGCGCCTTGCACCGATCCGAGCGAGAACGCGGGCGCGATAGTGCCAGTTTGAATGATCATGGTACGTATTCCATCATTTTGCTTCGTTACTCAGATTTTACGAGTGCGATGTTAAATTTGGTTTTTGCATTTGCTGAGTGATTGATAAGCGTTTATGGCAGTTTGCAATGCCAGCGGCAAGACAGCGCACCCATCGCCATACACTCGCTTTCGGCCAGCGTCATTTTGATACCCGCCAACTGCGCAATTGTCTCCGCCAAAAAGCCCGTTGCTGTTTCGCAGGCGGTGCCAGTGCAGATATGACCATAGCAATGCAGGCCGGAATCCTCGAAAATATCAGCCTCCGCGCCGCCGTGCCACTTTGTCAAGAAGTTGGTGTCGAACTGGCGGTTAAGCACGGCCATTGCATCGCGCATCCGCAAAAACAGCTTGTCGGAGGTCGAGATGGTGCGTGCCAGCGGCGGCAGTGACGGGCGCGCCAATGTCGGCAGTACCTTGAGAAACGACTCATGGCCGAAGCTGAAGGCCTTTTCCGAGCCGATCAGTCCACGAACCGCCTGCATAAATCCCGCCACTTGAGCGACATTGAGCGCCGGATCGGAGCCGCGCGTCAGCACATCCAACGGAATGCCCGCATCGGTAAGCAATTCGCGGATTTCACCTTCAAACAGGTAGCGCGTCGCGGCATCGAGTTGCAGACGAAACAGCGCCAGCGAATGACGCGCTGGCGGCGTTGGGAAATTGGTGGGCAGCGTGCCCGCCTTGTGCGATTCACTCATGAGGCTCGATCCTGGGGAGATTAAATCCAATGGGACTATATTTAATCATCATTTCATAATTTTGCGACAAATTTCACGGAAAATTGATAAACTGTAGGCCATTCAAGCGTTTCGGGTTGCGTCCTCCATTTCAGAAAAAGGAGTCCACAGCGTGATGTCTGCGGTGATCGACACGATCGGCGGCTGGATGATCGCGTTTGGGGTGATCGCCGGACTGGGTATGCTCGTCCGCCAGTTCGGACTCGGCGTGCGCACGCGCGATTTCGATGGCTGGTTCGAGGCGTTTTGGCTGGGCTATGCGGTTTTGATCGCGGCGCTCCAAATCTGGCATCTGGTGCTGCCGATCGATTGGCGTGCCAGCCTGATCGTGACCGTCGTGGGTGTGGTCGGCTTGGTCGCTTGGGTCAGAACGGGCGACTACATCGGGTCGCCCCTACCGCGCACGGGATTGAATCGGAGCGTTCCGAAGTGGTCGCCCGTCTCGCCTATCTTATACCTCTTGGCGTTATCTCCAATCGCGCTCTGGATAGCCAATCGTGCGCTAAGCGGCCAGATGGACTTCGACAGCGGCTTCTATCACCTGAGCAGTATCCGCTGGCTGAATGATTATCCGATTGTTCCGGGGCTTGGCAACCTGCACTATCGATTCGCGTTCAATCAGAGCTTTTTCTTGTTCGTGGCTGCGCTGAACGTCTACCCGATCTTCGATCAAGGCTTTCACCTCGCCAATAGCCTGCTGCTGATAGTTGCCATCGCGCAATGCCTTGCGCTCGCGTTGAAAGTGTTGCGCGCCCCGAAAGAAGTTTCACCGTACCGACTTTTTGCCACGTTCTGCTTACCCATACTGGTTTATCGCGCGATTTACAGCCCCTTCTCCGCCGATATTTCGAGTCCGTCACCCGATCTGTGCATCTTTGTCCTTCAAATGGTGCTTGCGCTGGCCTTCATTCGCTATGTGTACGAGCCGTTCGCCGATGAAAAAAGCGAGCGCCTTACGGTGGTTTTCATCCTGACACTGGCGGTGGTCGGTGTTACTAGCAAGCTGAGCTTTGCGGCGTTCGGGACGAGCGTCATGTTATTGACCCTGATGGTTTGGCTGGTACGCCACCGTGATCCTGGTAAGCGGCGCGCGGCCATCACGTTCGCGGCGCGGGCACTGATCGGCGTAGGACTCGTGCTCGGCGGCGTATGGATGGCACGCGGCGCAATCCTGAGCGGCTACCCGCTGTTTCCGAGCAGTCTCGGCGCACTGCCCGTCGATTATCGGGTGCCGCCTGCCATCCGGCGCGAGGCAGAACTGTGGGTTTACAGTTTTGCACGGCAGCCGGGCGGCGATATGGATACGGTATTGGGCAACTGGAATTGGGTCAACGGCTGGTTCGCCCGAATGCACGCTGATTTGGGTCCATATTTATTCTTGATCCCGTTTTACGTGACGCTCGGATCATGGTTCGCGGCGTTGATCTTGGCCGCGCCACGGTACCTAAAACGGCTTTTGCACCATGCACCGCCGTTGATCCCGCCTGCCGCCGCCGCCATCTTCTGGTTTTTGAGCGCGCCCGATCCGCGCTTCATCGGCTCGGCCTTCTGGATTCTGGCGCTGTGGGGCATGGTGTTGTGTTTGGTGGAGCTGGCGCGTATCTTTCCCAAAAACGTGCCGACGAGTTTGATCCGCGTAATACCGCTGGGCGCGCTGGTGTCGGCTTGGCTCATCGTGGCTGGTGGCTATCCCGACGCGCTGCGACTCGATTTGGATTTTCCGGCGCTCCCGGTGACTCCAATCCGTGTCTATGAAACAGCGACGGGTCTGCGCGTTAATGTGTCGGGCGACCCGAATAACACGATGCTGTTATGGGATATGCCGCCGCCTGCCTCGCCCTACCTGCTGCCGCTGCTCGAAGCACGCGGCAATGCGCTGCGGGATGGCTTTCGGATGCGCGATGACGCGACGCTGAATCCGCCGGGCACATAGAGGCACGACCTCGCCGCGTTGGCCCATCTGATGTTATTTTTTGCCTTTGCGAGCAGCGCGCGCGGCTTCGGCTTTTGCCAGGATTTGCGCCACTTCACTCGGCGCGGCCTGCTTCGTCGCATTGGCCTCAACGGGCTTGGGTGCCCAATAGACCCAGTTGAAATAGAGCGCTTTGCCCGCGCGCTGCGCCTCGTCTCGCACCTTCGGCTGTGAGTCCAGGGCGAATCGGCCACCCAGCCCGATCAGTGCGCCCGGATTGTTCAGCGTGCGCAGTTCGATGATCGCGCGGAGGCGGACGTTGGCGTCCTCATCTTCCAGGTGCCTCAGCCAAACCCGGACATCCGTGTCGGTTGGTCGCTGCGGAGTTATGCCCACCAAATCGGAATGCGCGTGGGCATCGGTCTTGGCCGATTGGACACTATCCGAGCGCACGGCTGGAACGCTCGAATTGCTACCATTCACCATCATATTCGCGCCCAAAATTGGCATACTG
>JBBRMW010000180.1:0-12389 GCA_038230635.1 Aggregatilineales bacterium | reverse complement strand
CGAATACATCGCCTACTACAACCAATCGCGTCCCCACCAAGGGCTTGATCAGCACCAACCAATTCCGCTCCCGCCTCCAGACCGAGTAGGCAGCGTACATTGTCATCCCGTTTTGGGCGGCATTATTTATGACCATTACCGTGCCGCCTAGCGCGCATTCTTCCGGTGGATGAGTTTTTTTGACCCTACGGGAGTTTTTGCACCCTACGCTTTCCCAACAAGCACCGATCCCATTTCAACGGAAACGCGTGAAGGGTCCAGTTTACCGACGAGAGGTGCTGGGCGGCATCCTGCATGATTACTGGCGACGAGCCGCCTAGTACCCGATTTTGTGCTGTGGATGGAGTTTTCGCATAGTACGGGGAAAACCCTACTCTGTTCTTCAGTCCATTAACGTTCATTCACCCGGCCACGCGCCAGCAGCACCATACCGAGTACAATGACACCGTACAACACCTGTTCGGCAGCGGACCCTATGTTGAATATCGGGAGCAGACCGGCGATCAGCGTCAGCACGAACGCTCCGGCCACGGTGCCGAGATAATGCCCACTCCCGCCCAGAATTGAGCTGCCACCAATAGCTACGGCGGCGACAGACGAAAACAGATAAAGATCACCCATGCCGAGATATGAACTGCCAACGCGCCCGGTAAGCACAATGCCGGCGATCGCCGCACTCAGGGCGCTAACACAATAAACGAGGATGCGCGTCAGTCGGACATTTACCCCCGAAAAACGGGAAGCGAGCGCATTGTTGCCAATTGCATAGATCGATCGGCCCAGGGTAGTGAACGATAAAAACAACGTAGCAGCGGCGATTATAAGCACCCATAGGATCAGATCGACTGGAATACCGCCAATCGCTCCCTGACCGATAAAATTGATGATCGGTGGCGCATTTGAACCGGGCCGTCCGCCCGCGGTGTAACCGACTAGCGCACCTTGCAAAATCGCGTTCATACCCAGCGTCATGATCACCGGCGAAATGCCTAGTAGTGCTACCCCAATGCCATTCACGAGGCCAATTAACAAGGCCAGCAGTAGAATCAATAGGATAGCCCAGATTAGGTTGCTATCATGGCCTTGGGTAAGCAGAGTCAGTAGGATCGCAGCGCTATTCAGCGTATAAGGGATCGACAGATCGATGCCGCCTGTCAAAATCACCAACGTCTGGCCCAGCGCGACAATGCCAATGATTGAGGCGTTGATCGTCAGCACGCGAAGGTTTTCAATGGTCCCAAAACTGTGCCGGAACAGCGTGATCACCAGCAGCAGCAGCAGCGTGAGGGCGTAGCTGGCAAAAATTACCCGGTTGCGAACGACGAAAAGGCGTACCGTCGTCATGCTTTCCTCCGTCGCCGCCGCGTGTAATCCGCGATTGAGTACACTGTCACTGCCGCGATCAGGAGCAGTCCCTGAATAATGGAGCTGCTGTAAGACGAAACCCCGGCGAAAAAGATTAGATCGCTAATCAATATCAGGATGAACGCTCCTGCGATCGGCCCAAGAATGCCGCCCCTGCCGCCGGCCAGACTTGTGCCCCCAATGACTACTGCTGCAATCGAGTTTAGAATGAACGAATTGCCGCCAGTCGGCGAACCAGAGGTCACGCTGATCGTCCGATACGTACCGGCCAGAGCCGCGAACAACCCTGAAAACGCGTATACCATCACCGTAGTTCGGGCGACATTCGTCCCATTCAGAAAACTGGCCCGAGCGTTGCTGCCAATCGCGTAAACCCGGGTCGCAAAGCGGGTGCGCTTGAAGATCAGCCAACCAATAATCAAAAGAATCAACAACAGCAGCGACTTAGGAATACCAGCGACTTCTCCAGTGGCTGTTGCATACAACGAGTTGGGTACGGAGCCACCGTCAACAGGCAGGACGGCCAGGGCAAGGCCACCCCAGATAGACCAAGTAGCCAATGTGACAATGAACGGCTGCACCCGTAAATAAGCGATGATATAGCCATTCAGGCCGCCAGCGATCAGACCAACAGCGATAATCACTGCCATCCAGAAGAACATCGGCGCACCGCCATTGCCAAACTGGGTAGCAGCCAGCGCGTTGGTCAGGCTCAGCACGCCACCTACCGACAGATCGACGCCAACCAATGTGCCGTGTCCAGTGTGTTCATGAGAAAATGCGGGTTGATCTGGTACAGCAGCTTTTCGATTTCCAGGTCGGCGCGGCGTTTTTCTTTTGTTTCCACCTCTTGGAACAAATCGACAATTTGTTTCTTCATCCGCTGAAATTGTTCCAATAGGTGATCGAATTCAGGGATTTTGGTCAAGGCCACCGTGCTGTGGAAATTGCCGTTTTCAATCCACCTGATTTCTTTATCGAACTTGGCGAGCGGACGATACACGGAGTCCCACAGCAGCAAGGCCAGCAGTAGCGTGATGCCCATGAAAACGACCAGAAGAAAAAGCATCAGCCGCAGCCAATCGTCTCGTTCCTGGTTATATTCGTTCATAGGAATGACCGAAATAACGCTCCAACCCTGGTTGCTCGTGGCCTTTTGCCAAACATAGCCGTCTAAAATGCCCGACACATTTTTGTTGTCCCCGCCACCGCCGAACATGGCGTTCATCGGAAAAATGTCTGGCACTTCACTATAGGCAATCCTGCCATCATTATCTAGCATTAAGTGGGAGGTTTTTACGCTCGTCTGGTCGGTTTCTAACACATTTTGCGTCAGCTTGAAGCCCGTTTCAATGTAGATATACGTATCGTCTCGTTCGGCCAAGTCCACTTTGCGCAAAACGGATAGCACGTACTGATTGCTGAAACGATCCTTGCTGACATGTGGACCATAATAATTAATCTGTGAATACGAGGCAATCAATGGCAGTGTTTTCGGATCGAAATCGGCTCTAATGCCGGAGTTTTCCAGGAAATACTGGTGGTCATTTTCAAAATAATACATGACCAACCCCACGCCAGGATTGGCAAACGTGATGATATTCAGTTGAGACTTCATATCCGAAAGGAGCTTGGCTTTCGTGTAGGGTTCAGTGGTGGATAGGAACTGGTCGAGTTTGATTCCTACATCACCTTGTGACGCCAATTGTTGGGATACATGATTCAAATTTGATAAACTGTTCGTCAAAGCAAGCTGTATCTGTTTCAGATTGCTCCCGATACCCGCATTAATTTTATGAGTTAAAATTGACGTTATCGCTAAGTATGAAACCACACCAATTCCCAAGAAGATCATCAGTGAGATGGACGCAAATAGAAACACGATGCGTCGCTTCAAAGTGAAAAATTGATGCCGGCCTGGGAAAAACCAAAAATGCGCTATGATATTTCGTCCTAATGAATTATTATCTAACTCTTTTTCGCTTCCAAACAATTTATAAAAGGAGACTACAAGCGCACTCAAAGCCGAAAAAGGTTACATTTTGATGCAAAACTAACACGTGGCAGGTCATGCGTTACATTTTCCAACGCCATTGTAGCGCAGTTTATGGTTTTGCCCCCTCACATGCAATAAACACGTTAGCCGCTAATGCCGCATCATCACGCTTTTTGGACAACTTTTAAGATGATAAGGATACCATGAGACCGCTCTTGACATCAGCCGCCGAACGCGGCATCCATTTCTTGGAAACGCTCGACTCGCGGAGTGTCATCCCCACGCCCGAAGCGATCGATGGCTTGACACGGTTGGCCGAGCCACTTCCCGATTCGCCCACCGATCCCGAAACCGTACTCAACCTCTTGGACGAGATCGGCTCACCCGCGACGGTTGCTACCGCTGGACGACGCTTCTTCGGATTCGTGACGGGTGGCGCGCTGCCCGCGACTGTAGCGGCCAATTGGTTGGCGGGCGCATGGGATCAAAACGGCGGACTAAGCGTTGGCTCGCCGATCAGCGCCCAGATCGAACGTGTCGCACTCGGCTGGCTCTTGGATATTCTTGCGCTGCCCGCCGGATCAGCTGGATCGTTTGTGACGGGCGCGACGATGGCAAACTTCACCGCTTTGGCCGCCGCCCGCAGCCATGTATTGGGGATCGCGGGCTGGGACGTCGAGGCGGATGGCTTATTCGGCGCGCCACCGATCACCGTCGTGGTAGGCGGCGAAGCCCATTCGACGCTGTTCCGATCTTTGGGCTTGCTGGGCTTAGGGCGCAAGCGTATTGTATCCGTTCCGGTTGATGCACAGGGTCGGATGCGACCAGATGCCTTTCCGAAAATCACGACGCCCGCAATCGTATGTTTGCAAGCGGGCAACGTCAACACGGGCGCGTTCGATCCATTCGCGGAATTGTGCGCATTGGCACACGCGGCAGGCGCGTGGGTACATGTGGATGGCGCATTCGGACTGTGGGCGGCGGCGGCCCCGCAGCGCGCCCACTTGGTGAGGGGACTGGCCGATGCGGACTCCTGGGCGACCGATGCCCACAAATGGCTGAACGTGCCCTATGACAGCGGCCTCGCTTTTGTGCGCCACCCGGAAGGATTGCGCACTGCACTCTCGCTGGTCGCGCCCTACTTGCCGCAAACCGCGCAGCGCGAGCCATCGCAGTTCACGCCAGAACTGTCGCGGCGGGCGCGCGGTATCGAGGTGTGGGCGGCGCTGCGCTCGCTCGGACGCTCCGGCGTGGCGGAATTGATCGAGCGCAACTGTCAGCAAGCCAAGTGTTTTGCCGACGGGCTGGGCGCGGCAGGCTACGCGATTCTGAATGAAGTCGATCTGAATCAGGTGCTGGTATCGTTTGGAATACCCGAAACGACCACGCGGGTGATCGCAGCGATCCAGGCGGATGGGACCTGTTGGTGCGGAGGAACAGTGTGGCAAGGGCAGACCGCCATGCGTATCAGCGTCTCGTCTTGGGCGACGACGGATGACGATGTGGAGCGCAGCCTGGATGCGATCATACGGATCGCAGCACGAGAAAGTGCGTGAGGTATCATCCAACGAACTCGCCCCCAGCACCCGATCTTGCGCTAAAATAGAACGCCGACTAAGCGATTGCTGGTAACTATCGAGGCGAAACTTCTCAATGTCAAATCAACCCCTGCAAGATGCAGTCATGCGTGCGCTGGGAACGGTCATCGAGCCGGAACTGCGCAAAGACCTGGTGACGCTGAACATGATCCGCGATTTATCGATCGCCGATGGGATCGCCCATTTCACGATCGTGCTGACGACGCCCGCTTGCCCGCTCAAAGACGTGATTCACGGTGCGGCGCGCGTCGCCGTCCTGAAAGTTCCTGGCATCCGCGAGATTGAGGTCAAATGGGATGCGGATGTGCGCGGCGGTCAAAAAATGCACGGCATGATCGATGTGAGCGTCGATATTCGCAACATCATCGCCGTCGGCAGCGGCAAAGGTGGCGTCGGCAAAACGACGGTCGCCGTGAATCTCGCCGTATCACTGGCAATGGAAGGTGCGCGCGTTGGCCTGATCGATGCCGATATTCTGACACCGAACGTTCCGATGATGGTCGGCCTGACCAGCGGACGTCCCAAAGTCGTCAACAGCAAAATGATCCCGTTCGAGGTGTACGGCCTCAAAGCCATCAGTATGGGCTTTTTGATCGACGCCGACAAACCGCTGATCATGCGCGGGCCGATGCTCCACAGCGCGATTCGCCAGTTCTTCACCGATGTCACTTGGGGCGCGACGCTCGATTACATGATCGTTGATCTGCCGCCGGGCACGGGCGACGCACCGCTCAGTTTGGCGCAGTCAGTGCCGCTTACGGGTGCGGTGATCGTCTCGCAGCCGCAAGATGTGGCCGTCGGCGACGCGGTACGCAGCCTCGGCATGTTCGAGCAATTGCAGGTGCCGATCCTTGGCGTCGTCGAAAATATGTCCGGCGAATTGTTCGGCGTGGGTGGTGGCGAGCGGTTGGCGACTCAGCGTGGTGTGCCGTTTTTGGGACGTATCCCGCTCGAAGTCGAAGTGCGCAAGGGTGGCGATCTCGGTCGTCCGATCGTCAGCAGCCAGCCAAATTCTGAAGCGGCGCAGGCCTTCCGCAAAATAGCACGTGATGTGGCCGCGCGTATCAGCGTTTTGCAGTTCACGAGCGGCGACGTGATCCCGCTGAACGTCATTGGCTGACCAACACGACGGGTCGCACAGGCTGTCTGAGGCGGGGGCTGAGCCGATCGCCTCGCTGATCATGCTGCACGCGCGGCGCTATCCGGCGATGACCATCTTGGATGTGTACAAGCTGCTGCATCAGGCGGTTTTCGGCGAAGGCCACGCGATCCCGAATCGCAAGGCCGCGCGCGAATGGCTCGATCACGAAGCCGGATTTGTCGTGCCCGATCGCGCGAGTCCGCTGATCGAGTCGGCACATCCCGACGGCGCGGTCGTGCGGCTGCACCTGGGTGCCTATCTGGGCTGGAAGGGCAATCTTGCGGGGCTGCTCGATGCCCACATGCGCTCGTCAGAGGTTGTGCGCGGCGATGCGACGATGATGGCACGCCATTGGGCGACGTTCGCGTCCATGATCGGCGCGGGCGGCGCATTGGTCGGACGCTTCGAGGTCCGCTCGGTCGCGCTGATGGGACGTGCGCGGGCCGCCGAAGATTGGCCGTCTACGCCGCATTCGCCCGCATTCATCACTACCTACCGTCCCACCTATCGCGTTTTGATCCATGATCAGGCGCTCGATCTGCTGCGCGCACAGTCGATCGTCGTGCCCGATACGCTATCGAATTCCGATTGAGCACCCCCTCCAAGGGCTATGTGCGGTCGCACTTTCGGGTGCGATTGCCTTGCCTATTATTTATAGCATTCCAACCTAATCCGCATAGCACGCCACCCCTCATTGTGGTAAAATAGTAGAACATTTGGCGTACTTTTGCGTATTGGGTTATATCTGGCACGCCACCGACGCATGATTGTACTTATTCTGATTTTGTTCACGGCTTTCTGGTCTATCATTCTCGAAACGGGGTAACGCGCCAACCCCATGTCTTGATCGTATCCGTCGAATTATCCAGGCACAGGCGACAAAAATATGTCCTACGGTAACAGACCATTCCGTTCTAATGACGACGACGATGATGATGAATACGACGATTCCGACTCCGACAAGGGGAGTTCGGCGCGACCTGGGAGTCCGTCCGGAGGTTCTGGCTCGGCAGGCTCATCCACCGGGTATGGCACGCGCCCGCTCGTCTCACCGTCTGGCGGCTCAGGTTCGAGCGGATCGGGATCGTCGACGGGGGGCGCGCGACCGCCTACCAGCTCCTATGGGTCGGGCAGCGGCGGGTCGGGTGGGTCCGGGAGTTCTGGTTCTGGTAATCCGCCCGCGCGCCCCGGTGGCCTATTCAGTGGCAGCAGCGGGTCGGGCAGTTCTGGCTCATCGGGAAGTTCTGGCTCTGGCTCTGGCAACCAACCGCGTCCCGGTGGTATCTACGGTTCTGGCGGCAGTGGATCGAGCGGCTCTGGCAGTTCCGGCTCTGGTAGCGGATCGAGTGGCTCGTCAGGCAGTTCTGGCTCTGGCGGCACACCGCGTCCCGGCGGCTTATTTGGTGGCTCCGGATCGGGCAGTTCCGGGTCAGGCTCAGCAGGCGGATCGAATACCCCCGCGAAACCCGGCGGCTTGTTCAGCGGCGGTGGCAGCAAACCCGATGATAGAAGCACCAGTGGATCGAGCGCGGTCCCGGCGCGCCCCAACAATCCAATCGGCGGCCTACTCAATCGCGGCAAGCCCGATGACAAGGCCGCGCCTCCAGCCAAAAAAGATGACGACAAAAAGCCAGCGGGCGGTGGTTTATTTGGCGGCCTCGGACGCCGCAATGATTCGCCCGCCGATGATAAATCGAAAACTCCGCCCAAAAACGAGCCGCTCAAGCCCACCGCGCAGCCATCTTATGGTGGCAGTTCGTCGTATGGCAGTTCAGGCTCAGGCAGCGGATCAAGTGGCTCAGGCAGTTCGGGCGGTATGTATGGGACGAGCAAGCCACCCACGACGGCTGGCGGCAGTTCGTCGTTTGGCGCACCCAAGCCCGCCACGCCCACGAGTTCCGCCAGATCCGATCCCAAAAAGGATGCGCCTTCCGCGGGCGGTGGCGGTCTCTTCGGCGGCATTCGTAATCGGCTGCCGGGCGGCGGCGGCGCAACTAATCAACCTGCGGCCAAACCCGCGAGCAGCGGATCAAGTACGGCGGGCGGGATGGGCGGTGCGCGTTCGACTGGTACGTTCGGTACGACGAGTGCGCCTGCGGGCACGGCTGGCAAGAAAGTCCCTGCACCTGCCAACGATAAACGTGCTCGCCCGCTCGAAAATAAACCGCGTACACCCATTGTTAAGCGCGCCTTTTCGCAAGATCACCAACTCGACATTGTGGGTATTGCGCTCGTCCTGTTCGGCGTGATCGTGTTTTTCGGCGTGATCTCGCCGAATCCCGACGATGGCGCAATCACCAGCGGCATTGTCAAGCTGCTCGGTCAACTTTTCGGCTATGGGCGCTTGATTTGGCCGATCCCGTGCGTGGTCGTCGGCGGCTGGTTGATTCTGCGCCATTTCCGCGCTGAGCCGCCGCTCCTCGAATATCACCGGATCATCGGCTGGGTCATGATGCTGTTGGCGATCATGACCACCTTGCAATTTTTTGAACTTTTACAAAAACCTGCGCCCAACCTGACCCTACTCGCCCAGACCTCGACCGATGCTTGGCAAAAGTACGGACGCGGCGGCGGTTGGGTCGGCGACAAGCTGTACATGCTGCTCGAAAACTTGATGGGCGATTATGGGACGCCCGTGTTTTTGAGCGGTTGGTGGATCGTGGCAATTATGCTGGCGTTCAGCATCACGTTAGCCGAGATTACGGGTTATGTTAGTTCGGTGCTGCTGTGGTTCACGCGCGCCGGGCGCGGCTTCTCGGATCGGCGTGAACAGTCGCGCGCCGCCGCCACGCTCAGTCCCGATCAGAGGCCGGGTGTCGGGGGCGGTCGCGGTAAACCCGCGCCGGCATTGGCTGCGACCAGCACCATCGGACGCAAAGGGCTTGCCGCCGCCACGCCCGCGTTAGCCACGCCCATTCCGACGCCCGCACTCGCCACCGTGCCTGTTGCCAGCACCTCTACCGCGACGGCAGATGGTACGGGTGCGCGCCGTCCGGGTATATTTGGCTCGCGTGCCGCCGCCGCACCGCCATCTGCGCCCGTGACGGCTTCGACCGCTTCGGCACTGGCGACGCCCACGGCCACACCCACCGCGGACGCAAAATCGAGCGGCGGACGCTCGCCATTGGGCGGAATCTTTGGCGGACGATCTGCGCCACCACCGCCTGTGCCTGCTACAACTACCGTTGCGCCCGCCGCTGCTCTGTCGCCTGCGTCATCTGCCGCAATCGCCAAAACCACGCCATCTTCCGATAGTGGGGCAAGCGCCGATAATAAAGCAGGCGCAGGACGGTCGCCATTGGGCGGCATTTTCGGCTCACGTTCTGCGCCGCCGCCACCCGCCGCACCCGCGACTGGCGCGAAACCCGCCGCAATATCGACGCACGGGGACGCCCTGCCAGCAGCGCCAGCCTCAAGTGCGGCGGCACAACCCGCTCGTCCGGCCAGCGGCGGCTTATTCGGATCGCGGCCAACGCCCGCCGCGCCACCCGTCCCGGCCACATCGGCGGCCTCAGCCAGCGCAACCGCCGCCAAACCCGTCCTGGGCGCGGGCGGCAAGGACAATTCCGATTCGTCTGATGCGGATACCGCCCGACTCGGATCGACGCAGGCGCGACCCGCCACACCCGGCGGCTTATATGGATCGCGCCCTGCCGCCGCGAATCCGAGCGCGCCCGCATTTGGATCGTCGCGCCCCGCGCCGAAGCCCACTTATGATGACGACGATAATGATTCCGAGCCGGATGTCGCGGATGCCAAGCCGCCAATCGCTCCAGCGCGTCCTGCCACGCCCGGCGGCCTATTCGGATCGCGGCCAACGCCCGCCATACCCGCTGCACCGAGTGGATCGGGATCATCGACTTTTGGCGGATCGCGCCCCTTATCGAGGCCAGCCCGTGACGACGAAGGCGATGACACCGATATAGCCAAGCCACCCACTGCGCCCTCGCGCCCCGCCACCCCCAGCGGCCTATTCGGATCGCGCCCGACCACTGCCGGACCCGGTGTGCCCGCAGCACCCATCGGCTCGCGGCCATCGACTTTTGGCACGGCGCGTCCGATCGCGGGGTTTGCCCGTGACGATGATGATGATCTGGATGACGATGCAAATTTCGACGGCGATACCGAAAGACTTGGTGCGACGCCCGCCCGTCCCGCGCAGCCGTCCACTGCCAGTGGCTTGTTCGAATCGCGTCCAACGTCCGCCAATTCCCCATCGCCCGGCACGCCGAGCGGACCGGGATTGTCGGGATCAGCTGCATTTGGTGCGGCACGTCCGATTCCCAACCTTGCGCTTGACGAGGACGATGCCGACGATGATGTAGATGACGATGATAGTGATGTAGACGATAACGATGTCGATGATAGTGATGATTTCGATGGCGACACCGAAATGCTTGGTGCGTCACCCGCCCGTCCCGCGCAACCATCAACCCCCGGCGGCTTATTTGGATCGCGCCCGCCGCCCTCCAACTCGGGTGCCGCCAGCAGCGTCAACGCGCCGTCAATGGGCGCACCGCGACCGATCGTCAATACGCCTTCGACGGAATCAGGTGGCGATAAACCGCCGCTGACGCCTGCCCGCCCTGCGACCGCGACTGGCCTGTTCGGATCGCGCCCAGGATCGGCTGCGCCGCCCGCCGTGCCGTCACCTGCACTCGGTGCTTCGCCTTCGATCGCGCGCCCCGTGCCCAAACCAGATGTGGGCACGCCGGAGACCCGCCTGGAGGCCGCCCGGCGCATTCTGGATCATGACGACGCGGACGACGACGACATTCAGTATGCACCGCTCGACGACGAACCCGTCGCCCCGCGCACGACAGCGCCGCCACTGTTGGGAAGTCGTCCCGCATTGACCGCGCCGCCCGCACCGGTTGCACCATCGATCATGCGACCCGCCGCGCCCGTAACGCCGGCACCTGTGCCCGTCGCACCCATACCTGCGCTGGTGGCAACCGTCGCGCCCGGACTGGATGCGCCACCCGCCCGGTCGTCACCCATCATCCGCCAGCCCGGCGGTGGTGCGAACGGCACGCCCGCCGAACCGATCGCCGATGCCGCCCCGCGCACGAAAGGCGACACAGCCTGGGAAATGCCTGATTTCCATGAACTGCTCGAAAAAGGCTCGATCCATCAGGTAGATAACGATTATCTGTTACAGCGCGCGCGTGTGATCGAAGAAACGCTGCAAAGTTTCGGCGCACCCGGCAAAATCATCGAGATCAACAGTGGCCCCGTGATCACGCAGTTCGGCGTCGAGCCAGATTACTTGGTCAGCCGCCAGGGTAAAAAGACACGTGTCAAAGTTAGCTCGATCGCCAAACTCGATGCCGACCTCGCGCTGGCGCTGGCCGCCCGCTCAATCCGCGTGGAAGCACCCGTACCCGGTAAAGGCTTCGTCGGCATTGAAGTGCCCAACGCCAAAACCGCGCTCGTCAGCCTCTATGACATCATGGATTCGGGTGCCTTTCGCGGTTTGAAATCGAAACTGCGCATCGGCCTCGGTCAGAGCGTCGATGGTTCACCCGTTGCCGCTGATCTCACGGCGATGCCCCACTTGCTGATCGCCGGCACGACCGGATCGGGCAAATCGGTGTGCGTGAACGCCATTATCTCGTCGCTGCTGCTCGAAAACTCGCCGGAAGACCTGAAATTTATCATGGTTGACCCGAAGCGCGTGGAGTTGACGGGCTACAACGGCATACCGCACCTCGTCGCGCCCGTCGTCGTCGATCTGGAACGGATCGTGGGCGTGCTCAAGTGGGTGTCGCGCGAAATGGATGAGCGTTATAAACGCTTCTCGCAGGCGGGCGCGCGCCATATCATCGACTATAACTCACGTCTGACACCCGGAATGTCACGGCTGCCGTATCTGGTCGTCGTCATCGACGAATTGGCCGACTTGATGATGCTCGCGCCGGACGAAACCGAAAAGGTGCTGACGCGGTTGGCACAGATGGCGCGCGCCACGGGCATCCACCTGATCGTTTCAACGCAGCGCCCCAGCGTGGATGTCGTCACGGGCTTGATCAAGGCGAACTTTCCGGCGCGTATCTCGTTCGCGGTCGCGTCGAGCGTGGACTCGCGCGTAATCCTCGATGCGCCCGGCGCGGAAAAGCTGCTGGGGCGCGGTGACATGATGTATCAATCGCCGGAAGCTGCCGCTCCGGTGCGTATGCAGGGCGTGTACGTTTCGGATAACGAGATCAACCGCCTGACACGCTTTTGGAAAACGGTCAAAACACCCAGTACCACCAGTACTTCAGTTGCCAGTGATCCGATCGGCTTG
>JBBRMW010000179.1:0-12417 GCA_038230635.1 Aggregatilineales bacterium | reverse complement strand
GTCTATCATACCGGTGTGCGTCTGTCTCAACAGGCCATGAAAGCGCTCGAAACCCGTTTCCAGCGCTTACCGGGTCTCGGCAAATGGTTTGTTCAAATCGCCCCACGCTCTTGAGGGCGACTTAGTTTTCTGCAATGGCCTAAATGATTCGGACAAGTCAAACTTGCACTTATGTTTGGAATCTGCAACCTCAAAATTATATGTTTGGTTGCGATCGTAAAAACGGTCGTATCCATAAATATCGTAGGTTGCGAGAGAAACGCCGTAGGGGACACCGAAAACGAGCAAGTCATCCCTAAATGTGATGGGTAAGTTATTGGATGCTGGCGCATCAAACACGATAGTTTTGACTAAACCCTGAGTATCTTGACTTAGCGTCATATAACCTTGAACTAAAGACACATCAAAAAAATTAATGTTTTTATCGAACTTTGCATCATCACTGGGGCTAACGTATCCTTTTGTGAGAGGATTTGCTTTCAACATCCCTTCCACATCCGCATATTTTGTTATGCCAGGACGAATCCCAAACAAGCACAGCATTTCGCAGGGCGTGCCGTCGGCGTTCGTGAACCATTTGGCAAAAGGTGGGGGTGGCGCGTTTCCGCCTGCCAGTTTCGCGGTTGTGATGGCCGCGCACACGAGCAGGGTCAGGATGAAAGTAAGGATGAGAAGTCGTTTCATTGTGTAGTTCCGCCTCCGTTGCACCGGCTTGCCTTGCCTGTACCAACAACCAAACCAGGATACGAGTCCGCACAATGCTTGGATCGCCGCCATTGACGGCTGGATCACGCTCAATGCCGGGGAACACGTCGGCTATGATTATTTTAGGGCGTGGCACTGACTCACCCCTACGAAAACGTTTTTTGTGGGCAAGTCGGTGCCATGCCGTCAATTAGCAGAAGTCGAGTCCTGGAGCAGATCGCGGTTATTCTGGGGCTGCACCGGACGCGCGTTGAGTTCAAACAAATGGCTGAACGCTTCGATCTGTGCCTCTGAAAGCGTGATCGGCGTCGTCAACACCAACCAGCGCACCCCCTCGGAGCACGGCGGTGTCGTTAGCGAACCGGTATAAGTGTCGTAGAGCCGAGTCGAAGGCAGCAGCTTGGAAGCATCAACCATCGTTCGGGCATTCGGGTCGGGAGTCCCAGTGCTGCTGGGCAGGTTGGCGAAAATATCCGCATAAGCCGGGTTATCCTGATCGCCTTTTTCGATCAGCACGCCGACTACCGCCAGTGCGCCGCTGGCACTCTGGTGTACGAAGTGCAATTCCAGATCGAACGCCTTCCCATCGACGGTATGCTCGCTGGGGTGGTGGAAATGGAATTGGACAAGCTTGTACTCAATCTCGTTGTAGAGGATGGAGCTACCCGCGTCGTAATTCACCTGAATCGTGTGGCCGTTATTGAAAATATTCAACTTGGATGGCTGATAGTTGAACTTGATGTCGGCCAAGTCAACTTTCTGTTCTTTGGAGAGATCGATCGGCGATTGGGCGCGTCCGGTGGAACAGATCGCGTAACTGGAATCCAGTTTTCCCCACTGATCCGGGCCTTCGCCACCCTCGTATGTCCAGTGCGGCAGCGCAGAGGCGGTGCCGGTTGCGACGGCACCGGCTGCCACGGATGCCGACGAAGACGAGAGCGCGAAAAAAGCAATGTTGATGGAGGCGAAAATAACGAACAACAATGCGCTAGTCTGGCGTTTCATCGAATAGACTCCAAGTGTAAGTAGGAAACAGCGCGAAACTGCGAATGAGTGATCGGGAATCGGCTTTCGTATTCAATCTGATTGCACTATTCTATCGGAAAACAACTGAGTTGGATAATGATCAACATTGGGTCTGAATTTTGTATGTTAATACAACTCGATCAAATCTTCCGTGATCCGCACTGTTTTACAGTCAAAGCGGTCCCGGCGGTCTTGAGGGGTCGATTTGCCAACTGGCTTGGACGGAGGAGCCAAGACGTGGGACGCCCGCTCGCCGTGAGTACAGCGAGAGGGCGGGGTGAAATCAATGAAATACAGGTGTAGAGGGTTTAGCCGCCGAGCGCTTTGAGGCGTTCTTCCCACTTGGCGGACAGCTTATCGTAGGTGGCCTGATTCATTTCGCCGCTCGCCAGCTTCAAATCGAAACTATCGAGCAGTGCCTGAATTTCCTCTTTAGTCTGCGGATTGGCGGGCGCGGCAGCCGGAGTCGCAGCAGGTGCGGCGGCTTCGGCGGGTTTGTTCTGATCCTGCATCATCTTCATCATCATTTGCTGCATCATCAACTGCTGCTGTTGCAACTGCTGCTGCATGGCATCCTGGTTAGGGTTCATCTGGTTGCCGAGGTTTTGGCCGATCCCGAAGCCGACGCCCGCCCCCGCCAAGGCGCCGCCCAAGCCCTGATTGCCCGCCGCCGTCTGCGCGACATCCAGCCCTTTGGCGATGCGGTAGTTATCCATATTGCCGCCGTACTTCACGAGGTCTTCCGGCGTCAGGTCTTTGGCCTGGAACGGATTCGCGCGGAACGCCTTGATCTGCATACCAATCGCGTGGAACTGGTCATTCAGAAGCGTCAATGTGCCCGCTTCCAGGTTGTTGAGCATGGCATTGGCGGCCTGGATACCCGTGATCTGCTGGTTCGAGAGTAAATTGGCAAGCGAACTGAGCAGCATCGTCTGGATGCGATCCTTGAGGTCAGTCAGGCGCAGCGAGGCGCTCCCGGCGGCATAGGACTTGACGAACATGGCCGGATCACTGATGCTGATGTCCACGACGCCATGCGTAATCAACAGCATGAAGCCGGGGCTGCGACCGGGCATATCCATCTGAATTGGCGGATTCGTGCCCCAGCCAACCTGCGGCATATCGCGCAAATTGACGAAGTACACATCGGCGGTGAACGGGTTGTTGCCGTTCGTGACCATGCCGATCAGATTCGCCAGCAGCGGAATGTTGCCCGTCGAAATGGTGTGCGAGCCGGGTCCAAGCACATCGAGCATTTGACCCTGGCGCGCAAAGATCGCGGCCTGGCTCTCCTGCACGATCACGCGCGATCCCATGCGGAAATCGCCGTTGCCACCTTGCGGTTCGCGCCAGACCAGTTCTTCGGCGGTGACGTTGGGATGCGAGACGACATCAATAATACGCATCGAATTAGCTCCTTCTGGTATATCCTGAATGTTGACCTAGTGAATCCCGACGATCACGTTTTCGCGCGCGCCAAAGGCCGTATTCGCCTCATTCGTCAGCGTATCCAGCGCGGCGATGGCGGCATTCAAGCCCTCTTTCGAGGTGATCGCGGTTTGGAGTGCGGCGATCTTCTCTTTGAATTGATCGACGAAGCCGAGCAGCGTGGCGTCGAAATCATAGAGCTTTTGCAGTTCCGCCGGGCCGACTTTCACCGCGTCGTAAAACCCAGCATAGCCGGGCATGGCGGTGTTAACCCGGTTGATGAAGGTCTGCATTTTGGTCTGCACATTGCCAAGCTCCCCCATCGAGGACAATCCGCCGGGGCTGCTGAGCACGGCTTTGGAGGCGCTCATCAGGGCATCATATTGATCGTGCAGCGCGTGCCCGATATGCTCGCGGATCAGGCGATCGGCGGCGCGGCGGTCGGTGGCATCCTGATAACCCCGAAAACCCGGCAGTCGACCGATCAATCGATCGAGTCCGGTGTGTTGCGAAGCGATCTGATTATGGAGGTCAGACATGGGTCAATTTCCTCTCTAGCTTCTGCGTCAAGGATACAACAGACGACACGGCAGCACAACCGATCATCGGCTATACTCGCACTGTGCCCAATATCTAATACGGGCACAAATTAACCTCGTTGTGGGTATTTATGGCTTTGTTATGCGGTTTTAATGGCGATTTTATGGAAGGAGCGATACAGGATGGTGGATACGCTCATTCAGGTTATCGGACGCATCGACGAATCGGCACATCTGGAGGTGGATCAGCAGATCGATCTGCCAGCAGGCGAAGTTTTCGTTACGGTCGAAATCGTGACGGAAGAAATGCTTGCCCGTGAAGATGCACTTTGGGAAGAGTCATTCGCACGCACGCCGCATGTCTTGGATCGGCTGCGGGCTGAAGGGCTGCAATCGTTGGCGGACGGGGCAGCGGATGAACTCAATCCCGATGATATTCGGTACACATAAGGAAGAACCTCCTCCCTCTCCGTACCCACAGCGAGGGGGAGTCGAGCCGCACAGCCCCCCTCTCCGTGGTGACGGAGAGGGGCAGGGGGTGAGGTGAATCGGAGATGAAGGCTTTTTAGCAGGGCAGGGTCTCAATGAGCGTTGACAACCTTAGCGGGCGGATGCTCGGCCAATATGAACTGCGCGAGTTGTTGGGCGCGGGCGGCATGGGCGCGGTTTATCAGGGCTATCAGGCCAGTTTGCGGCGCGTCGTCGCGGTCAAGGTGCTGCTGTTGCAGCGCACGGGACAAGCCGACCTGATCGAGCGCTTCGACCGCGAGGCCATGACCGTCGCCACGCTCGAACATCCAAATATCGTGCCGATCTACGATTTCGGAACGCAAGACGGCATCAGCTATATTATCATGCGGCTGCTGACGGGCGGCTCGCTGGCTGAACGCTTGACGCGCACTCAGAACGACGGCAAACCGCTGCCATCCCTCGCCGAAACGTCCACGCTGTTGGCGCAGCTTGCCAGCGCGCTCGATTATGCCCATTCGCAAGGTGTGATCCACCGCGATGTGAAGCCCGGCAATGTCATGTTCGATAACCAGGATCGCGCCTATCTGGTCGATTTCGGGATCGCCAAACTCAGCAACGCGACCAGTGGCCTGACCGGAACAAGCATCGCACTTGGCACACCGTCGTTTATGCCGCCCGAACAATGGCGCGGCGATCCGATTACCTCTGCCGCCGATCAATATTCGCTGGGCATCATGATCTACAGCTTGCTCACGGGGCATTTGCCGTTCGAGGCCGACACGCCCTATGCGATGATGCACAAACACATCAATGAGCCGCCCACGCCGCCTACCGCTTGGCGCACCGATTTGCCGCCCAAGCTGATCGACGTGATCAATCGCGCGATCGCCAAGAACACCGCCGATCGCTTTCCGAACTGCATGGCGTTTTCGGCGGCTTTCACGGCGGCGGTCGGATCGGCGAGTAAGAACGATGAAGGGACGGCAGCGCTCTCGGCGATCATCCCGCGCACGCCATCCGCGTCCGCCAAACCACCGACCGCCGCCACAATTCCGTTCGCGCCCACATCCACAAATCGTCCGCCGCTCGCGTTGATCGCAGCGGGGGTACTTATCGCGCTGCTGGCGATCGGGATTGGTGCGTTCGTCGTGATCGGATCGAATAGTGCGAACACGAACGCCACTGGCACACAAGTCGCGGCGCAGTCCTCACAAGCGGCGATCAACGTCGCTGAAACGCAGACCGCCGTCAGCACTGCCACGCCCACAAACACGCCGACTCCTACCAACGATTTTCAATCAACGCTTGCAGTGCTGCGGACAAGTACGGCACAGGCAATTACAGCGTCCGCCATAAAAGTGACGCTCACGACGCCAACTTCGTCTCCGACCGTGCCGACGGCGACGTTCGATGTGCGGGCATTGGCGCAGGCGACGCTCAGTGCTGGTTTGACCGCGACGGCCACCGCTTGGACGCTCACACCGACGGTCGATCCGAACCTGTTGATCGCGCAAGAATTGACCCGTCTCTACAGTGAGGGGCAGACGCAAACGGCGACGCTCTGGACGCTCACGCCGACGCCCACCAGCACCTTCTCGCCGACTCCGATCCCGCCGACGGCTACGCCAAGCGTCACCGATTCACCTGTCCCGGCGACGCTCACGCCCACAGTGACGCCAACTTTACCGCCCGCGATCACTGCGACCGAGGTACCAATCCCGACCTTGGCGCTGCCGACAACCGCACCCACTGATGTGCCGTCTGCTACGCCCACCGAAAATATCCAACAGGTCACGCAAGCGGGCACGCGCTTGATCGTCCGCGATAGTCCTTCGACGAGCGGTAAAACGATCAAAACGCTGTTCGTAGGCGATCGGCTGAAACTGTCCGATACGACACAGATTGTCGGTTCGACCACCTGGACACAAGTCACCCTCGAAAATGGCGCGCAGGGTTGGATCGTCGTGGCGACGGGCGCGCTCATTACGGTCGATCCCACGCAGACGTCGCCGGGTTTTCACGTTGGCTTGACGGTGGCGATCACCCCGGCTGGGGACGGCCTCAATCTACGTGAGTCGCCTTCGACCGATGCCAAACTCGTTCAGCACATCAAGGCAGGCACCACGCTGAGGATTATTGGCGGCCCACAGCGCGGGGGCTTTCACATGTGGTGGCAGTTCCAATTGAGCGATGGCACGGTTGGTTGGATCATCGATAATCCCGGCTGGTTCACGACTCAGTTCGATTAAGCGGGCATGAATAACGCGAAAAGTGATTGGACGGAAGATGGCTATCAAAGTGACGCAAGGGATGGTGGTTTTTCGGCATTGGGATACTGCCGATGGACTGAGCGAGATCGTGCGCGAATTCAGCAATTTGAATGATTTATATGCGCAGTGTCTACAAAAAAACGACGCGCTGCTCGTCGATCGGATCATCATCGATGGACTGGATGATGATGGCGCGCCGCGCACCGTGACGCTCGTCTTTCAATCGGTCACGATCGCGCCAGGAGACGAATCGTGAATCCGCGCCGCTCGATCCCGTATTTGATCGCGCTGAATAGCACCGCGTTGGGCGTCACCTTGTGGTCGAACGTCACTAACCCGAACCTGTACCAGTATAAATTGGAACGGCTGGTCGCTCACGATGCGGTCAACACGCTGCTTGGCTTTGGCGCGATCCTTGGCTTGCTGACGGCGACGGTCGCGCAGCCGATCATGGGTTTGCTCAGCGATCGGACGCGGAGTCCGTTGGGGCGACGCGCGCCGTATTTACTGACGGGCGCGGTGGCAGTCGTGATCGCGTTGATCGTGATCGCGGGTGCGCCGAGCGTGGCGGTGCTGTTCGGCGCGATCCTGTTCGGACAGATCGCCAGCAACACGATCCAGGGTCCCTGGCAGGCGCTCGCACCCGATCGTGTGCCCGATACGCAAAAAGGCGCAGCGGCGGGCGTCAAAACAATATTCGAACTGCTGGCGGTGATCATCAGCGGGATTTTGATCAGCCGCTTTCTGGCAACCGATCAGGTGGGCGCGTTGGTCGGCGTGGTGGGCGCGGTCAGTGTGATCATGGTGCTGTTGACAGTGTTCGGCACACGGGGCGCGAGCGCCGTCCCGCCCGCGCCAGGTCCACGCGCAACGGGGACGGTCGATCTGGCGCGCAGTTTGCGGCGACTGCGCTTGCGGGAGCAGCCGAACTTTCTGTGGTGGCTGCTCAACCGTTTCTTGTTCTGGGCAGGCTTGGTGGCGCTACGGACGTTTATCATTGGCTATTTGCAAGATGTGGGGCGCTATTCGGAGAGCGCGGCACAGGACATCAGCGGCAAGTTCACCGTACTGCTGGGCGTGGGCGTGCTGATCTCGACGCTGCCCGCTGGCCTGCTTTCCGACCGGATCGGACGCAAACGAATCATCGCCGTATCGAGCCTGATCGCGTGTTTGGTCGCCATCCTCTTGATTTTCGCGCATCAGGCCGAAACGCTGCAACTGGTGGCGATCCTGGCCGGGGCAGGTGTCGGCGTGTATTTCAGCACGAACTGGGCGCTGGTCACGGCGATTGTACCCGAAGGCGAGGCTGCGCTGTTTTTGGGGATCGCCAATATGGCGACGACGCTGGGCAGCATCGTCGGCCAATTGGGGGGACCGCTCGTCGATGCGATCGATCGGGCGACGGGTTCCGTGAGCGGCTACACCGTGTTATTCGTTTTAGCCGCGTTGTTCTTTTTGCTGAGTGCGCTCGCCATCACGCGGATCGTTGAAAGCGCGCCGCCCGCGCTCGCAACTGATTCGGCACGTCCGCCGGAACGTTGACCGAGCCGAGTCGCGCGCTGCCGTCACCGTCGCGGCGGTGAAAATCGCTGCCGCCGGTTGGGATCAGATCGAGTTCGCGCGCCAATACCAACAGGTGCGCCACCAACTTCGGGCCTTGATCGGGGTAATAGACTTCGATGCCGTCCAAACCTTGCGGGGCAAGCGATCGAATCGTCGCTTCATAATTGGCATAGTGGCCGGGGTGCGCCATCACCGCGACGCCGCCTGCCTCGTGAATCCAGGCGATGGCAGTTTCGGGCGCGAGTTGATAACGTGGCACGTAGGCCGGGCCGCCGTTGTCGATGTAGCGATCGAAGGCTTCTTGCAAACTGCCCACGTAGCGCTTTTCGAGCATGGCCTGCGCGATATGCGGACGCCCGATCGCGCCATCGCCCGCGATCTGCCGCACGCGTTCGATCGATACCGCGAGTCCGAGTGCGTTCAGCTTTTCGACGATCCGATCGGCGCGTCCGCTGCGTGCTTCGCGCATAGCGGCCATATGATCGAGAAACGGGGTGTAGTCCACATCCATCAGATAACCGAGGATGTGCGTTTCGCGTTTCGGTTCTTCGGAACTCAATTCGACGCCCGATAATACCGTGAGCGAAGTTCCGGCGGCGGCGGCTTGCGCGGGTCGGATACCCGCCAAATTATCGTGATCAGTCAGCGCGATCACGTCGATCGCGCGCTCCAACGCCATTTGTACGACTTCGGCGGGCGCATACACGCCATCGGAAGCGGTGCTGTGCATGTGTAAATCGATGCGCATTCCAAACCTTTGATTCAGTGAAACTCATTCGGATAGTGGCGCAAACTCTACCATCTTTGGCGACGATGGGGGTATCGAGCGCCACATTTCGAGTCGCAGATCGCCAATCCAACGTCGCTGAGTGCTCCTTTTTGATTCTTCCGCCAACTTCCGGCTACGCGCCGAACCCGATTGTGCTATGATCCGATTGTATAAATTGTAACAATCGAGGTTCGGATGCTCTCACCCGTCGAATCCACGCCCTCCCCCCAATCTACACCAGAGCCATTGATCCGTTTGCGCGGGCTGACTCGTCGCTACGAGGAGGCGGGCGGCGCGCGCACGATCCTCGATACCGTCGATATGGACGTGGCGACGGGCACATTTGTCGTGCTGCTCGGAAAAAGCGGCAGCGGCAAAAGTACGCTGCTCAACCTGATCGGCGGCATCGACAAGCCATCGGGCGGCGACGTGTGGATCGATCAAACCCGTTTGACAGCGCTCAGTGAACGCGATCTGACGATGTTCCGGCGCGATCACATCGGCTTCGTATTCCAGTTTTTCAATCTAATCCCGACGTTGACGGTGCTCGAAAATATCACACTGCCCTACGAACTGCGCGGACTCGGTCGGCGCGCGGGCGAACGGGCTGGTCGTGACTTGTTGGAGCGGGTGAGTTTGGCCGATCGCGCGGATGCCTATCCCGATCGCTTGTCGGGCGGCGAGCAGCAGCGGGTGGCGATCGCGCGGGCGCTCGTGCATCAGCCGATGGTGATCCTGGCTGATGAGCCGACGGGCAATCTCGATGAGGAAACCGGAAAAACGGTGCTGACACTCTTGCTCGAACTGACGCGCGCCGCCGGTCGCACGCTGATCATGGCGACGCACAGCGCGGATATTGTGCCGCTGGCCGATGTGGTCTACCGTATCCATGAGGGCAAATTGGCGCAAGGTAAAATGCCCTCACCATCTGCCGTCATGCCCTCACCCCCTGCCCCTCTCCCTCAGGGCGAGGGGAGCAAGACGCAATCATGAACAACTTGTTACCCGGCACGCTCTGGCGCGTCGTGATCCGTTCGGCGTGGCGGCGACCGCTGCAATCGATTTTATTCGTGGCGGGCGTGGCGCTCGGCGTGGCGATGATCGTGGCGATCGATCTGGCGAATGGCAGTGCCGCGCGCGCCTTTGGCCTGTTCACCGAAAGTATCGCGGGGCGCGCCACCAACGTGATCGACGGTGGCCCGACCGGATTGCCCGACGCGCTGTACACGAAGCTGCGCGTCGATTTGGGTATCCGTGATGCCGCGCCGATCGTCGATGATTATGTCCAGGTGATCGAGATGAACGCGGAGCCGTTGCATGTGTTCGGCGTCGATGCCTTCGCCGAGCCGCCCTTCCGCAATTATCTATCATCAGGCTCGAATAATGTGCCTGTCGCAGAGTTGACGGCGTTCCTCGTGCAGCCCGGCACAGCGCTGATCGCTGAACCGCTCGCTTTGCAATATCACGTCAAAGTGGGCGACACGCTCACCCTGCGCTATGCGGCCACGCGCCACACCGTGACGATCGTCGGATTGCTGCGTTCCAGCGATTCGATCACCGAACAGGCGTTGCAAAATCTTTTGGTCACGGACATCAGCACTGCACAGGAGATTTTGGGGCGCGTCGGCAAACTCAACACCATCGATCTGATTGTGCCACCGGGCGCGGCGGGCGTGGCGATGCTCGACTCGATCCGCGCGATCCTGCCAGCGGGCGCGGCACTCCAGGTCGCGGCGGCGCAGGGCAAAGCCATCGCGGGCATGACCGACTCGTTCGATCTGAGCCTCGGCGCGCTCAGTTTGTTGGCGCTGGTCGTCGGCATGTTCTTGATCTACAACACGGTTACGTTTTCGGTCGTGCAGCGCCGTCCGGTGCTCGGCACGTTGCGGGCGCTCGGCGTGACGCGCATCCAGGTCTTCGGCATGATCCTGTCGGAGGCGCTGATTCTGAGCGCGCTCGGTGCGGTGATCGGCTTAGCGGTCGGCGTGATCATGGGACGGCTGGCGGTCGGCTTGGTCACACAAACGGTGAGCAGCTTGTACTTCACGGTGCAGGTACGGGGCGTCAGTGTGCCGCCGTTTACGCTGCTCAAAGGCGTCGTGATCGGCGTCGGCGCGGCGTTGATTGCGGCGCTGCCACCCGCTTACGAGGCCACGACGACTCCTCCGAGCGGCACGCTCAAACGCAGCGACATCGAATCGAAAATCCGACGCGCGATTCCATTCCTGACGATCGTCGGGATCGCGTTGGTGGTTCTCTCGGTCGCGCTGATGTCGGTTCACATTTTGGCCTTCAATTTTGGCGGGTTGTTCTTCCTGCTGATCGGCTGCGCATTGTTCACGCCGCTGGTGATGCTGGTCATGATGAGTCTATTGCGCGAGCCGCTCGGCATGGTTGCAGGTATTTTGGGTCGGATGGCTCCGCGCTCGATCGTGCGCTCACTTAGCCGGACTTCGGTCGCCGTCGCCGCGCTGATGGTGGCCGTCAGCGTGATCGTGGGTGTGAGCGCGATGGTGGGCAGCTTTCGAGCCACCGTCGAAGATTGGCTGAGCGACACGATCCGCGCTGATATTCTGGTCACGCCACCGTCGGTCAGCGCCAATCGTCAGGAACTGCCCGTCGATCCGGCGGTGGCAACGGCGATTGCAGGGCTGCCGGGCGTGGACTCGGTGACTGTCGCGCGCAATGTCAGCGTGGCCTTTGTTGGTGATCCGCTGCCCGCCGATCTGAACGCGATCACCGCCGATGTGTCGCGCGGCAAACGGCGCTATGCCTGGGCGATCGGCGATTTCAACACGATCTGGGAAGCGATGGGCAAGGGCGGCATCGTGATCACGGAGGCGTTCGCAGCCAAGCGCGGCCTTAGCGTCGGCGCGGGGCAATCGGTCACACTGCGCACCGATCGCGGCGATCGAACGTTTCCGGTGGTCGGCGTCATCTACGATTATGGCTCCGACCAGGGCAGCATCCTCATGCGTGATCCGGTCTACCGCGCCGATTGGGACGATACGGCGATCTCGACGACCGGCGTATTTATCAAACCGGATGCTGATCTGAATGCGGTGATCACGGCGATCAAGGCGACGTTCGCAGGCAAGCAAGAACTGATCGTACAATCGAATCGACAATTGCGGGCGAGTGTGCTGGCGATCTTCGATCAGACCTTTGCGATCACGAGCGCGCTCAATCTGCTGGCAACGGTCGTCGCGTTCATCGGTATCCTATCGGCCTTGATGGCGCTGCAACTGGAACGCACCCGCGAACTGGGCACAATGCGCGCCAACGGTCTGACGCGCTGGCAGTTGTTCCGCATGACGCTGCTCGAAACGGGGCTGATGGGCGCGGCGGCGGGCTTGATGTCGATCCCGACGGGCACGGCGCTGGCCTGGATGCTGGTGTTTATCATCCGCGAACGGAGCTTCGGCTGGACGATCAATCTGCTGCTGCGCCCGGAGTTTTACGTGCAGGCGGTGATCGTGGCCCTGGCGGCGGCGTTGTTGGCGGGGATTTATCCGGCAGTGCGCATGGGGCGGGTGCAGCCGTCGCAAGCCCAGCGGGCGGAATAGGTAATACGGTTTCCGGGTAAAGACGATTGCACCGCGCGCGTGCGACTCCCCCTGTCCGTGAGTACGAAGAGGGGGCTGGG
>JBBRMW010000178.1:0-12614 GCA_038230635.1 Aggregatilineales bacterium | reverse complement strand
GCGAAGACCGGGCAGCACGCGGGAATTGGTCGTTTGCTCAATTGGAATTCTTTATTGTCTACAAAGCGATCCTGTACGGTGTTCCGGTCAAGTTCGTTGACCCGGCTTACACCTCGCAGCGCTGCGCTGATTGTGGACATATGGAAAAAGCCAATCGACGTACTCAATCTGAATTCCTTTGCCTACACTGCGGGCATTCGGCCCATGCTGACGTGAATGCGGCGTTGAACATCGCGTTTTTGGCTGCTGTCAAACAGCCGATAGTGGTGGATGGCAAGTTGGTTAAACCGAGCTTCCGTTCGACTGCAAGCCCCCGACTTTAGTCGGGAGTATTTGACTTGTCACCTTGAGCGCCGCGCCCGCTCGTGTTAGAATAGCGTCCACTGTGATGTTGTAATTGATTGGATTCCGCATGAGCCGCTCGTATCACATCTGGACGCTGGGTTGTCAAATGAATCTCGCCGACTCGCAACGCTTGGCAAGCGAACTCGAAAAGATCGGCTACCACGCCGCCGATGACCCAGAAGATGCCGACGTGCTCGTCGTCAATACGTGCGTAGTGCGCCAGAGCGCCGAGGATAAAGCCTACGGACGGCTGTATCGGCTGCGTCCGCTCAAAGAAAAATACCCGGATAAAGTGATCGGACTGATGGGCTGTCTCGTGGGCGTGCGCGATCCGCTGCGGCTGCGCAAACAACTGCCGTTCGTCGATGTATTTTTGCCGCCATCCGAGCCGATGCCCATGATCGATTTCTTGCACGAGCGCGGCCTGGATTTTGTCGCACAATCGCAAGAAATCGCGGCGCGCGCCACCCGCGAAGCGCTCCAAGATGAGGAGCCGACGCTCGTATTGCCCGCCCACGAGCGCGGCTCGCTAGTTTCGGCGTTCGTGCCGATTGTGTATGGCTGCTCCCATGCGTGCAGTTTTTGTATTATTCCGTATCGGCGCGGGGTCGAGCGCAGCCGCAGCATTGGCGAGATCGTCGGCGAAGTGCGCAGTTTGGCGCGGCAAGGCGTCCGCGAGATTACACTACTCGGTCAGATCGTCGATCGCTATGGTAAAGATATTCCCGATGGACCCGATCTGGCCGATCTGCTGCGGACGGTTCACGATGTGGGCGTGCCAGAGGGTATCCAGCGCATCCGCTTTTTGACCAGTCACCCCAATTGGATGACCGATCGCTTGCTGGATACCGTCGCCGATCTGCCGCACGTCATGCCCCAGATCGAAGTACCTGTGCAGGCGGGCAACGACGACGTGCTCAAGCGGATGAAGCGCGGCTATACCGTCGATGATTACCGCCGCCTGATCGATCGCATCCGGGCGCGCGTGCCGAACGTGGCGATTCATACCGATATTATCGTCGGCTTCTGCGGCGAAACCGAGGCGCAGTTCGAGGATACGCGTGAACTGCTCGCCGAACTCAAACTTGATAAGGTGCACCTTGCCAAATACAGCCCGCGACCGCACACGCTGAGCGAGCGTACCATGCCCGATGACGTGCCGGAAGCCGAGAAGGAACGTCGTCGCGTCGCCATCGACGTGCAACAAGCGGGGATCATCGCCGCGATCAATGGTCGTTGGCTGGGCGCGACCGTCCCGGTGCTCGTCGAAGATCAAACGGATGGCAAGTGGCGTGGTCGCACACCACAGGACAAGCTCGTCTTTTTCGAGGATGCGGGCGGCGATCGGCGCGGCGAAGTGGTCGATGTCGAGATCACCTGGACGGGGCCGTGGTCGATGCAAGGTCGGCTGCCGGGCACAGAAAGTCTGCCACTATCCACCGACGTGATTTCGCTGGCTTCCTGATCCGTGACACAACGGCGCGCCCTCATTCCCCTGCTGGCTTTGTGCGGCGCGCTGCTGGCTTGCAATGTGCCGCTAATTGGCGGATCGGCCACCGTGACGCCTGCGGTGACAGCGACGCCAACTGCGACGCCGTTCAGCGGGCCTCCACCTCAAATCACGATTGAAGCGCCGACTGCGAATGGACAAGCCGTGCTCAATCAGCCGTTTCGGATTCGCGTCCACGCGACGGACGGCGCAGGTATCACGCGGATCGAAATGCGCGCCGCTGATCGGATCGTAGCTTCGCAATCGGCGGCCAGCGCCAGCCCCGACCTGATCGCGCTGCTCGAATATACACCGACACAAGCGGGTGCAGTGACGCTCCAGGCGATCGCGTTTCGGGGCATCATCGCCAGCGATCCGGCCAGCGTGACGCTCACGATCGTGACCACCAGCGCGCAACTGGTGAATCCAGGCTCGCTCGATCCGACGCTGAATGTGGCGGCTGGCCCGATCTGCACGGTGCATGTGACCGCCGCCGGACTGTCACTGCGAGTTGGCCCAACTCCAGGTTCAAAGCAGATCACGACACTGCCCGCAGGTGAGTCGCTGAATGTGACCGGGCGCACGGGCGACTCGAAATGGTATCTCGTACGGCGCGCCAATGGTACGCAGGGCTGGGTCAGTGCGACCTATGTCAAACTCGACGCGGGCGCAGATTGTTCCACCGCACCGATCACAACGGCCAGCGCCCCTACACCGTAAACATACCGCCACCAAACATTATATCAATTTCGTTATTCCATATAACCGCGTACTTGTGCGCTGGAGAGGCTCAAACTTCGACGCAGCGCCAATTCTATTACCCTGCTTGCTACTAATTTTTCAAACCGAATTCATGAAGATAAGATTGTTTTGTTATGGGTTCGGTGCTATATATGCTGGGTGTCCCATTAGAATGATGGACATCAAACAAGGAGTTAGCCCATCGTCACAATTGTCACCGCAACTGCCTAAACCTTTGTTTCGTCGATCGTTTTTCATCTTAAGTGGCTCGATCCATTCATAATCTACCGAGTCAGCCACCATCTCCATCCCGCAACTGTCAGCTTAGGAGAAAGTAATGCACCACAACGTTCGAACTTCGACCCTTCATCCAAAACGGAATATCTTTTATATTGCCGTGCTTTTGTGTGGCCTGTTGGCGAGCTTGTTCTCGACCAGCAGCCCCTTTTCGCAGATTGCACCGGCGCTGGCTTCACCGCCCTGCCTTGCGCTTGCTGCCGCAACGGTCGGTAATGCCAGCGTTCTGCCACTGAACGAATACCAACTGACGCCCAACCTAAACACCCAAGCGGGAGCGATTTGGGGAAACACCAAAATCGACTTGACTAAATCCTTCTTCTATGAGTTTGAGGCTTACCTCGGCAATGACCCATCGGGTGCCGATGGCATGGTCTTCATGCTCCAGAACGATGGGGCGGGATTGGCTGCAATCGGCGCAACTGGCGATGGTATTGGTGCCGCGGGCATCACTCCGTCGTTCGGAGTCGAGTTCGACACCTATAGCAATGCAGGCACTAAGTCTGATCCGGTTTTCGATCATACCGCCATTTTCCGCGCGGGCGATAACAATCACGCCACCGGAAACGCCATTACCGCGCCGGTCCAGTTAGGCACCGGCAATGTGAAAGATAACACCTATCACACCGTGCGCTTCACCTGGAATCCGGCCACCAAACTTTTCACCTATTACTTCGACGGCGCGCAGATTGCCGCAATCACGCGCGACATCGTTACACTCGATTTCGCAGGTAACCCCAGCGTCTACTTCGGTTTCACCGCCTCGACCGGCGGCTCGAAGAACTCGCATCGCGTCTGCAACAAGGCGCAGGCCAACACGACTCCGCTTGCTGATCTGGGCGTCACCAAGACCGACGGCGTGACCACCTATTCAGCCGGTGGTAGCAATACCTACACCGTCACCGTCTCCAACGCTGGCCCTGACGATGTGACGGGCGTAAACGTGACCGACAACCTGCCGTCTCAGATCGCCAGCGCGACCTGGACATGCGTGGGTACGGGCACTGCCACCTGCCCTGCTTCGGGCAGCGGCAGCATCAATACATCCGCCGTGAATATCCCGGCCAGCCAGAAGGTTACGTTCACAGTCAACGCAACCATCGGCAACAATCCGTCGGGCAATCTGGTGAACACGGCTTCGGTCACTGGTCCGAATGGCACAACGGATCCGCTGAATGCCAACGACAGCGCAACCGATACGGATACCTTTCTACAGACGGCCTCCCAACTCGTGGTGGCGGGTTATCCGTCGCCAACGATCGCGGGCGCACCCCACAACTTCACTGTCACCGCTGAAGACACGCTCGGCAATACCGTTACGGGTTACACGGGCACGGTTCACTTCACCAGCACCGATGGCGCAGCGACTTTGCCCGGCGATGCGACGCTGATCAACGGCGTCGGCACGTTTAGTGCCACCTTCAAAACGGCAGGCACGCAGAGCATCACGGGCACTGATACTGTCAGCGCCATCTCGGGTTCGCAGACGGGCATCGTCGTCAATCCGGGTGCGGCAGCCACGTTTACGGTCAATGGTTATCCGTCACCAACGACGGCTGGCGCTTCGCACACCTTCACCGTCACCGCCCTTGACCAGTTCGGCAATACCGCGACGGGTTACAGTGGCACGGTTCACTTCACCAGCAGCGACGGTGCGGCAACCCTGCCCGCTAATGTGACATTGACCAACGGCACGGGCACGTTCAGCGCCACGCTCAAGACGGCAGGCACGCAGAGCCTCACCGCCACTGATACCGTCACCAACACCATCACGGGTTCGCAGACCGGCATCGTCGTCAATGGCGGCGCAGCGGCTACCCTCACCGTCAGCGGCTATACGACCCCGACGACGGCAGGCACTGCCCATAACTTCACCGTCACCGCCCTTGACCAGTTCGGCAACGTGGCGACGGGCTACAGCGGCACGGTTCACTTCACCAGCAGCGACGCGCAAGCGACCCTGCCCATCGATGCGACGTTGACCAACGGCGTCGGTACGTTCAGCGCCACGCTCAAGACGGCGGGCACGCAGAGCCTCACCGCCACTGATACCGTCACCAGCACCATCACGGGTTCGCAGACGGGCATCGTCGTCACTGCAGCGGCAGCAGCCACGCTCACCGTGAGCGGCTATCTGTCACCGACGGTCGCGGGCGTTTCGCACCCCTTCACCGTCACCGCCAAAGACGCCTTCGGCAATACCGCAACAACTTATGCGGGCACCGTTCACTTCACCAGCAGCGATGGCGCGGCCACCTTGCCCGCTGACGCGACGCTGACCAACGGCACGGGCACGTTCAGCGCGACGTTCAACACCAATGGAACACAGAGCATCTCCGCCACCGATACCGTCACCAGCAGCATCACCGGTTCGCAGACGGGCATCGTTGTCGGGGCCGCAACGGCCAGCCAGCTCGTCGTGGCGGGTTATCTGTCACCGACGGTCGCGGGTGTTTCGCACACCTTCACCGTCACCGCCAAAGACACACTCGGGAATATCGTGACCACCTATAACGGCACGGTTCACTTCACCAGCAGTGACGGTGCGGCAATTCTGCCCGCCAACGCCACGCTGACGAATGGCACGGGCACGTTCAGCGCCACGCTCAAGACGGCGGGCACGCAGAGCCTCACCGCCACTGATACCGTCACCAGCAGCATCACCGGTTCGCAGACGGGCATCGTCGTCACCGCCGCCGCCGTCAGTCAACTGGTCGTGGCGGGTTATCCGTCACCGACGGTCGCGGGCGTTTCGCACACCTTCACCGTCACCGCCAAAGATGCTTTCGGCAATATCGTGACCGGTTATGCCGGCACGGTTCACTTCACCAGCAGCGACGGCGCGGCAACCTTGCCCGCTAACAGCACGCTGACCAATGGTACGGGCACGTTCAGCGCCATCCTCCAAACGGCGGGTACGCAGAGCATCACCGCGACCGATACCGTCACCAGCAGCATCACCGGCTCACAAACGGGCATCGTCGTCGGGGCTTCCATCACCTTCCTAGTGACTGGCTATCCGTCTCCTGTGTACAGCGGTTCATCGAACAGCTTTACCGTGACCGCCAAGGATAACCTCAACAACACCGTCACCACTTATGCGGGTACGGTTCACTTCACCAGCAGCGACGGTGCGGCAGCGCTGCCCGCCAACGCCACGCTGACCAACGGTGTCGGCACGTTCAATGCCACGCTCGTCACCGTCGGTACGCAGTCTATCACGGCGACCGATACCGTTACCAGCAGCATCACGGGTTCGCAGACGGGTATTGTCGTGAATGCGGCGCTGCCCAAAGAGACGGTCGGCGTCTATCGTCCGAGCACGCACCAGTTCACCCTGCACACCACCAACACGTTTGCTGGGGCCAACTTGTTCGCCACCTTCGGCAGCTTCACCAACGCCACCCCCGTCGCGGGCGACTGGAACGGTGATGGTATCGACACCATCGGCTTGTACGACGAAACCACCGGGCGCTTCTATCTGCGCGATAGCAACACGAGCGGTTTCGCGGACTATGCGTTCAGCATGGGCAACCCTGGTGATCTCCCGTTAGGGGGTAAATGGTCGGCCCTTGCCACCCACGATGGCGTCGGTACCTTCCGTCCCGCCAACGGCTTGATCTACCTGCGCAACAATCTCTCGACCGGCTTTGCCGACTACACCATGATCTTCGGTATTCCCGGTGACAAGGTGATGGCCGACGACTGGAATGGCGACGGCATCGACAGCCCCGGCATCTATCGTCAATCGCAAGGTCGTTTCTACCTTTCTAATACGGTCACCACGGGCTTCCCCGTACCTGTCATCCCCGCCGCCTATCAGGGCTTCTACGGGGTGCCCGGTGACAACGCGGTCTCCGGCGACTGGGGCGGAATCGGACGCGCGGGCATCGGCGTGTTCCGTCCCTCGAACCTCATGGTCTATCTGAAGACCAACCTAACCACCGGCTTTGGTGACTTAGCCTTCGCCTTCGGTGCGACGGGTGACATGCCCATCGCTGGCCGCTGGACGCTCGCGGGTGGCGCACCGCCGCCAAGCCTGATCGTTGCGCCGTCTGCGCCGACCAAGCCGGCACCCACCGCCGCCCCGACCGCGCCACCCAGTAACCCAGGCGTACCCAGCTTCGACGGCTAATCCGCCGCCTGATCGCCACATCCACATCGTTCCAGGGCACGTCACACGACGTGCCCTGTCCTTTTTCGGGCTAGGTATTTTCAACGGGCCGGTACGCCGTGCGCGCCTTTCATGGAAATTTCACAGAGACGGCAGCGCACTAACCGCAATTCATACTATAATGAGTGGGCTACAAACAAACGGAGCTGGTTACGCGCATGATCGAAACCGAAGCGTTGACCAAAGACTTTGGCAACTTTCGCGCCGTTGACAACATCACCATCAAGGTCGAAGCGGGCAGCGTATTTGCCGTGCTCGGCCCGAATGGTGCGGGCAAAACGACGACCGTTCGAATGCTCACCTCGATCCTCAAGCCGACGTCTGGTTGGGCGCGCGTGGCGGGTTATGATGTGGCCGCGCAGCCCGCCCAGGTGCGTGCCAGCGTCGGCGTCCTGACGGAACAACACGGCCTCTATGAGCGGATGCGTGCGCTCGAATATCTCGATTTTTTCGGGCGTGTGTATGCGCTCTCGCCCGATCAGGTACGCAAGCGCTCGCTGGCACTCATGGAGCGCTTTGGGTTGAGCGACGCGCTGAGCAAGCGCCTCGGCGAATACTCAAAAGGCATGAAGCAGAAACTCGCGCTGGTGCGCGCTATGCTCCATGATCCGATGGTGCTGCTGCTCGACGAACCGACCTCCGCCATGGATCCGCAGAGCGCCAAGCAAGTCCGCGATGCAATCGTCGAATTGCAGCGTGACAAGCGGACGGTGGTGCTGACCACACATAATCTGACCGAGGCCCAGTCGCTCGCTGATTCGATCGCGGTGGTGCGACGGGGGCGGATCATCGCCAACGGCACGTTCATGGAACTTTCTCAACGCTTCGTCGGGAATCCGCTGATGCGCTTGCAATTGGCTCAGCCGCTCAACGGTGCGGTGAAACTGCTGTCTGGCTTGGTCGAAATCACCGAGCAAGGGGCCGATTGGCTGGCGTATCGCACGACCGATCCGCGCGTGGTTAATCCACAGGTGATCCGCCACTTGACGGCACAGGGCGCGGACGTGATCACGCTCAGTGAAGTGCAGCAAAGCCTGGAAGATGTCTATTTGCAGATCGTCACCGAGGACGAAGACAAGATCGCCGCCGCGAAAGCCAATTTGTCCGCCAAAGAAGGGGTGAGCGCATGACGACCACACTGAATCCACCCGGACTCACGCCGCGCTTCGGCGAGCATGGCCCGCGCCAGACGCTCCACAACGCGCTAATCATCACGCGCCGCGAAATGCGCGACAGTTTCCGCGATTGGCGCATCATGGGGCCGATCCTGTTGCTGACGATCGTCTTCCCGGCATTGGCGCAGGGTGCGACAGGTATCTTCGTGCGCTTCTTCCAGGGCGCTGGCGCGAATGCTGCATCGCTGCTCGATAGCTTTTTGCCGCTGATGCCCATGATCGTCGGGTTTTTCCCAGTGTCGATCTCGCTGGTGATCGCACTTGAAACGTTCGTCGGCGAAAAGGAACGCCGCAGCCTTGAACCGCTGCTCTCGACGCCCCTGACCAACACCGAACTATACATCGGCAAAACGCTGGCCGCGATGCTCCCGCCGCTGCTGGCGAGTTATCTGGGCATCGGAATTTACCTCGCGGGGCTAATCTTTGGCACGCAGCAGTGGCGTCCCGAACTCGAACTGATCATCCAGATTTTGGCGCTGACAACAGCACAAGCGCTGGTAATGGTCACGGGCGCGGTCGTCGTATCGAGCCAGACGACTTCGACGCGCGCTGCCAACCTGTTGGCGAGTTTCATCATCATTCCGATCTCACTGCTGGTGATGCTCGATTCGTTCATCATGGTCACAAACAACCACTATGTGTTGTGGTACATCATCATCGCGTTGATCCTCGCCGATATTATCCTGTTCAGCACGGGCGCACGTATCTTCAACCGCGAAGAACTGCTCGGTCGCCAATTGGATGAAATCAACCTGAGTTGGGCGGGTCGGATGTTTCGGCGCTATTTTGGCTCAGGCGCGCATACCGTCGGAGAGTGGTATCGGCTGAGCGTGTTCCCGGCAGTACGACGACTGGGCGCGCCAGCCACAATCGTCATAATCTGCATGGTGGGCGCGTTCGTACTTGGGTTCGGGGTCGCGCGCGTGCGTCCCGATCTGCAAATGCCGACAGCAGGCACGAGCCAAGCCGAACTGCGCAGCAACTTCGAGCGCATCTACAATTTGGTGGCAGGCAAACCCGCCGATGTGTTTGCGGCGGTGCTCCAAAATGGGCGGGTGCTTGTAGCGGCGACCTTCCTGGCGATCTTCAGCTTCGGCGTGATGGGTTTGATCTTTGCGATGGTGCCGTTCGGCATCCTCGGCTACCTGTTCGGTCAGCCGTTGATCGGGCAATTGGGCGCGGGGACGTATATTGCGGCGGTGTTGCCCCACAATCTGATCCAGGTGCCTGCGATGATCTTGGCGACAGCGGCAGCGCTGCGGCTCGGTGCGGTGATCACGCATCCCGCCGAGGATAAGACGGTCGGCGAAGCATTTTTGGGTTGTATGGCCGACTGCGTGAAGATCGGCATCGGGTTGGTGCTGCCACTGTTGATCGTTGCGGGTCTGGTCGAGTTGTTTGTGACGCCGCGCATCGTGCAGATATTTTTTGGCGGCTAAGGCAGGCGAGACCAACTCATGGTCAAACCAATCAAAGGCCAAGTATGTCTAGGTTTGCCTTCCGACTCCCCCCTCCGTGAGGACGGAGAGGGGGCCGGGGGGTGAGGTGAATGCGCGAAGTTTGATTGGTTTCACCATCAGGCGATTCAGGCCCGTTTTTCGACGATCACGGTCAGCGATAGATCGCGGCTGAGCAGACTGGCGACGGGCGGATCGGCTTGCATGACGGTGAAGCCCACGCCAAAGCCACGACTTAGCGCGTCGACAGTGAAGATATGTTGATGCCCCGGCACAAATATTTTCTCCTGCAACTTCTGGCGCGTCGATTTGGCCGTATGCGCACCCGGTGGCTGGCCGGTGCGGATGCGCGTCAGCATATCGATCACCCCTGAACCAACCGTCATCATAACGGTCTGCAAGGGTTTGGGCGCGCCACTGAGCACGCGCTGCGCGGCTAATTCGGTACGCGACAGGATATGCGCGCTGCGGGTATGGATCACGGCGCGACCACCCGGTCGCAAGGTGCGTCCGATTTCGCGCAGGGCAGCCGTCGGATCGGGCACATAGTGCAGCACGCCCCACGACCAGATCGTATCGAAGGCTGCCGTCGGAAATGGCAGCTCAGATAAACTGGCTTGATAAGCGCTTGCCGTTCGCGTATTCCGACGCGCGGTGCGCAAACTGCCCGCGCTGACGTCGATTGCCGACACCGATCGCGCACCCGATCGCTCAAAAAACGCGGCATAATCGCCGTTGCCACAACCCGCGTCCAGCACCGCGCGATCTTCCCAATCCGCTGGCTTCAGCAAGGCCGTGACCACTGCCCGAATCTCGACTTCGGCGGGGCTGGCGTGTTCGCTGGCCGCGTCCCAGTAATGTCCCTGCGCGTGTGCGCCTTGAGATGGAATCATGCCCTGAAGTCCGCCCGACTCTTGACCATAAACGCCTCACCCGCTATCCTAACTTTAACCCATTCATGCGTTTGACGGAAATTCACGGAGCAGAAGTATCATATGCCGCAAACTCCACACATCGAGAAGCATTTTACCGCAAGCGACACCATCCGCGACATTGTGATCGGCATGTCCGACGGCTTGACCGTGCCGTTCGCGCTGGCAGCGGGACTATCGGGTGCGGCGGCAGCGACCAGCGTCGTCGTCACGGCAGGCTTGGCTGAAATCGCCGCCGGATCGATTGCGATGGGCTTGGGCGGATTCCTGGCCGCGCGCAACGATGCCGAGCATTACCACAGCGAGCGCCGCCGCGAGTATGCGGAGACGGTGGAAAAACCGCAGGCTGAGCGCGACGAGGTACGCGAAGTCCTCATGGAATATGGCCTGACCGCCGAACAGAGTACGCCGATCGTGGAGGCGTTGGCCGCGCGCCAGGATGCCTGGGTTGATTTTATGATGCGTTTCGAGCTTGGCCTGGAGAAACCCGTGCCGGGTCGCGCCTTGACCAGTGCTCTGACGATCGCCGTTTCGTATATTGTCGGCGGCTTTATACCGCTTTCGCCCTATATTTTGCTCAAGGATATTGTGACCGCGCAAGGCGTTTCGGTGATCGCCACGCTGATTGCGCTGTGCCTGTTCGGTTATGTCAAGGGGCGGCTAACCGACACGCATCCGCTCCAAAGTGCGCTGCAGACGGCACTGGTCGGCGGGTTGGCAGCGGCAGTCGCGTTCGCCATCGCCAAAGCCATCTCATAGGCACTGAGGGTATGGTTCGCATCGTTCTCTGTCTTTCAGAATATAAACCCCTGTGCAGTTGCACAAGCGATCGAAACGTAACGCGCTTCTCGTTTGACATTTAGCCATGCGGTGTGCTACGCTCTGTCTATCGCACAGGAATTCAGTGAATATCGTGTCAAAGTGTTTCGATCGCATCGCCAAAGACGACCCTAAAATAGTGCCGACGCAGCCAGCCGCGTCACGCTACTATTATTATGCGTACTTTTACTTTAAGGGCCAAAGCACCTTAGAGCGGGCGATGCCTGAATGCCAGATGACCTGAGCGGATAGTACGTGAGGGATTTCAAAAAGGCGTCGAGCACCCCGCTCGACGCCTTTTTTGTTGCCAAGCAAAGGAGGGGTAATCGTACATGTTGTCAAATGCCGAACCAGACCAGGACGCGCCACCCATCGTATGCCGGGGCGTGCGCGGCGCAACCACCGTCACCGAGAATACAGCCACAGCCATCATCGAGGCCACCCGCGAGATGCTGGAACGGCTCATCGCCGCCAATCAGATCGAGCCAGATGACATCGCCAGCGCGTTTTTTACCACCACGGTCGATCTGACCGCCGAGTATCCGGCATTGGCCGCGCGGCAGCTTGGTTGGCATGATGTCGCGCTGATGTGTGGGCACGAGATGGCCGTCCCACAAGGTTTGAAGCAGTGCATCCGCGTGCTGATTCATTGGAATACGCGGCATGGCATCCGTGATATTCAGCATATCTATATTCGTGGCGCGGTCAATTTGCGCCCCGATCGCAACATCTCACAAACACTTGAACCGGTTCGATTTATTCAGTCCGAAGCGTAGATCACGAAAGGGAAAATATCCATGATCGTCATTATGAAAGCGGGCGCAACCACCAAGCAGATCGCCTCGGTGGTCGCCACAATCAAGGAAATGGGTTTGGATGCACACCTGTCCGAGGGACAGGAGCGCACCATTATCGGCGTGGTCGGGGAGGATAGATCCTTGTTAGATAGCGAACAACTCACCCTCATGGAGGGCGTCGAGCGGACGATGCGCGTGACCAGCCCGTATAAGCTGGCGGGGCGCGATTTTCACCCTGCCGATACGTTCGTACCCCTCAATAACGAGATGATGGGCGCAAACAAAATCCTGCTCATCGCAGGGCCGTGCTCGGTCGAGAACCGGACGCAGATGCTCGAAACCGCGCAAGCTGTCAAAGAAGCGGGCGCGACCGCGCTACGCGGCGGCG
>JBBRMW010000177.1:0-12780 GCA_038230635.1 Aggregatilineales bacterium | reverse complement strand
TTGCGTCCCTTTCGAGGGGTCAGTAAATGGTTCTTGAGCGGCTACGTTGCCATTCATGAGTTTCACGTCAATCTCAAAGTAATTTCCGTTGACTTCATCGCCCAACTGGTGGCTTTGCACTTGTCCTATAGTTGAGCCAATATTTTATATGTTGCGGAGGTTGTTTTTGTGACCTATCAAATTGAGCAGTCCGTCCAATTACCGGCTCACCCGCGTCCCATCGTCAGCATTGGCACGGGCGGCATCGTCGAAGACTCGCACTACCCCGCCTATCGCAAGGCAGGATTTACCGTCGCCGGGCTGTATGATGCCAATCCCGAACGTGCCCACGCGATGGCCGCAAAATTCGGTGTCCCTGCCATCTACGAATCGCTGGCCGATGCGGCAAATCACGCGCCCGCCGATTCCGTATTCGATGTGGCCGTGCCCGCTTCCGCCGTGCTCAACATTCTGCGGCAGTTACCTGATGGACGCGGCGTCCTGATGCAAAAACCAATGGGTGAAACGCTCGACGAAGCGCGCCAAATCCGCGAACTCTGTCACGCCAAAAATCTGACTGCCGCCGTCAACTTTCAGCTACGCTATGCGCCTCTGGTGGTGGCCGCCCGCAGCCTGATCGCGCAGGGTGTGATTGGGGCGATACATGATATGGAGGTGCGTCTCACCGTTTACATGCCCTGGGATTTGTGGACGTTTCTGTACGGCATTCCGCGTATGGAGATTCTGTACCATAGTGTCCACTATCTCGATCTGATTCGATCGTTTCTCGGCGAGCCGCAGGGTGTCTATGCCAAAACGCTCAAAAATCCGAAGCAGCTGCAGCTTGCCAGCACCCGCTCAAACATCATCCTCGATTATGGCGACACGCTGCGCGCCAACGTCGAAACCAATCACGGTCACGAGTTCGGGCGACGCCACCAGGAAAGTTACGTCAAATGGGAAGGTACAAACGGCGCGATCAAGGCGCAGCTTGGCGTCAATCTGAATTATCCGCAGGGCGACCCTGATATTTTTGAATACTGTGTGCTCAAACCGAACACGCCGCCGACCTGGGAATCGGTCCCGATCAACGGAACGTGGTTTCCCGATGCGTTCATCGGCACAATGGCGAGCCTGCTGTGCTTCATGGAAGGCTCTGCGCCGACTTTGCCTACTGCCGTCGATGACGCCTATCGCACGATGGCCGTGGTCGAAGCTGCCTACGAATCGAGCGCACACGGCGCGACTCCCATCCCGGAATAAATTCAAAAAGGTCAAATCTTTTATGCCCCCACAACCTATTCCCAATCGCCACGCCGGACAAATCGCCATCGTCACGGGTGCTGGACAAGGTATCGGGCGCGGCGTCGCAGAACGGCTGGCTGCTGAAGGTGCGCACGTCGTGATCGCCGAATATAACGCCGCTAATGCTGAATCTGCCGCCGCCGACATTCGCGCAAATGGTGGTCAAGCCACCGCCTTCCCATGTGACATCAGCGATCTTGATCAGATCGCCGGTCTGGTCAAAGGCGTCGTGGCGCAGCTTGGCCGCATCGACATCCTAATCAACAACGCGGGCGTCGATAAAACCCAATCATTGTTCGAGGTGACGCCCGAAAGTTGGGACTGGATTCAAAACGTCAATGAGCGCGGCTTATTCTTCACGCTGGTTGCCGTCGCCAAGCAGATGGTCGCACAAATCCCCGAAACGGTGAAAGCCGCCGGACGCGCCGATCGCAGCTATGGCAAGATCGTCAACTTTTCGTCGGTGGCCGGACGCGGTGGCCGCCCCTACGCCGCACATTATTCGGCCTCGAAATGGGGCGTCATCAGCATCACGCAGAGCGCCGCGCTGTTCCTCGCACCCTATAACATCAACGTCAACGCGGTCTGTCCGGGCGTCGCACCGACTCCCATGTGGAAGGAAATCGATCAGGCGCAGGCGGCGCGTTTCGGCTTGGACGAAGGTGGCTGGTTCGCCAAAACGGTCGAGAATATCCCGCTCAAGCGCGCCTCGACCACTGCCGATCTGGGCGCGGCAGTCTCGTTCTTGTGTTCAGGCGATGCCGATTACATCACGGGTCAGGCGCTCAACGTCGATGGCGGCATCGAAATGAACTGACGCACAGGGCGATTGCATCTAATGGTGAAACCAGTCAAACTTCGCGCAGTCACCTCACCCCCCGGCCCCCTCTCCGTGATGACGGAGAGGGGGAGTCGGAAGGCAAACCTAGACATACGTGGCCTTTGATTGGTTTGACCATAAATTCGTGGGATCAGCAACCAACTCCCCCTCTCCGAGAGTACGGAGAGGGGGCTGAGGGGGTGAGGTGACTTTTACTTCTTGAACGCCCCGATTGCCTGATACGCCGGGCGCGGGCTGCCACTCGCATCCAGCAGCGCATAGTAGCACGGGTAGAATCCCGATGCTGACGCATCGCTGCCCGCCGCCTGACAACCGTTCAGGTTGTCCACGAACATCGGCCCGACAAACGACAGATCGCGTCCGATTTCGAGCGCCCGCGTCACATATTGCGCCTGCTTGGCCTGCGATGTGAACTTGACGAAGCCGAAGCTGTTGTCGTTCACCGTGCTGGCATCCGCGACCCCTTCGTTCGCGCCCCATCCGAACGCCGTCACCCAGATGAATTTGGCGCTGTCGCCGTTATCCTTCATGATTTGGCGATCGTCGCTCAGCGTGTCGCGGAAATAGAAGCTGCGGCTGTTGAACCAACCCGTCACGCCCGGTGACGCCTGACAGCAGCTTGAATCGGGTGGATTCGCCCAGCCGCCCGGATGCACGCCGATCGCGTCTACATAGCTGGCGATTCCCGCCGTATACGCTTGCTTGAGGAAAACGCGATCATCGATCGCATTGACGCCATCGTTGAAGCCCGTCGGCGACAGTCCCGCACTGATCACCAGCGCGCCCCGATCGACCGCCTTGATCGCGGTATACGCGCGGCGCAGCAGCTCGACATAACCTGCCGCGCTCAGCGGACGCCCGTTCCAGTTCTTGCGTAGATTCGGCTCGTTCCAAATCTCATACGCGCTCACCTGACCCTTGAAGTGTTCAGCAATCGCGCCTGCAAACGCCGCAAACGTGCCCGAATCGCTGGGCGGGCCATCTTCCTGGCTGGTCGGACGCGCCCAATCCGGCGCATTCGTCAACGTCAGCAGAACCTTCAAATTGGCCGAACTATACGCCGCGATCAGCCCATCGAGCGATGAATAATCGAGCGTGCCCTGTGCCTTTTCGAGCGTGCGCCAGTCCGCCACTTGGCGTACCCACGTTGCGCCCAGCGTGCTGATCGTTTGGGCGCCGCTGCTTAAATCAAGGCCGGGCTTGACCACGACGCCCACCGCGAACCCGACATTAGCCGCGACCGCGACCTGCGCGACGCCGCTTTGGCCGCCGCCGCTCGCCTGAGTGGGCGCAGCGGTGGCAACCGTCGTCACCGCTTCAGTCGCGGCGGGTACGATGGCCTCGGTTGCGGCGACTTCAGGCGTAGCCGCCACCGTCGGATTTGTGGGTTGGCTGGCATCGACGGTGCTGGCTGGCACGGCCATATTCGGCACGGGGCCACTGACGATTGCGCCGGGGTTGGGCAGCCGCAGCACTTGCCCGATATAAATCACGTTCGGGTTGGCGATGCCATTCAACTGCGACAGGATAAAGATCGTCGTGTTGAACTTGAGCGCGATCCGATACAGATTATCGTGAATTTGAACGATATAAGTGGTTGGTGCGGGGTTGCTAGGTGGCTCTGGTGTGGCCGTGACCGAGCCGTCGCTGGTAGCCGCCGCCGTTGCCACGACCGGTGGGACGATCGAGCCGCCGGGGATGATCAAATGCTCCCCTGAATAGATCAGGTTCGGATTGACGATCCCGTTGGCTTGCGCGAGCTTATCGGCGCGGATGCCGAATTTCAGTCCGATCCGATAGAGGTTGTCGCCCGGCTGGACGATGTAGGTCGTATAGGTGACCTGCGCGTGCGAAGTACCAGGGAATGCCGCCGCGCCGATCAATACGATCATAGCGAGAAATGCGATCGCAGATTTATGTTTCATGAAAAGGGTTGCCTCCGTTGCCGTGATTATAAGCGCGAATAGTTTTTTCAACATGCAATCTGCACCAATTCGTCTCAATCCGATCGAAACACCCCCCATTCCTGTAGGGACGAGGCAGGCCTCGTCCCATAGGCACCAAGTTAAGCACAACGGCGCGCCCCGATCGTTAAAACTTGTCCAATAGTCATTTTCTTAGATCGCATTTTAACGGGCGACCACACAGGGTCGCCCCTACAAAAGCCGCGTCATTGTAGGGGCGACCACGCAGGGTCGCCCGGTGTCTCGCCTTAACTTGGTGCATATGGGACGACGGCCTGCCGCGTCCGCCAACCGCCTCGTCCGCTAACTGCCACAAAATGCGAGACTATGAGATCACCCTGTAACGACGGGCAAGGGAACGGTATAATCGCGGAAACGATTCTTTTTCAAGCACATCAAATCGGAGCTTTTCCGTTATGGCCGTTTCCTCGTTTCAAGACGTGATCATGGCGCTGCATCGCTTTTGGGCGGAGCAGAACTGCATATTGTGGCAGCCCTATAACATCCAGGTCGGCGCGGGTACGAGCAACCCCGCGACCCTCTTGCGCGTGCTCGGCCCCGAACCCTGGCGCGTGGCCTACGTCGAGCCGAGTGTGCGCCCCGACGATGGCCGCTACGGCGAAAATCCGAACCGGATGCAGTCGTTCTATCAGTATCAGGTGATCCTCAAGCCTGATCCAGGCAATCCGCAGGAACTCTATCTGCGCAGCCTGGACGCGATCGGGATCGACGCCAAAAAGCACGATATTCGCTTCGTCGAGGACAACTGGGAAAACCCAACGTTGGGTGCGTGGGGCTTGGGCTGGGAAGTCTGGCTCGACGGTCAGGAAATTTCGCAGTTCACGTATTTTCAGCAAGCGGGCGGCCTCGCCGTCGATCTGGTCAGCGTCGAGATCACCTATGGATTGGAACGAATCGTCCAGGCGCTTCAGGATAAAAACGCCGTCTGGGACATCGAGTGGACACCCGGCGTTAGCTATGCGAATGTGTTCAAACGCAGCGAGTGGGAACACAGCAAATACTATTTCGAGATCGCTGATGTGGATGCGCTCCGCAAGGTTTACGACACCTACGAACACGAGAGCCGATCTGCGTTGGCCGCCGGGTTGGTGATCTCGGCCTACGATTACGTGCTCAAGTGCAGCCACCTGTTCAATGTACTCGATACGCGCGGCGCGATCGGCGTCACGGAGCGCGCCAGCTATTTCCGTCGCCTGCGCGATATGACCCGCAACGTCGCCAAAGCCTATGCCGAACAGCGCACGCAACTTGACCATCCGCTGATCGAGAATGGCAAGGCGTGGACGGTGGCCGTAGCGCGCGCCGCCACCGAACCCGCGCTCAGTGCGCCGCCGCCGACCCTGCCTGCCGATTTGCTGTTGGAGATCGGCGTCGAGGAATTGCCCGCCGCCGATGTCGATGACGCGCTGGCCCAGTTGAACGCGAGCGTCCCCGCCCTGTTCGACGATCTGAAACTGGTACACGGCGCACTCGAAATCCTGGCGACGCCACGCCGCCTCGTCGTGATCGCGCATGGCGTCGCACCGATGCAGCCCGACCGCGAGGAGATCGTGCGTGGGCCGTCGGCAAGCGTTGCCTTCGATAAAGAGGGCAAGCCCACCAAAGCGGCGGAAGGCTTCGCCAAAAAGCAGGGCGTCACGGTCGAATCGCTCGAAAAGCGCGCGATCGATGGCGGCGAATACGTGACGGCGTTCGTTAAGACGCCCGGCCAGCCCGCGATCGAGGTGCTGGCGAAGCGCTTGCCTGAGCTAATCGGCGGCCTGAAGTTCGGCAAGTCGATGCGTTGGAACAGCAGTGGCGTCACCTTTTCGCGCCCGATCCGCTGGATCACGGCGCTGCTTGGCGGCGCGCTGATTCGGTTCGAGTTTGCGGGCGTGCCAACTGCCAACTTCTCGCGCGGCACACGACCCGCCGGATCGCCCGATCTGACGATCGCGGATGCCGCCGATTATCTGGCACAGATGACGGCGAACGGAATCTTGCTCGATCGAACAGTGCGCCGCGACAAAGTCTGGGCGGACGTGCAAAAGTTGGCTGCCGAAGTGGGTGGGACGATCATCAAGGATGAGGCACTGCTCGATGAAGTTGCCAACTTGGTCGAGCAGCCGACGGCGCTGCGCGGCACGTTCGATGCCAAATTCCTCGAACTGCCGCTCGATGTCCTGGTGATGGTCATGCGCAAACATCAGCGCTATTTCGCCGTGACGGGTCCCGATGGCAAACTGCTGCCGTATTTTATTGCCGTCCGCAACGGCGACGCCGAACATCTCGACGAGGTGATCAAAGGCTACGAACATGTGTTGGTGGCGCGCTTCACCGACGCCGATTTCTTCTTCCGCGATGATCGGGCGCACAAGCTCAGCGATTTTTTACCCCGGCTGCGAACGCTCGTGTTTCAGGAGCGGCTCGGTTCGATGTACGACAAGAATATGCGCGTGCTGGCGTTGGTCAAGCCGCTCGGCGAACTGCTGCACCTGACCGAAGCCCATCAAGCGATCGCGCTGGAGGCGGCAGCCGTCGCCAAAGCCGATCTCGCCTCACATATGGTCGTCGAAATGACCGCACTGCAAGGCATCATGGGGCGCGAATACGCGATCCTTGAGGGTTATTCGGCAGTAGTGGCCGATGCGATCTTCGAGTCGAACCTGCCGCGCAATGCGGGCGATCAACTGCCCAAAAGCAAAGCCGGGACACTGCTCGCGCTCGCCGACAAACTCGACAGCCTCGTCGGGCTGTTCGCGGTCGGTCTCGTGCCGACGGCCACCGCCGATCAATATGGGCTGCGACGGGCGGCGCTCGGCGTCGTGCAATTGTTGATCGAAGGCAAGATCGATCTCGATTTGCGGGCCGCGCTCGAAAAAGTGGCGGCGGTGCTGCCCGTGACCGCCGAAGCGCCGATTCGTGCCGAGGTGCTGAACTTCATCGCGGGGCGGCTGCGCGTGTGGCTGCTCGATGAGGTCAAGCTGCCGTTCGATGTCGTTGATGCGGTGCTGGCCGAGCAAAGCCACAACCCGTATCGCGCGTTGGCCGGCATCCGCGAACTGGCCGCCTGGGTCGCGCGTCCCGACTGGCCGGAGACGCTCGATGCGTATGCGCGCTGCGTGCGGATCACGCGCAAAGAGCCAGAAACCTACACGCTCGATCCGATGCACCTGACGCCCTCCGAGTCGCTGAACCTGTACATGGCGGCGGCGGCGGTGCAACCCCGCCCCGGCGATAACGTCGATGCGTTCTTGCGCGCGTTTGTGCCGCTCGTGCCCGCCATCACGGCCTTTTTCAACGGTGTCCTGGTGATGGACGAGGATGTGGCGATCCGCCAAAACCGACTGGCGCTGCTGCAATTCGTGGCGGCATTGGCGAGCGGTCGCGCCGATCTGAGCAAGCTGAGCGGATTCTAGGTAAAAACGAAGCTTGCCGCATCCCATATGCACCAAGTTAAGGCGAAAAATCGGGCGGTCACATCGGGCCGCCCCTACAAAAGCCGCGTCATTGTAGGGGTGACCCTGCGTGGTCATAGGCGTGAAGCTAAGGAACGGCGGCGGTCATGGTCGGGTTTTGTGAAATCCAGTGGACGGACGAGGCAGGCCTCGTCCCTACAAAAACGGCGTCTGGGGTAGGGACGAGGCCTGCCTCGTCCATCTCACCATGACGACGCCTCCCGCACCTCGCACCGTCTCCCCTTAGCTTCACGCCTATGACCCTGCGTGGTCGCCCGTCACGATGCGAGACAAAGTGCTTAACTTGGTACATGTAGGGACGCGGCTTGCCGCATCCATCGTTTCAAAAACGGGCGGCCACACCGGGCCGCCCCTACAGCTGCGTCCGCCCGTCTCTCCAATAATCATTGCTCGACCAGATTCTGTTTCAGTGCCAAAAACGCGCCCCGCGCATTTGGCAGCCACTCCCCGCTGATCTTACAATCTCCTACGAATCACGAATGACTCACCGTCCGATCCGCTCCGCAGACGAGGTACAGTTTAACCGTGAGCGATCCACAAGAATTGCCGCTGTTTCCACTCAATACGGTATTATTCCCCGGCATGTCGCTCTCCCTGCACATCTTCGAGGAGCGCTACAAGCAAATGATCACCCATTGCATCGACGCTGCGCAGCCATTCGGCGTGGTATTGATCCGTTCCGGCGAAGAAGTTGGCGGTGATGCGACGATCTACCCGATCGGCACGACCGCGCATATCCGGCAAGTCGAGCGTTTGTCCGAAGGCCGCCTGAACATTGTGACGCTGGGCTATCGACGCTTCAAAATTCTTGATGTGCACCAGGAATCGCCATATATGGTGGGCCGCGTCGAAGATTACCCGCTAACGCGCGCCGACGACCCGGATGCGCACAACGCCGCTATCCGGTTGATCCCGCTGCTGCGCCGTTATCTGGAAACCCTGGCGACGCTCGGCAATGTCGAACTCGATCTCGGCACCGTCCCGACCGATCCGCAAACGTTGGCTTTTTTGACGGCGATCGTCCTGCGAACGCCGATGAAAGACAAGCAAGAACTGCTCGATATGCCCGATTTGGTCGCACTCCTCCAAAGCGAATATCGAATGTTGCAGCGCGAGGCGCAGATTCTTAAGTCGCTACTCGACACCGGCCCGCGCATGAAGGACGATATGCGGCCATTTTCGGTCAACTGAACGATTTGGTATTCGGGTGTTTTTGGGAACTTGGCACGAATCGCGTATTATTTGCAGCACCTCTTGACGCTCCCTCGCCGTGGCGGGGAGAGGGCTGAGGTGACTGCGTAACCTGACACGGATAGGTAATCTTCATGCGAATTGTGCTCGACGCGATGGGCAGTGATAATTGTCCCGTTCCCGATGTGGCTGGCGCTGTGCTGGCCGCCCAAACCTGGAAAGAGCCGATTATCCTGATTGGCGACGAAACGCGCATCAGCGATGAACTCGCCAAGCACGATGTCGCGGGTTTGCCGCTCGAAATCGTCCACGCGCCGCAAGCCGTCGATATGCACGACAAACCGAGTCAGGTTGGACGCACCAAAAAAGACTCGTCCATGGCGCTTGGCATGATGCTGGTGCGCGATGGCAAAGCCGATGCCTTCGTCAGCGCGGGGAACACGGGCGCGGCATTGGCGCTCGCCACGCTCAGCACGCTGCGCCGGATTCCGGGCGTCAAGCGACCCGCGCTCAGTTCGCTGATCAGCATCGGCGGCAAAACCGTGATCCTCCTCGATCTCGGTGCAAACGCCGATGCGCGCCCCGATTGGCTGCTCCAATTCGGCATCATGGGCAGCCTCTACGCGCAAAATGTGCTGGGCAGCGAGTCGCCGCGCGTGGCTTTGCTCTCCAACGGCGAAGAAGAGGGCAAGGGCAACGAACTCGTCAAGGCGACCGCGCCGCTGCTGGCCGCCAGCGGACTCAATTTCGTCGGTAACGTCGAGCCGAAAGAAATGCTCGATGGTCATGCCGATGTGATCGTCGCCGATGGCTTTGTGGGCAATATCGCGCTCAAGTCGATGGAAGCGCTGGGCGATACGTTGTTCCGACTGATGCGAGAGTCATTCAAAGGCAATCCGCTGATCTCGATCGGCGCGATCCTGGTCAGTCCAGCCCTTCGGCGTGTCTATAAGCAGGTCGATCCGTTCGAGACGGGCGGCGCGCCACTGCTGGGCGTCAACGGCGTCGTGATCATTGGACATGGCCGCAGCAACGCGAAGGGCATCAAAAACGCGATTGGTCAGGCGCGCAAAGCCGTCGAAGGCGGAATCATCGACGCCATCCGCGTGGGAATGCAGCCCTACGCAAATTCTGCGGACGAGTAGACGTCTGAACGCCCCTTCGCTGTGATTACGGAGAGGGGGCTGGGGGGTGAGGTTCTTCAGAGGATCGCGGTGTGAGTTCAACGCTCAAACCGAAACACCCACACCGACTCGCGCGATTCCCGCACCATGAAAGGCTCGGCGACACGCGCCCGTAGACCCACCGCCGTTGGTGCGACGAACCACGCGATCCGATCGTCAATCGTCAGCAGCGGCACACGATCACGCCACATCGCGGGCACTTTCATGTTGATCAGCGTATCGCTCAGCTTTTGACTCGCGCCGCTCATGCCGCCCGGCTCGAAGCGATCGGCGATGTGGCGCGTCCGCAGGCTGAACACGGCGTTCGACGGTACGCGCAAAACCCCACACAGCGGATCGGCAAATATCGCGGCGAGATCGGCATCCGCCGCGAGTCGGTCACTGTGCAGTCGCCAACCATCGGCAAGCGCAATCACGCCCGGCAGTCCGATCAGGATCGGCGTCGGATCGAGCAGTGCGGGTGCATCAAAAAGCGCGGCACTCGCGCCATCCGATGTCTCAGCGGCAAAGTGGATCGCGTCAAAACTGAGCCGCACGATCAATCCGTCGGGCATTCGCATCGACTCGCCCGGACGTGCCGATCCGATCCAGTCGATCGCGTCCTCAACGCCCAAAAATGGGGGCACTTCTCTAATCAAACGCCGCGCCATTTCGCGGATTAGCATTCGTTGCGCGCTGAGCGAAAGCGCTGCAAACGCTTCACGCCCGATCCGATCGGTATCCGCTGGAAAGTTCAGGCTCGCCAGCAAGTGATCATAATCGGCGCGCGCGGTTTCGGCAGTCTGCGCCAATGCCTCGTCCACCGCCGGATTGATCGCGCGCAAGCTCGGCAGCACGTCGTGGCGCAGCCGATTTCGCAGATAGTGTGTGTCGGCGTTCGTCGCATCAGTGCGCGGATGGAGATCGTATTCGGCGGCGTAGGCATCAATGGCGGCGCGCGGCGTGGCGAGCAGCGGGCGAATCACCTGCCGATCTTCGAGATCGCTCAGGGGCAGAATTCCGCGTAATCCCGCCAAACCCGTCCCGCGCAAAACGTGCATCAGCACCGTCTCCGCCTGATCGTCGCGGTTATGGCCGACGGCAATCTGTGCCGCACCCACCGTCCGCGCCACATCACGCAAAAACGCATACCGTGCCGATCGCGCCGCCGCCTCGATCCCGATATGTTGTGCGGCGGCTAACGCAGCCACATCGCCGCCGCCCACCGTGACCGGAATATCCCACTTTTCGGCGATGGCGCGCACGAATTCGGCATCAGCGGCGCTCTCAGCACCCCGCAAGCGATGATCGAAAGTGGCGACATGCAGCGCGAGCTGGAACTCGGCGCGCAAACGGTGCAGCAAGTGCAGCAGTGTCAACGAATCCGCGCCGCCCGATACGCCGATCACCAATGCGCCGGGCACGAGCAAGTCATGGCGCAGGCAGTAGGCACGCACGCGCGCGCGCATATCAGACATTTTGCCGTGCCGTTCAACCCGCCCAATACGTGATCGGCGCGTCGTCGGCGAGCAAGCCGGGCAGCGGCAATCCCTCGTCGGTGCGGGCACGATGACCGATCTGGCTCGGTTGAATCGTCAGCAGGCGTCCGCGCCGCGTCAGCACATGCAGCGTGCCCAACGTCGCCGCGCCCAACACCTCGTGATCGCGGAAGATCATGCCCGCCGAACGTCCCGGCGTTTTGCGGGCGGGCAGCGCCGAAGCCTCACGGATAAACACCTTGCCGTCGCTCGTCAAAAACATCATATCCGAGTCGCCGTCCGGCGCAAATAAGGCGACCAGTCGATCGCCTTTTGGCAGTTCCATGACGAGGCTGCCCGTACCTGCCAGTGTCTTCTCCGGGAAGCGCAGCCACCGTCCGCGCCGCGAGATCGCGCACAGATCGTCGTTGTTGGAGGGTGCGGCGGCCACGATCGGATCGTCAGGCAGCAAGTTGCGGATCAGCGGTTCGTTGCGAGCGGCGGCGCGGTTGAGCGTTCCCGCCAAGACACTGTAGGCGCAGCCACCTGCCGACAACAGCGTCACATAGCGATTGTGATCGAAAGACGTTTGGTTGAGAATCGTGGTCACGCCACGCGGCTGATCGAAGCGCGCCGCCTCCGACTCTGGCGCGGGCAGATCGGCCAGTTTGACGCTGTACACGCGCGAATCATTGCAAAAGGCGAACAGGCGCGCCGTCGCATCACTCATCAAAAGCGCGACATCGGCGGCCAGTTCGCGGCCTAATCCTTCGGCGGGCAGCGCGCCCACTGCTAAGTTCGCCTCGATCCGCCCCGGCGCATAGACGAGCATACGCCGAGTCCCGCGATTGTCATGGATCGCCGCTTCCAGTTCACGGACACGTTCGCGCAACCCCTCGACTTCAGCGCCGCCTGATTCACCACGCACTTTGCGCCGGATTGTGATCAATTCGCCGCGTAGGTCTTCGTTTTGCCGATCGAGCGAGGCCAGCCGATCGGCCAACAGGCGGATCAAATCGGTGGCCGCTTCGGGATGTCGCTGCGCTTCCAGAATCCACCATTGCGCGTCTTTTTTGTCGAGCACCTGAAAAATCCTCATCGCCGCCGAACCCGGATTGTTGAGTATTATTGACGCAACGCTAATGTATACCCCTGTATAGAGTTTTGTACCAAAATCGGCAGATGAAGCGGCTTGCTGACAAAATGCTTGACAGCCTGAGCCCAAGGCTGTATTCTGTTCTTAGGGCACGTAAAAGTATAGAATCCCACACAAGCTTGGTAAAATAGGCGCATCAAAAAAAGGGCGAGAGCGCACAACATGGGGCGTGAGATTCATAATTGTGAATGTGGCGTGTGTCAGAAAGGCGAAGACACCCTAAC
>JBBRMW010000176.1:0-12820 GCA_038230635.1 Aggregatilineales bacterium | reverse complement strand
TAAAATCGCGCGTTCCTTCTCGCTGAGTTGAATGGGCCTCGCTCGCGGACCGGGCATCTTACCCTCACCTGTTTGATGGATTGCTTGTCCAGTTTACACCCTCGTGATCTCTATTGCCATTTCCGCTTTGCTGTACTAGTGGCACTGGAACAAATCGCTTTAGCCATGCACAAAGACACGGCGATCACGATCACCCGCAACGCCGCGATCGAGGTGATTGGCGAAGAACCGATTTTCGACGCCCTGCTTGCGAACGGCCTTTTGATGGGCGAGGATGTTTATCGCTTTGCCCCACATCAAACCGTGCAGGAACATTTCGCCGCCCGTGCCTTGAAGGCCGCAATCAAGGAGAAATTAGGCACCAAAGGTCTGGGCGATCGGTTTGCCCAGACTTTCCTCAAACGCGATCCACTCGACTATGCCAAAGATGATTGGTGGGCGGAGACTTTCATCCAAGTGGCTGGGCTGACGGATGATCCGAGCGCATTGGCGGGCGCGGTAGCCGATATCAATCCCTGGCTGGCACTGTGGTGCGTCGAAGAAGGGAACAAAGTCGATGAAGCAACGCGAATGGCGATCGAGGAACGGTCGGTAGCGTTGGTCGGATCACCCGATGTGGGGAAACGTCGGCTGGTCGCACAAACGCTGAGTCGCCTGAACTCCCCACGCGTGATCGATCCGCTCGTACGATTGGCGGCTGATGCCGATGACGAAACGTCGAATATTGCAGCGAGTGGTGTAACAAAATTTGGTGATGCAGCAATCCCGATTTCGTTAGACCTGCTGCAAGGTAAGGGAATTGGTGCGCATGGACGGGCCAAGATAGGTAGATTGCTTTCCGGATTAGGCGATCCACGTCGCGGTGTGGGTTTGCGCGCCGATGGCTTGCCCGATATTTTCTGGTGCGAAGTACTAGGTGGGGGATTTATCTTTCAGAATGGCGAAAAACCCATGATGCTACCCACCTTCAAAATTGCCAAATATCCGATCACCTATAAGCAGTTTCAGGCGTTTATCGACGCACCGGACGGTTTCAAAAACGAGGATTGGTGGCGGGGATTGCATACAGATGGCCTGGAACAGCAGCGTGGCGGGCCAGGCAAACAAGATTTCAAGTTTGGGAATCACCCGTGTGAGAACGTGTCATGGTACGAGGCGATGGCCTTTTGTGCGTGGTTGAGTGCGAAACTCGGTTACGAAATCCGGCTGCCGACGGAACCCGAATGGGAGAAAGCGGCGCGCGGGACGGATGGTCGCGCATACCCTTACGAGGGCGATTTCGATGCAGAGAAAGGCAATACGAGCGAGACGGGCATCGGCCAAACCAGTACGGTCGGTATTTTCCCGGGTGGGGCATCGCCCTATGAGGTGCTGGATATGAGTGGGAACGTGTGGGAGTGGACGGTAACGGATTATTATCATCCAGAAGCGAACGATATGAGCGCGGCGGTGCCTCGGGTGCTGCGCGCCGGTTCGTGGCTCTACGATATGTACAACGCGCGCACGTCCAATCGTGATATGTACTATCCCCATAGTCGGTTCAGAGATTATGGGTTTCGGGGCGTTCACTCCATTCCTGTTTCTTAGCTCAGTACTCGGGTTACTCCGATCTCCGGTGCTCGGAATCTGCGCCTCCAGGGGTTTGGGGGCTTGTCCCAATCGATTTTTTGAAAAAACGATCTCCCAGGGCAATTGTATCTAAATTCGCGGAAACGAACAGACGGCGGCCTGTCGCGTCCGCGAACCATCACAAAATATTTTGCGGCATCCAGGGAACTTTTCGATCGCACTCAGCGTTCCTGATTCAAACCCTGTGAGCCGATCCAATTTGGGCGCTCACCAACCCATCAGGAGGAGCAGGCGATGCGACGCACACCGATTTTGTTTTCCGTCTCGTTTTCTTTGGCGATTGTAATGTTACTCGGCTTGACCGTTTCGACTATTCGATCGAGCGCAAACACGGACGGATCGCGCTTTCAAGAGCCATCCATGACGCCGCTCGCACCCCAACCGCCCATCGTGCCGATCCCAGTCACGCCCTTTCCGCCGCCGCAGCCATTACCACCGCCGCCCATCCCCAGTAACGGCGTGATCATCCGCTCGTATCGCGTCAACGTGACCGTGACCGATCAGGTGGCCGTGACCACCATCGAGCAGGATTTCGTCAACCTGGGCGATCGACCGGCCGAAGGTGCGTATCTATTCCCGCTGCCTCCCGGTGCTGCCGTCTCCAACCTGACCATGTTCGTCAACGGGCAGCCGATCCAGGCGCAAATCCTTGACGCGAATCAGGCGCGCGCGATTTATAACGAGACCGTTCGCCGCTTGCGCGATCCGGCGCTGCTGCAATATGTCGGGCAAGCCGCGATCCAGGCGAACGTCTTCCCGATCCCACCCCATGACGATCGCAAAATCCAGATCACCTACAGCCACCTGCTGACGGCGGAGGGCGGCCTGATCAGCTATGGCTTCCCGCTGCGCCTCGACTTTCTGAGTCATCTGCCGATCCAGCAAATGAGCGTCGCGCTCGATGCCACCAGCAAAGACCCGATCAGCAGCGTCTATTCGCCCGATCCGATGGTGGGCATCGCCCGCATCGACGATCATCACTTCAAGGCGGGCTTCGAGGCCACCAACTTCCACGCCGCCGCCGACTTTCAGTTGTTCTACGGCGTGGCGAGCGGAGCGATCAGCGCGAATCTGCTGACGTATCGCGCCAGTGCCACCGAAGACGGCTATTTCATGCTGATGTTGACGCCGCCCAACAGCGCCGCCGCCGCCACTGTGATCCCCAAAGACGTGGTCATCGTGCTCGATCAGTCCGGCTCGATGCAAGGGCCGAAGTGGGATCAGGCGCGCGGGGCGGTCGGCTATGTGCTCAAGCATTTGAACCCGCAAGATCGCTTCAACGTAATCGTGTTCAGCACCGGGATGCGCATCTTCGCCAAGTCGCTGCAAACGGTCGATCAGGCGAGCGCGGCTGCTCAGTGGGTCAATGGCCTGAATGCAGAGGGCGGCACCGACATCAACGGCGCGTTGACCAGCGCGCTGAGCATGATCGACTCGACGCGCCAGACGACGGTGCTGTTCCTGACCGATGGCGTACCCACCGAAGGCGTCACCGATTTAGGGATGATCCTCGGCAACGCCCATAGCAAAGCCTCACCGAACGTGCGAATCTTCACATTCGGCGTCGGCGATGATGTGAACACGTTCCTGCTCGACTCGCTCTCGACCGATTTTCACGGTGCGAGCGTATATGTGCGCCCGACCGAAAATGTCGAGGCTTCTGTGAGCGCACTCTACAACAAAATCACCGCGCCCGTCCTGACCAACATCAAACTCGATTTTGGCGCGGCCACCGTCGATGATATGTATCCGACCACGCCGCTGCCCGATCTGTTCATCGGCTCCCAGTTGATCGTGGTCGGGCGCTTCCGAGGCGAGGGTGCGGCCACGATCACGCTAACCGGTCAACAGGGCGACAAAGCGCAGACGATCACCTTCCCCGCGCAGACTTTTCCGGCCAACGCGGGCGGTCAGACGTTCGTGGCGCGGCTGTGGGCGACTCGCAAGATCGGCTACCTGCTCAATCAGATTCGGCTGCATGGCGAAACCAAAGAACTGGTCGATGAGGTCGTGCGCTTGAGTGTCCGCTACGGCATCATCACGCCCTACACCGCCTATCTGATCCAGGAAAGCGATATTCAGCTTCAAGGCGGAATCCCTGGTACGCAGCCGCCCATCTCCTACAGCGGTGTGAACGCCCCGCAAAGTGGCAGCGGTGCCGTCGATGCCGCCGTCAGCGCGAATAGTCAGGCGCAAGCAGCCGCGCCCGCCGCTGCCCCCACGATGGCCGCCAAAGTATCCGCGAACGGTACGACGACGGTCAGTGCCGCGCCCATCCAGCAGGTCGGTGATCGAACATTCCGCAATCAAAACGGCGTGTGGGTCGATACGCAGTACGTGGCCGATAAAATGCCGCTGACGCCGATCGGCTTCCTGAGCGACGAATATTTCAAACTGCTTGACGCGCATCCCGAACTGGGTGCGGTGTTCGCCCTCGGCAACCATATCATCGTGGTGGTCGATGGCACGGCATACGAGGTCAAATAGATCATAACACCGCAGCCTCTTTTCCACGCCCAAACGGTGGAAAGGGGCTGCGGGGTTTAAAGCGTCTCTTCCAGATCATGATTAATTGCTATTGATAATATTGCAAAAACACAACTTGTCGGCTTGGAGCGCGTCAGGTAGGTAAACGCAGGGCACACGCTGGCCCTTCTCCCCTGACGCAGAATCAGCGGACGACCCTTATTTTTTCTGCCAGTCACCGCCATTCGTCGCAGTCGGATGGTCGCCGAACGCTCCGAACTCGACCATGTTGCCATCCGGATCGATTACCAGGAAGTCCCGCTCGCCCCAATTCTTGACAGTTGGTGGCCCGCTGACGGGAAAGTCGATCGACTTGAGGTATTCGTAAAGGTTATCCAGATTTTCGGTTTCCAACTCGATATGGAACGCGCCCGTATCATGGCGCAGCAAGCCCAGCCGCATCTCGCCCAGCCGCAGGAGCGCGAAGTCACCAGAGCGGTGAACTTGTACCTGCACGCCCGGCAATTTGCTGTAGAAGGCGAGCGACTTGTCAACATCCTTGACATGGAGGGTCAGCCCCGTAAGTGAGACTGACATCGAAACAGGAGCGGAGTTCATCACGTTTTCCCCTTTCTATGCGCGGACAAATTGCGGTATTGGCCGCACCGTCATTATATATCGGTGGCGGTGGATTTGATCCAGGCGCCGTACTTTTCTAATTATTGAAACTCACCCGCCGCGTTGTGTGCCATCCGGATCGGCTCTGGCAGGCGATATTTGGTTGTGCAGCGCATCACCAGTTCGATCGAAGTCGGCAGATCGGCCAGATTGCCGACCGAAATATACACGGGTTTCACGTTTGGCCGTGTCCGCAAGATCACGCCGATCACTTCGCTGCGATGCACGAGATTCTCGTATGCGCCGCGCTCGTTCGGAGGCTCGATATATTTGCCGACGAACAGCGTTTTGCCACAGCCGATCGTCGGTTTTTGCAGCAGCACGCCCATGTGCGTGGCGATTCCCATCCGGCGAGGATGTGCGCGCCCCATCCCATCGAAGATCAAGACATCGGGTACATGTTCCACCCGCTTGAACGCTTCTTCGAGCACCGGCCCCTCGCGGAAAGTCAAAAGGCCGGGAATATACGGAAAGGGCGTCGGCATTTGCCAGCGCACCGTTTCGATCGGCTTCAGCGACGGAAATTCCGCAATGACGATCGCCGCCTGTGACACCTCGTTTTTGACGCTGACATCTACGCCTGCCACCAACCGCACCGCATCTAGCGCGATCGGGCGATCATAGATCACTTCGGCGGCCAGCATATTTTGTGCGGCCACGGCCTCTTCAGGGCTGAGCGCCCAGGCGTGCCGATGTTGAATATCCATAGAAAAAACTCCCAAAAAAGATTCTAATGGACTCTAGCACAAAGGCCGAGCCAAAATCGAGCCGCGAATTTGACTAGAAATTGTGTTCTAAATTGATAAAGAATTAATGTGCAAAATTTCTTTAAGTACAAATCAATGCAATCTCAATACTATTCGCGGATAAAACCTTGCCTTTTCCCGTCCACGAATTAAACTCCCCTTAATAGATTTTTTGACCGCGACCTCCAAACTTAAATACACTTATTTTTTCCCGCTGCTCATCCTCCCCCGGTGAGCAGCTTTCTTTTTTTGTCCCCATTTTCGTTGCTCTATGTAGGGTGCATTTCAATTTAGTTTTAACGCGCCACCAGCACCGCCAATCTATTTCCAATTCCACCATTTCAACAAGTCTGGATCATGTTCTTCATGCGAAGCAAAGTACACTGCGCAGCGAAACGTGTACAACATGCAGCGATCGACCTCCGCACCCTGAAATGTACAATGCTGCACATACATCGCTTCCGGGTCACGATCTTTGAGATCGGCCACCGTCCGAAAGCCGAGGTTCCACAAATCGCGCGCGACCACCTTGCCCACGCCAGGGATAGTCCGAAAACCCTTCAGGGCGCTCTGCATATCTGTCTGCTGATTGGCTCGCATATCCACCGGGTTTTGTACCAGAATAGTGACCATTTCCCCTCCTGCATTAGAACGCATATTCTATCGCGCATTCGATCTGGTCGCAAATCACATTCAAATACTGCACTCAACTCGATATCCTATAGGGTGGAGAGCCAAGTTCTGAGACTTTTCAATCTTCCCATTGTCCGATGTGGTGTGCTTCCCGTATGGGATACGTTGTCTAACCGTCTGTTTTCCGGCGACTCATTTCCAGTACAATCGTAGTAATTGTTTCGCCGCCATAATCAGGACGCCCAGCCATGCCCGCACACGAGGCCAAAATATACCAGCCGACCGACGATGACCTCGAGCACACGCAAATCGCCACTCATTTGCCGCCTCCGCCCGACGCGACTGCTCAACAAACGGTACCGATTATCGCGTTACCGCTATCACCCGCGAAACATAGACTCCGCCGGACGACTCGTCGCCACAACTGGCTATATATCCTGATCGCCGTCGCCAGCCTGAGTTTTGTATTCGCTTCGATCCTCAGCACGGCTTGGCTGCACCAAACACTGGCCGCACAATCCGAGTCAACCGCCACCGCATCGGCGACGCTGCCTTTGCTCGGTGCGATCACTGCCACGCCGCTCGCCACCACCGCGTTGACTCCATCACCCGCGCCCACCGATTCGCTGGCGATCCAACCGTGGGATGGACGGCAGCGTCTTACGATCCTGTTGATGGGTATCGACAAACGTCCCGGCGAAAGCGGCACCGCTTTCCGCACCGATACGCTGATGATCGTCAGTATCGATCCCGCGACGCACTCGGTCGGGATGCTCAGTGTGCCGCGCGATCTGTTCGTGACGATGCCGCCCAATACCGTCGTCGGCAACGGCTATGGCTTGCAGCGCATCAACTCCGCTTACACAATCGGCGAACTGGCGCATCCCGGCTCTGGCCCGGAGTTGGCCGTGCAAACCGTGCAGTACAACATCGGCATCCGCATCAACAATTACGTGGTGGTCGATTTTTCGGCGGTGATGGCCGCCGTCGATGTGGTGGGCGGCGTCGATATTAACGTGCCATCGCCGATCTACGATCCTGAATATCCGAGCATGAACTACGGCTACGATCCACTGCGCATCCCGGCGGGCGAAATCCACATGAACGGTGCATTGGCACTCAAGTTTGCGCGCAGCCGCCATCAGTCCAGCGATCTGGATCGCGCCAAACGCCAGCAGCAAGTGCTCACCGCTATCCGCGACAAAGTGCTCAACCTCAACATGATTCCCAATTTGATCGTGCAAGCACCCGTCCTCTGGTCGCAACTGAGCAGCGACATCCATACCGATCTCACGCTCGATCAGTTGATGCGGCTCGGTTTATACGCCAAGGACATCCCGAAAGAGAATATCCACCAAGGCGTGATCGATTACCACTATGTGACGCCGCAGGTCTTTCAAGGCATGGACATTTTGGTACCCAACCGTGTGACGATCGGCCCGCTGATGGTGAAGGTCTTCGGCGCAGACTACAACGGCTGAACGATTTTCTAATCGGGGATGTGGGGCTGGGCAAATTTCGATCTATTGAATTCAAATGATCGTGTTTTCACCCTTGATGGGGGCAACCCACCCGCCTATGTGCGGTAGAATAGAGCCATTCTGGTTCTACAACCGAAATTATGTAGCGATAGGCGCAGTTGGTATGGGCTGTTGCAAAGTCAGGGAGAAGTGTTGAGATCACCATTCACCCCACCCCCTAGCCCCCTCCCCACAGGCGTGGAGAGGGGGAATCAACCGTCTCCGGGCGCCCCTCTCCATGAAAGGGGGAGGGGCTGGGGGTGGGGTAAACGACTTTGCAACACCCCTGGCAGTGGGTATGGGCTGGCTTCCCCCTCTCCGTGAAGACGGAGAGGGGGACTGAGGGGGTGAGTTAAATCTGTGGTCTTTGATGGGTCAAATCGTAAGTTCGGTTGTAGAACTGGTTGAGAGGGTGTCCAATGGATGCGGTGATCATCAACGTCGTGGTAAATGCGGATCGGCGGCTGACTTTGGATCTGCCCCTAGATATTCCGGTTGGACAAGCCAAAGTGACAATCGAGCCGATAATCCGCTTTTGCACCCTTAATTAGGAAAAATCATGAAATCACGTTTTCTTATCTTGCTCGTCCTATTCGCCCTAATCGCTGGTTTTGGCACGACGACCGCCCAGGCGCGCCCTGATGCGCCGACCTATGCCAAGCATGGCCCATTCGCCGTCGGCACGTTTGACCTGACCATCGCCGATGCCAAACGTCCATTGACGGTCACGGTCTGGTATCCGGCGCTCAACCCCGATAATGCGAAAGAAGCGGTGCAGTATCATTTTGGTGCGTTTGCGCTAGCGGGTCATGCGCTGCTCAACGCCAAACCCGACGCTAGCAAAGGGCCGTATCCACTGATCGTCTTTTCGCATGGATTAGGTGGCCTGCGTCTGCAAAGTTTGTTTTACACCGAACACCTCGCATCGTATGGCTTTGTCGTCATGGCTGCCGATCATCCTGGCAGCACGCTCAACGCGGCGGCGCTGCTCGGCGGTGGCGGTGGCAATGGCGGAACCACGCAGGCCACGATCATCGAAAATTTTGCCTTGCGTCCGAACGACATTTTGCGTGAAATTGCGCAGGCGGAGACCCTGACCGCGAAGGGTGGCGCGCTTGAAGGCATGATCGACACCGCAAATATCGCGCTCAGTGGTCACTCATTCGGCGGATATACGGCGATGGCCGCCGGCGGTGCGCGGCTCGACTTCGATGAACTCGCTGCATGGTGCGACAGTAAGCCCGCGCCAGCGTTGCAACCGCAAGACGAGTGCCTACTTCGTGATGCGGGCGACCAGATCGCCAAACTTCGCGGCCTCGCCGAAACACCCAAAGGACTGTGGCCGCCGACCACCGATCCGCGCATCAAGACCGTCGTTGCGATGGCACCCTGGAATGCGCCGATCTTTGGCAAAAGTGGTTTGGCCGCCTTTACGGTGCCCACAATGATCCTGGTTGGCACAAAAGATCAAGCGACGATTCCAGAGCGCGATGCCTATGTCTTTTATGACCAAATTAGCAGCAAATCAAAGGCATTGGCTACCTTCGATGATGCCAACCATTACATCTTCGTCGATGCGTGCCCGCCAATTCTTGTCAATACGCCGTTCTTTCCAGTGTGTTCCGATGCCGTTTGGGATATGGATCGCGTCCATGATCTGATCAATCACTTGGCAACGGCACATCTGTTGGCGACGCTCAAGGGCGATAAAGTGGCGGCGGCAGCACTTGCGCCTTCGTCTGTGAATTTCGTGGGTGTCAACTACAAAACGCAGCCATAAAATGATCGAGAAAACGGTCCTGGCTGTCGATATTGGCGCGGAGAGTGGCCGCGTGATCGCCGCGCATTTCGACGGATCGCGCCTCCGACTCGAAGAAATTAACCGCTTCCCGAATGTCCCGGTGAAGGCACATGACACGCTCCACTGGGATATTCTGCGGTTATGGAACGATGTGCAAAGCGGAATCCACAAAGCGGAACGTGCCGACTCGATCGGGATCGATACCTGGGCGATCGACTTTGGGTTATTCGATCGCGTGGGTAATTTGCTCGGCAACCCGGTTCACTACCGCGATCGGCGCACTGAGGGCATGATGGACGCCGTATTTGCGAAAGTTTCGCGCGCCGACGTGTTCGCGGCGACCGGGATTCAAATGCTTCCGTTCAATACGCTCTATCAGTTGTACAGCCTCGTCCAGCGCCATGATCCGATGCTCGAAAGCGCAGCGCGGTTGATGACGATCCCCGACATCCTCTATTATTGGCTCACGGGCGTCCCGGTCAACGAGTTTACGAACGCCACGACAACTCAATGCTTCAATACGGGCGCGGGTGAATGGGCATTCAATCTACTCGATCGGCTGGGTATTTCAGAACGGATATTTGCCCCGGTCAGCGCACCAGGACAGATTCTAGGAAGCGCAAACGGCATCCCGGTCGTGCTGACGCCCCACCATGATACTGCGTGCGCTGTCTTGGGCGTTCCAGCGTCGGGATCGGATTTTGCCTATTTGTCATCGGGAACGTGGTCGCTGCTCGGTTTAGAGATCGATCGCCCCGTGATCAATGCCGAGGCATTGGCGCTGAACGTCACCAACGAGGGCGGATTCGGTGGCACGACGCGCTTGCTCAAAAACATCATGGGCTTATGGCTGCTTCAGGAATCGCGGCGCGCCTGGGCAAATGCGGGCGATGAACATAGCTATGACGAACTGGCCGCGTTGGCTGCACGCGCCGAACCGTTCAGGGCACTGATTGATCCCGATGATCCTGAATTTTTGCCGCCGGGTGATATGCCCGCACGCATTCGTGCCTATTGCGAACGTACCGATCAGCCGATCCCTGCGGATGTCGGCGCGGTGGCACGCTGTATTTTCGAGAGTCTGGCGCTCAAATATCGCTATGTGCTCGATCAACTGCGGCGGCTGACCGGGCGCTCGGTGGCGACGCTGCATATTGTGGGCGGCGGCGCGCAAAATGCACTACTATGCCAAATGACCGCCGATGCGACGGGCTGCACCGTGATCGCGGGACCGGTCGAGGCGACCGCGCTTGGTAATGCAATGGTACAGTTGATCGCGTTGGGTGCGTTGGCCTCGGTCACGGAAGGGCGCGCGCTGATCCGTGATTCTTTCCCGCTGGTGACTTACACGCCGCGCGATACTGCCGCCTGGGAAGCGATCGTGCTGCGCTTTGTATCTTACATCGAGAACCAAAATCGGTAGAGACGATCAGTGTTTCTTCTCGGCTAGGTGCTCGCGTAAGCGGCGTTCCACCTCATCGGGGACTGCGCCATATTTCTTGAGCAGTCGCGCGCCGCGTAAATCGAGACGCAGTGCCAACAAGATATGCTCGGTGCCTGTATAGTGCGAACCGAGTTCTTCGGCATGTTCGACCGCCCGATCGAGCAATTCTTCGAGGTTGCCGCCAGAGGCCGCACGTGGCTTCATGAGGGCGGCCTCCAAACTGGCATCGTCGAAGCCACAGTCGCGCAAAATCTGGCTGCACACGCTGCGTCGTTCGCGTGCCAATACCAACATCAAATGCGCCATGCCGATTTGCTTGAACGGCGTTTGTTCCGCAAGCTGCTCGGACGCATTGAGCACCCGCCGCGAAAGTTCGCTCAGGCGCGCCAAGCGACGGGCTTGCTCGACGCTGATTTCGGTGACACCCGCTCGCAGTAGCTTGCGAATTCGATAGCGCACCTGATCAACGTCGATCGCCACATCGCCGAGCAGCAACATCAGTGCCGGATCGCCAACCCGTGCCACTGCCAGCAGAAGATGTTCCGTACCGATGTACATTTGGCCGAGCCACTGAGCTTCGTCCGCGGCCAAGCTCAGTGCCTCCTGGAGCACATCACTGACGGCGGGCGCGGCACGTGGCGAGCTGCGACGCGGAAGATCGAGCAACATCCAGGCGGTTTCGGCGTGATCCCAGTTCAATCCCAGGTCATGCAGTACGCCCCAGCCCACGCAGCCATCTTCCTCCAGGATGCTCATCAGCACATGCGTCGCATCGATCGCCGCGTGGTTACGAGTCTTTGCCAGCCGCCACGCTTCTTCGAGGACGCGCCGTGCGAATCGGCTGTAACGTTGTTTTGGACGATTGAGCCGCATGGTTGAGTATCTTGTTAGTCGCTCTTGTCGGTCGTCGATCGGTGGTGCGCCGTCTCCAGAGAACGCTTACGGGTTGGGAGTCGCCGTATTGACATGGAGCGGCGTGATGGTCGGCGGAATCGCTGTCGGGCCAACGGGCAGCGGTGATGCGGTCGGCGGGAAGGTCAGCGGCAGCGAAGTGCTCGTCGGCGGCGTGATCACGATTGCGGTTATTGTCAGAGTCGGGCGCGAGGTCGGCGTCGGGAACTGGATAAAAGTGGGCGGAACGAGGGTGGGGAAAATCAACTGCGTGGGCGTCGGCAGAAGGGTCTCGAAGGGCAACACGGTCGAAGTGGCGGGCAAGGTTAGCGGTGTGATCGACGGGTAAGCAGTTGTGGTGGACTGGCCGGCCAGGGTCGGCCCGCTCAGCAAGGGTGTCGGCGTGGGGCTGCGCGGCTGAATCACCAACAACAACCCGCCGCAGCAATAAAACGGGAGCGTGATCACGATGATGCCGAGCAGAATGGTCTGGATTGTCCGCTGCCGCCGCAGCGACGCTTCCGCTACTTTTTCCATGCCTGTTTCCCCGATTGCGTATGAAAGTCCACAGAGACAACTTTTGGGGGCGGTCTCGTGACAACTCAGCCCAGCCAATTTAGCGCTGATCGTATCACGCCGCCCGCCTCCGTGCCACAACTCAAAAGATCAGGCACGGTTGACGAATCATTCAGAAGGTCAGGCCAATCCGCTCAGTAATAGTGTCTCAATTGGCGACCTAAAATGAAATCAAGCAGCTACGCCAAATTGTATTGCTAAACAATACGAGATCAATAGTTGCAGTAATTAATACAGTATTACGTTGAAATCACGGAACGTCCAGAAACTTGCGTCATTCATTAGATAACATTCGGGATTGGGGACGGTGAGGTACACTGGGCGCATGATACTCCAATACAATCACTTGAGCGGTTTTCCGAGTGTATTTCAGTCGCTGACAGGCTTGCGCGTGAGTGAGTTCGACGCGCTATATAAGGATATGCAGGGATATTAT
>JBBRMW010000175.1:0-12838 GCA_038230635.1 Aggregatilineales bacterium | reverse complement strand
GGGGTTCTATGATCTGCCCCCAAACTTGAATGCACCCAACCCTTCAGGCGGCCTGCCGCGTCCGCTAATTATTGGCTATACTTGGCACGCTCAGCCGAAGGAGAGGAGACCTTATTTTGCCCGCCTTGAACATCACCGCGATCCGCGATCAGTTCCCATCGCTGCACAACCTCGATAATGGCAACTATTACGCGCTCGAAACGATGTCGCGGCTCGGTTTGGAGAGCGCAGTACGGGTCGGTCTGGCGCACTATAACACGCTCGCCGAGATTGATCGGCTGCTCGAAGTCGTCGATGGTCTGGCGAAAACGAGGCACGGACAGGCACCCGCAAGCGTGCGGCAAACCGCGTGAACGATCCTATTCTCAGCCAATCAATCACGCAGTTTATCGAGAGTCGGCAGGGGATCGCCGCGCACGAGCGGCTGCTGGCGGCGGTCGATTCGACGCTCGACGAGGCGATCGCCATCCAGCAGATTCCCGCGCCAACTTTTGCGGAGGCTGCGCGTGCCGAATATGTGCGGGGGCAGTGCGCGGGGCTGGCCGATCTTGAAATGGATGCGATGTTCGACGTTTACGGGCGACTGCCGGGGGACGATCCAAATCGCCCGGCGTTATTGATCGCCGCCCACATGGATACCGTTTTCGAGGCGGCGACCGATTTGAGCGTGTGGCAATCGGCGGATCGGGTCAGCGGACCCGGCATCGGCGATAACAGTCTCGGCGTGGCAGCGCTGCTGGCGGTGATGCGGCTGCTGCGCGATCAACCGCATCGCGCGGATATTTGGATCGTCGCCAACACACGCGAAGAAGGACTCGGCGATCTGGATGGCATCCGCGCCGTGATCGATCGCTTGCGCGCACGCGGGGTGCGCCTGGAGGCGTGCCTGATCCTGGAAGGCATGGCCTACAGTCAGATTTATCACAGCGGGATCGCGGTGCGGCGGCTCAAAATCAGCGCTCAGGCAGAAGGCGGTCACAGTTGGCTGCATTTCGGACAGCCCAGCGCCATCCACGACCTGGTGCGTTTCGCCGCACGCGTGACCGATCTCAAGCCGCCTGCATCACCGCGCACGACGTTCAACATCGGCCTGATCGAGGGTGGCAGTTCGGTCAACACGATCGCGGCGCACGCCTCGCTGACGCTCGATCTGCGCTCGGAAGACCCGGCGGCGCTGGCTGCCCTCGAACATGCCGTGCGTGACTGCCGCGATCCGAATACCGCCTTTCAGATCGCAGTTGTCGGCGATCGGCCAGCCGGGTTGATCGCGCGCTCGCATCCATTGGTGCAGGCGGCACGCCATACGTTAGAGGCGTTGGGTACCGTGCCGAACTTCCAATCCGGCAGCACCGACGCCAATTATCCGCTGGCGTGTGGCATCCCGGCCATCACCATCGGCATCACGCAAGGCGGCAACGCGCACCGTCTCGACGAATTCATTACGACCGACGCAATCGGCATGGGATTGTGGCAGTTAGTCTTGTTGGCGCTGAATATCGCCGACGGCCTCGCCTAATGGTAAAACCAGATAAAGTTCGCGCATTCACCTCACCACCCAACCCCCTCTCCGTCACCACAGAGAGGAGGCGTCAAGGCGCACAACACCCCTCTCCGTGAATACGGAGAGGGGCCGGGGGTGAGGTTCTTCAATGCGTCGTGTCTAATTGGTTTCACCATAAGCGGTGACAGTGTTGGCAAGCGCAGCTTGCCACGTCCGAATAATTTGTCATTTCCGCCAGGATGCGAGCGGACTATAATATCTGGCAAGATCAAGGTTTTGTTGCGATGGCTGCTGAGCTTCTTATCGGGCTGATAATCTTTGGCGGTGGCGTGCTGATGGGGCTGCTGGTCGGCGAGCGACGCGGGCGGCGTCATTCGGCAGGCGAGTCCGTACCCCTGCCAAGCGAAGCCCCGGCGCCCAATCAGCAGCCCAGCTTTGGGAATCTGTTCGCCAATAACCCCTTGCCGATGTGGATTTACGCTGCCGATACCTTCCAAATTCTGGATGCGAATAACACGGTCGTTCAGCGCTATGGCTACAGCCGCGAAGAACTGTTGCGGATGAACGTGAAAGACATTCTGTCGCCGTCTGATGTGATTCGTTTGGGCGCATCTGACTATGCGAACTTGGGTGAAAAATCGCACGTTGGCCTGTGGCAGCATCGCCGCAAAGATGGCAGCGTGATCGACGTGGAAGTCAATTCCAATATTTTGGAATTCCAGGGACGCCCTGCCCGGCTGGCGGTGGCGTTGGATGTGACCGAGCAGCGGCGTACCGAACGTGCCCTGCGGACGAGCGAAGAGCGGTTTCGGGCGATCATCGAAAACGCCACCGATGTCATTACGATCGTCGATGCGCAGCGTCGCTTCTTGTATGTCAGCCCCTCGACCAAGCGTGTACTCGGCTATGAGCCGGCGGCGCTGCTCGGACGCGACAGCTTTTCGTTGATCGATCCGATCGATATTCCGCGCATGATCGAGACCGTTCGCGCGCGGCCCAACGGCTCAACTGAGACGATTATGCGCGAGATTCGGCTGCTTCACCAGGATGGCACTTGGCGCGACGTGGAACTCTACAACACCGATTTGCTGGCGAACGCGGCGGTGCAGGGTGTGATCGTGTTGGCACGTGACATCACCGCGCGCAAACAGGCGGAAGCGGCCTTGCGCGATAGTGAGAATCGGCTGCGGACGCTCGTCGAGCACGGCTCCGATCTGATCGTCGTGCTCAACAACCGCTATGAGCACACCTATATCAGCCCCTCGGTCGAGCGCTTGTTGGGCTATACGCCCGACGAACTACTCGGTCAGACGCCGGCCCCGCTCATTCATCCCGACGACTTGCCAGACGTGATCAGAACGCTGGCCTTCGCCGAGCCGCTGACCCAGATGGAGACGCGGCTGCGCCACCGCGACGGCACATGGCACGATTTCGAGTTGGCGATAGCCAATCAACTGGCTGATCCGGCGATCGATGGTTTTGTGCTGAATGGCCGCGACATCACCGAGCGCAAACGGGCTGAACGCCATCTGCGCGAAACCAACGACAATCTTGCCGCGTTGATCGGCTCAGCGCCGATAGCGATCGTCGCGCTCGACCTGGATGGCAATGTCACAGCCTGGAATCCAGGCGCAGAGCACCTGTTTGGCTGGCGCGAGTCCGAGATATTGGGGCAGCCGAACCCGATCATTCCCGCCGATGATCTGGCCGAGCCAGTGACGGTTGTCATCGACGCCGATTCATCCATCGCTCAGTTGCAAGTCAGCCGATTGCGGCGCGATGGCTCGCTGATCGATGTGACACTTTCGACGGCCATCCTGGGTGACGGGAGCGGCCACATGCGCGGCACTATTGCCACGATGGTCGATATTACGGCACTCAAGGAAACTCAGCACAAGCTCCAACGGCAGAACGGCTATCTGACCGCGCTCTATGAGACGATGCTCTCGTTGGTCAATCGACTGGATGTCGATCCGCTGGTCGAGGCGATCTTGACCCGCGCGGGCAGCTTGGTCAACATGCCTGATGCCTACATTTACCTGCTCGATCCGAGCAAAAAAAAGATGCGCGTGCGCTATGGCGTCGGCCTATTTCGCGCGTTCATCGGCTATGAAGTCGGTCCCGGCGAAGGGCTGGTCGGAAAAATCTGGCAAAAAGGCGAGACGATCGCCGTGCCGGATTACAGTGTCTGGGACGGACGTCTGCCGGAAGCCGTTTTCGACAACATGCGCGCGATGCTTGGCGCACCGCTCAAATCGGGTGGCGAGGTGATCGGCGTGCTGGGCTTGGCGCGCTTGGAAGAAGGCAGCCAGTTTTCTGAAGAAGAGATCGCGCTGATCGGCCAGTTTGTGGCGCTGGCCTCGGTCGCGCTGGAAAACGCACGCTTGTACAGCGCCGTGCAGCAAGAATTGACTGAGCGCGCGCGCGTCGAAAAGCAGCTCACCGAACAGAACGCCTATTTGACCACGCTGCACACCACGGCGCTGGGGTTGGTGGATCGGTTCGATGCCGATGACTTGCTCGAAACGATCCTTGCGCGTGCAGGTGCCTTGCTCAATACACCAAATGGTTTTCTCGATCTGGTCGATCCCGGCGGCGAGACGATTAGCACGCGCGTGGGCGTTGGCTTTTACAAGCAGCCAATTGGCCTCACCTTGCGCCACGGCGAAGGTTTCACCGGGATGGTCTGGCAGATCAAGCAGTCATTCGCCATCGACAATTATGCAAGCTGGGAAGGGCGACTGCCCAACCCTGAACTCGATGTGCTGCACGCCATGGTGGGTTTGCCGCTTATGTCCGGCGATCGGGTCTTGGGCGTGATCGGCTTGATGCTGTTGGAAAGCGATCGAGTCTTTAGCGAGGCCGAAATTGTCTCGTTCAGCCGTTTTGCCGCGCTGGCGTCGGTCGTCATCGAAAGCAATCGCCTGTTCCTGTCGGCCCAGCAAGACCTCAGCGAACGGCGGCGCGTCGAGGCGCAGTTGATCCGCCAGAACGAGTTTTTGATGGCGTTGCATGAGACCTCACTGGCGCTGGTCAATCGTTTGAACGTCGATGAATTGTTGGAGCTTATCCTGCTGCGTGCTGGCACGTTGGTCGGCGCAGAAGACGGTTTCCTCGATCTGGTCGATCCGGGTGGGGGAGCGATCACGCAGCGCGTGGGCATCGGCGCGTTCAAAGATTTTCGCGGCTTGCAGGCACAGCCAAACGAAGGCTTCGCGGCGCGCGTCTGGAAGATGGGCGAACCGATGGTCGTGCCCGATTACGCCACCTGGGCGCATCGCCGCGATTTGCCCGGTGTCGATCAAATTCACCCGATGATGGGCGTTCCGCTGAAGTTGGGCGATCAAATTCTGGGTGTGTTGGCGCTGGCGAGTCGCGTCCGCGAACACACCTTTGGCCGCGAAGAAGTCACGTCGTTCACGCGCTTCGGCGAGTTGGCCGCGATCGCGCTTGACAACGCACGGCTGTTCACGGCGGCGCAGACGGAGTTGGTCGAACGCGCCCATGCTGAAGAAAAGCTGCAACTCCTCAACGCCGAACTCGAAGAGCGGGTACGCCGCCGCACCGCCGAACTACAAATCCAAGAGCAGCAGTTGCGCGCGGTTTTGGGGGCGATGGGCGAAGGGCTGCTGTACAGCGAAGATTTTCATATCGTCTACGCCAACCAAGCGATGGCCGACCTGACGGGCTATTCGATCGCCGAATTGATCGGTAAGCCCAACGCGATCTTTATGAGTGCCTATGCGACGCCCGAAGATGCCCGCCATTATCTCGAAGATTTTGCCAGCCCGGAGGTGATCTGGCGCGGCGAGTCGTCGTGGCGGCGCAAGGATGGCACGGAGTTCGCGGCAGCGCTGACAGTGGGGTCGATCAATTCGCCACACCACATACGCGGGGCGGTGACGATCGTGCGCGACGTGACCGCCGAAAAAGAATTGCAACGGCAAAAGACGGAGTTCATCGCCAACGCCTCGCACGAACTGCGCACGCCCTTGACCAACTTCAAAACGCGGCTGTTCCTGATGCGTCGGCAGCCGGATCGCATCGGCGATCACATGGCCGTCATGGAACGTGTCGTGAATCGGATGACCGATCTGGTCGAGGACTTGCTCGACGTGTCCCGTTTCGAGCGCGGCGTGATTCCGCTGAACCGCGAACCCTGTCACCTGCAAGCCTTGATCCGCGATGTAGTCGAGATTCAGAGTGCGGAGGCCGATCGGCGCAAGATTCGCCTGATCGCCAGTTTGCCCGACGAGCCGATTATGTTGGTGGCTGATGTGGGGCGGCTGATGCAGGTCTTCGTGAATCTGGTGATGAACAGCATCAACTACACCACCGAAGGCGGCGCGGCGAGCATCTCCGCGCAGGCGACCGATGACGGCACGCGAATCGATGTCGCCGATACCGGGATCGGGATCGCGCCGGAGCATATCATGCGCATTTTCGATCCATTTTTCCGGGCGAGTGAAGGCACCGCGCGTGGGACGGGGTTGGGGTTGTCGATCTCCAAAGAGATCATCGAACTGCACGGCGGCACCTTGACGGTTGAAAGCGCATTGGGCAAGGGCAGCACGTTCCATATTTGGCTGCCGCGTTCCCGTTCACGCGATCATGATCGGGGGTGAGGTTCTGGCAACGGTGCGTGCGACTCCCCCTCTCCGTGAGGACGGAGAGGGGGCTGGGGGTGAGGTTCTGACGAGCGGGCTGGGGGTGAGGTAAACCCCTATTTTTCGGCGGGCGGGTGCGTGCCGTTCGGCGTCGGTGCGGACTCGGCATCGGACGCTTTCGGGGCGACGGCACGCGGCGCAATCCGCAGTACACTGCGCACGCGATCGGCCTTGCCAAGCGTAATAATGCCCGATCCGCCCTTCGCGCGCGCGCCCAGGAACGCCTTTTTGGTGAGCATGATTTTGAACTTCTTGCGCTGCGTCAGCGCGATCAACGTATCGTCCAACGCCGCGACGGTCGCCGCCGCAAGGTAATCGATCTGGTTGCTCTGGATCAGCCCGTCAGCATCGGCGAGTTTGGGCAGCTTCATCGTGATCACGCCGCTGCCCGCCCGTCCGTGCAGCGGGTATTCGGCCAACGGAGTGGCTTTGGCGAAGCCGCCGCCCGTCATCGTCCAAACCTGCCCGTCCGCGATCACCAGTCCCGTCCCGATCACGCGATCGTCGCCGTCACCCAGCTTGATCCCGCGCATTCCGCCCGCAGGTAAGCCGGTCGGGCGCACATCGCCCACCTTGAAGCGGATCGCCTGCGCTTGTGCCGTGACGAGCACCACCTCGTCGGTTTCGCTCACCTCATGGACGGCAATGATCGGGTCGCTCGGCGTATTCATGACCGTGAAGGCGTTGACCGTCATGCCCGGCAAATCTTCGACGCGGATGCGTTTGACCTCGCCGCCCGCCGTCGCAAACAGCACGAAACTATCGCTCACCAGCGGCGACAAGCTGAGTACGCCGACGACCTCATCCTCGGTCTTGAGCGGCACGATTGCGCGCAGATCGCCGCCCGCGCCCGGATCATCGGACTGTGCCAACTGCTGCACCGGCACCGTCACCGCGTCGCCGCCCGCCGTCACCAAGTACAAAATATCGGCGGTGCTGCCCGGTACGACGAAGCGCGGCGGATCAACCGCGAAATCTGGTAGACTTTCGCCATAGGTGCGGCTGAGTTTGTCGGCGGCGGTCAGCGTGATCCAGGTTTGCTCGTCGTGTGCCAGCAGATCGCCCGCGCTGATGTCGGTCACGGCGCTGCTCACGATCACGGTGCGGCGCGGATCGCCATACTGCTGTTTGACCGCGCTCAGTTCTTCGCCGATCACGGCGCGCATGGCGGCGGGGTCGGCAAGCAATCCCACCAGAAAAGTGATCACCTTGCGCTTTTCAGCGTACTCGTCCTCGATCTTCTGACGTTCGAGGGCAGCCAGCCGACGTAGTTGCATTTCGAGGATAGCGTTGGCCTGCGCCTCGCTCAATTTCAGCCGTTCGATCAGGGCGGCGCGCGCGTCCTCGGCATTCGCGCTTTCGCGGATCAGCTTGATCACCACGTTCAGATGATCGAGTGCCTTCAAATAGCCTTCGAGGATATGGGCACGTTCGCGGGCGCGCGCCAGATCGAATTCGCTGCGCCGGCGCACCACCTCCATCCGATGTTCGAGGTAGACCCGCAACGCCTGTTTGAGGCTGAGCGTGCGCGGCTCACCATCGACCAACGCCAGCATGATCACGCTGAACGTCGATTCGAGCGGTGTCAGCCGGAACAGATCGGCCAATACGTCGGTCGGGGTCACGTTCGTCTTGAGTTCGATCACGATCCGCAAGCCCTGCCGATCGGATTCATCGCGTAGGTCGCTGATGCCGTCGATGCGACCATCGCGCACCAGATCGGCGATCCGCTCGATCAGGCTGTTCTTGTTGGTCTGATACGGAATCTCACTGACGACGATACGACTCTTGCCGCGTCCGAGGTTTTCGATATGGGCTTTGGCGCGCACGGTCAGTTTGCTGCGTCCGGTGGCGTAGGCGGTGGTGAGCATATCTTCTTCGCCCTTGCCGTCCATCCGATACAGCAGGCCGCCCGTCGGGAAATCCGGCCCTTTGACGAAACGCATCAGGTCAACCACATCGATCTCGTCGAGCCGATCCCAGGCGCTGAGCATGTACACGAGCGCGTCGCAGATTTCGCTGAGGTTGTGCGGCGGGATGCTGGTGGACATACCGACGGCGATCCCCGACGAGCCGTTGACCAGCAAGTTCGGGACGGCGCACGGCAGCACTTCGGGTTCTTGCAGCGAACCATCGAAGTTGTCGCCGAAGTTGACGGTATCTTTATCGATGTCGGTCAGCAGATCGAAGCCAAAGTTTGTCAGCCGCGCCTCGGTGTAGCGCATGGCGGCGGGCGCATCGCCGTCGATGCTGCCGAAGTTGCCCTGGCCGTCCACCAAAGGATAGCGCATCGAGAAATCCTGGGCGAGCCGTGCCATCGCTTCATAGACGGAGGCGTCGCCATGCGGATGATATTTTCCGAGCACTTCGCCGACGATGCGCGCGCTCTTTTTGGCGGGTGTATCGGGACGCAATCCCATATCGTACATAGCGTATAGAATGCGGCGATGGACGGGCTTGATGCCATCGCGGGCATCGGGCAGCGCGCGCGCCACGATGACGCTCATGGCGTAATCGAGATACGCATCGCGCATTTCTTCACCGATATTGATGGGGCGAATCAGGCCAACTTCCATAGCATCTTTCGCGTCGATCGGGCAGTTCGGGATGTCGATCGAGCGCGGTCTCCTTTCAGATCACAGGGCAAGCGAGCAGTGCGGGTATGTTACTAAAGTTTATTAAAAACCAGGCTACGCAGGAAATCCGCGCTGAAAAATGCGCCAAAGCATAGAGAGTTCCGCGCCACTTGTCAATAACGCGAAAGCACCCGAACAATCGTTCTAGGGTTTTGCGGAAAATTATAACGCGCCGTCATCAGCGCGCCAGGGGGAATTTTCGTTTCACTTTGCAATCGTGTCAGAAAATTCACCTCACCCCCCAACCCCCTCTCCGTCACCACAGCGAGGGGGCGTCAAGCCACACCGCATCCGCCACAGATCGAGACCGAGTCGAGTCCTGCACCCCTCTCCGTGAGGACGGAGAGGGGGAAGCCAGCCCATATCAACTGCGGCTATCGCTGCATCATTTCGGTTGTAGAAATAGGTGATTACGGTGAGAGGCTGGGGGTGAGGTGAATCCGACATCTGCGAGATGTAGAGAATGTATAGCCATAACAGGGCAGGGGTGCGGGATTCGCCGCCGGGTATTTGCGCGGATCGTATTGATCGGCTTATCATTCGTGTTTCGCACGGATAGGCACACGATCGAAAAGGGCGAAATCTATGAATATTCTGGCAATCGGCGCGCATGGCGACGACATCGAGGCGTTTTGCGCGGGCACGTTGGCACTCTGTCGGCAGCGCGGCGATCACGTCGTGATGTGTGTTGTGACCGATGGGCGCGGCAGACCGATGGGCGATCCCGATCAGATCGCCGCCATTCGCAAGGCGGAAGCGCAAGCCTCGGCGGATCGGATCGGCGCGGAGGCTGTCTGGCTGGCGATTCCCGATGGGGGACTGCGCGCCGACGATGCCACCCGCCACGTGTTCATCGAACTCATCCGGCGCACCTCGCCCGATCTGATCATCACGCATCCGCCCGACGATTATCACCCGGATCACAACGCCACCAGCCAACTGGTCATGGATGCTGCACAGGTATCGCGCACCTCGAACTATCCGACGCCGCTGCCGCCGATACGCAAACCGATCCCGGTGGCTTTCATGGATGCCGAGTTCGGGGTCAATTTCGCGCCCGAAGACTACGTGGACATTAGCGGCGTGTGGGCGGTCAAGGAGCAAATGCTGCTCGAACATCGCAGTCAGCACATGCCCGGCCCCGCCTACGATCCGGATTTTGTGCTGCCCGCCGCCGATCAAAACGCGATCGTGCGGGCGGCGCGCGTCATGAGCGAATTTCGCGGTTTGGCGTGCGGCGCGCAATATGGCGAGGCGTTCCGTTGGTGGCGGGCGGCCAATCGGATCGTGGCGCGGCGGCTGCTGCCGTAAGAGCACACAGCACACCGCACGCCCTCTCTCCGTCACCACAGGGAGGAGGCATCAAGCCGCACAACACCCCTCTCCGTGAGGACGGAGAGGGGCCGGGGGTGAGGTTCTTCAATGCGTGGTGTCTAATTGGTTTCACCATGAGCGTCACGCCTATGGGAAGTCAGGAACTCAGATATATTCGGCGAGCGCGGCTTCGATCCGATCGTGGGACGGATAGGAGGCGGGTTCAAACGTCTGACCCGTGATCATTTCGTATACGCGCTGATAGCGTTCGCTGACGGCCACCATCAAATCGGTGCTCATGGCGGGCGGTGTGCCATCACCGTGATAGCCCTGACCGACATACCACAAACGCACTAATTCTTTGTCGAAGTTTTCCGGCTCCTCGTGGCGGGCGATACGTTCTTGATAGGTATCAGCTTTCCAATAGCGGCTGCTATCGGGCGTGTGAACTTCGTCGATCAGCAGCAGCGCGCCAGTTTCCTCATCGAGGCCAAATTCATATTTGGTATCGACCAAGATCAAGCCACCCTTTGCGGCGGTTTCGCTGCCACGCGCGTAGAGCGCCAGCGCCGCCGATTTGATCTTTTCCCAGGTGGGCGCGTCCACATAACCCTTGCCAACCACATCGTCAAGCGCCAGCCGATCGTCATGACCGACCGTCGATTTGGTAGTCGGCGTGATCACGGGCTGCGGCAGCTTTTGATTTTTGGTCAGCCCTTCTGCGAAGTGCATCCCATAGATTTCGCGCTCGCCCAGTGCATAGCGCGTCCACAAGCTGGTGGAAGTGACGCCGCTGATGTAGCCACGTACCACCACTTCGACCAGGATCGGGCGCGTCTCGCGGGCGATGGTGACGCACGGATCGGGCATACTGATATAGTGGTTGGCAATAATATCGGTCGTGTGCTCGAACCACCACGCCGAGAGTTGATTGAGCACCTGGCCGCGATATGGGACGGTCCCGATCGGGTGATCGAAGGCGCTCAGCCGATCGGTGGTGATCAAAACGCGCCGGTTGCCATCATGCAGCACATAGAAGTCGCGCACTTTGCCGCGCGGCATCCCACCAGGCACTTCCATGCCTTCGAGCGCGTCCGGGATCGCCGCTAAAATTTCGTTTGCCGTTAGCATCGCATCATCCTCAAAAATGCACTATATCCCTGCCTGCAATTGTACCCTGAGATGCGCTGCTTGCCGAAGTCGCAGAACCCCCAGGGTGCATTCAGGGATTGGGGCAGATCATAGAACCCCTCTATCCCCAGCCCTTTCCCCCCGCCTGCGTGGGGGAAAGGGCTGGGGATAGAGGGGTTTGTCCATTCCCCAATCTCGCCCCCAACGTTGAATGCACCCAGGGCTGGGGGCGAGTCGTACCGAACGGCTTTTCCTGACGATGCCCTTTCGAGACGGACGAGGCGATGGCCTTCAGCTCTGTCGCCTTCAGAACGGCGCGGGTGTGCCGACTCCGCTTTGATAGAGGGCGTGATCTTCTGGCCCAAACTTATCGGGGAAGTGGCGCAATCCGGCGCAGCTTCGATTGAGCGGCAGCCGATCGACCTTGATCCAGCCGAAGCCGCCCAAGAAGCGAATCCGATACCAGCCGCCGCCGTTCGTGACGCCCATCGCGCGCAGCGGCGTATTCGAGTCGAGTCCACCGACCCGATCGAATGACGCGGCAGGTCCCAAGCGCACATTCAACGTCACGTCGCCGTTCAGCGTAAGCGTGCTCGGACAGCCATCGAGCGCCGAATCGAGTGTGACAAAGCTCGTGGCGTGTACGTCCTCACTGAGCGGTGCGCCCATCTGCGCGCGAACGCCCGACGCGGGCACAAGCGTGACGCTATTTTGATCGTGCCCTATCAGTGTCACCGTGCCGGGTGCGGTCAGCAGTGCCGCCGATCGACCGTCCGCTTCGACGCGCAGATCGACCGCGCCGTTTGCCAATGATCCGCTGAAGGTGGGCGTCTCGAAAATAAATTGTGCCGCGCCGTCGAGTATGCGACGGGTGCGATAATTCGCAAAACCGGAGAGCAGCTTCACCGTAAACATGAACGCCTGCGTATCGCCGCTGAAAACGCGCAATACCATTGCGCTGTTCGGGGCGATCGTCACTTCGAGGACGCCATCGAAACCATCGAGCGTGGCTCGGCCTTTGTCGGTGGTGCGGATGTTATCACCCACACCCACCAGCGATTCGACGCGGATCGGCACCCAGGTCGCAGTATCGAGGCGCTGCACTTCCACGCCCGGCGCGACGACGTGCAGGCGTGCGACTTGGTTGGCGGCGCGTGTTGGCGCGGGTTGGGTGTGCAGCACGGGCGCAGACATCAGACCCAGCAGAAGCGCGGCGGCACACAGACTATTGCGAATGACAATCATTGTGTACGCCCTGTTTCGTTTACGATGCGATATTTATAGTTACTCAAAGTATGGTGTTTTAAGCCCCAATGGTTGAGTCTTAACCTACGCCCGTTAAATGGCTTGCGCCACTAACTGGGCGGGCGGATACACTACGGATACCCGTTTTGCTGCCGCCATGCTTGATGGCGGTTGTCCAGCAAGGCTTTTATTGCAGTCAACGAAACTGGACTTTATCCATATAGTAGACACGAAAAAAAAGACAGGATAAGCTGAGAACGATCCAATCACAACAAAGGAAGTTCAATGCTTGTCCTGCCGAATGAGATTATGACGTTATTGAGCCTGTTTTCGCCAGTGTTCAG
>JBBRMW010000174.1:0-12856 GCA_038230635.1 Aggregatilineales bacterium | reverse complement strand
GTCCGACAGTATTTGTGGTTGAATATCAAATTTCTCAACTCACCTTCCCAAACCGCACTTCTTGTATTTCCTGAAACGCTTGTTCACGGCTTATTGGATACCCTGTGTTATGCCGCTTGATATGGACAAAGTCCAGTTATATCAACTAAGGGATTTCGCGTTAGGCCAGGATGCTTATGGTGAAATTCGATAAGCTCCGCGTACTGACCTCACCTCGTGCCCTTCGCTGTGGTGACCGGAGGGATGTGAGATTCTACATCGCGTGGTGTTAGGTTAGTTTCACCATTAGGTTTATAATTTCGTGAAGATTTTCTTTTTTGCAAAGGTGTCTATTCCTCATGATCTTTATCGGCATTGATGTCAGCACGACCGCTTCCAAAGCGTTGGCGATCGACGAAAACGGCACCGTCATCGCCAGCAAAAGTTATCCACACACGCTTTCGACGCCGCGCCCGCTTTGGTCGGAGCAAGACCCCGCCGAGTGGTGGGAGGCGACCGCCCACGCCCTACGCGATGTGACCGCCATCGTTCCCGCAGATTCGGTGGCCGCCATCGGCTTGACCGGACAGATGCACGGCTTGACCGCGCTCGATGCGCATGGCGTGCCGCTGCGCCCGGCGATTCTGTGGAACGATGGTCGCAGTGGCGCGCAATGTGCCGCGATTACCGAGCGTGTCGGGGCGGCGCGGCTGTATGCACTGACCGGGAGCGTGCTGCAACCCGGTTTCACCGCGCCCAAGATCATGTGGCTGCGCGAGCATGAACCCGATATTTACGCTCAGATCGCACAGGTTTTGCTGCCGAAGGACTACATCCGCTATCGGCTCAGTGACACGTATGCGATCGATGTGGCTGACGGATCGGGCATGGCGTTGATGGACATCGCGCGGCGGGGTTGGTCGGACGAGATGCTGGCCGCTTTCGAGATTCCGCGTGCGTGGCTGCCCGATCTGGTCGAGTCGCCGGAGGTGTGCGCATATGTCAGCGCAGAGGCGGCGGTACTCACCGGGCTGCGCGCAGGCACGCCGATCGTCGGCGGCGCGGGCGATCAACCTGCCGGGGCGATCGGCAACGGTATCGTTGGACGCGGCGCAACCAGCCTGACCGTCGGCACATCGGGCGTCGCTTTCACCGCGACCGACACATATAAGCCTGATCCAAACGGGCGGCTGCACACATTTTGCCATGCGATTCCGGGTACATGGTTTTACATGGGCGTCATGTTGAGCGCGGCGGGCGGTTTGCGCTGGTTGCATGATGCGGTCGCCGAAAACACGACTTACGAGGCCCTGAGCGATCAGGCTGCAACGACCCCGGCGGGTTCGCTTGGACTGCTGTTCGCGCCCTATTTGACGGGCGAACGCAATCCGCATCCCGATCCGTTGGCACGCGGCGCATTCGTCGGCTTGACGTTGCGACATGGCCTGCCGCACATGGTGCGTGCCGTCATGGAGGGCGTCGCGTTCGGGATGCGCGATAACCTCGAACTGCTGCGCGCGCAAGGTGTCCGCCCGGAGTCGGCGGCGGTGAGCGGCGGCGCGGCCAACAGCCCTGTTTGGCGGCAGATCATCGCCGACATTATGGGCATTCCGCTGTACACGGTGAATACGACCGAAGGCAGCGCACTCGGTGCGGCGATCCTGGCGGCGGTCGGCGCGAAGGCGTGGCCGGATGTGCCGTCGGCGTGCAACGCGCTGATCCACAAGGTCGAGGAGATTCAGCCGAATGCCGAAACGGTCGCGGTTTATGAGCGTCTATATCCGACGTATCAGGGCTTGTATGCGGCGCTGCGCGAGTCGTTCGCGGTGCTATCGGCGTGGTAGGATTCACTGCGCCCCCCACCCCGTTCCTGTAGGGACGACGGCTTGCCGCGTCCGTTCGTTTCCACAAATTTAGATGCAATCGCCCTGGGGGTTGGACTGACCTTCTGGCAGCGTTCTCGATTACGTGCTATCACTATGCCGATGGATCGATGATCTGAGGCGAGCCGCCCTTTGAAACGCACGTTGCCCTCGATGGTTATTTTGCTGAGCATCGTTTTGACCGCCTGCACGGGTGATAACGCCGCCAATGGCCTGCATATCCGGCTGCAAGCGGATGGCCGCGAGCGCCCCTTCATTGTTTCGGCAGGCACTTCGGTCGGCCAGTTTTTGCAGAAGCAGAGCATCACCATCGGCCAATTCGACAAAGTGTATCCGCCGCAGATCGAACCGCTCACCGATAACGCGGTCGTGACCATCATCCGCGTCACCGAGCGCCAGGAATGCACGACTCAATCGCTCGCCTTCGAGACGCTCGATCAAAAGACCACCGATCTCCAACCCGGCGAAACGCGGGTGCAGCGCGCGGGCGTCAACGGCTCGGAGCAAGTCTGCGCCGATGTGGTTTATGAGGACGGCGTGGAAAAGTCACGTACACCCGGCAGCGCCACGATCATCACGCAGCCCGTCAAAGAGATCGTCGCGCACGGCGTCGATACCAAGTCGATCGAACCCGTCTTGATCCAAGGCACGATCGCGTATCTGAGCGGCGGGCAGGCGCATGTAATCGAGGGCAACAGCGTGACTCAGCGCGTTTTGCCCACCAATGGCAGCCTCGATGGTCGCGTATTCGCACTGGCGGCGAGCGGGCATATGCTGCTGTATACGCGCGCGCCGAATGGCCTCAATACGCCCTCCGACACGATCAATGAATTGTGGTTACTGCTCGACACGACCGATTCCGCCGCGAAGCCGATCAAGCTGCTGGATGATGTGCTGTACGCGGATTGGGTGCCTGGCAAACCCTACACCTTCAGCTATTCGACTGGACACCGCAACGCCAGCCGCCCCGGTGGGTACGAGGCGCTCAACGATCTGATCGTGGCGCAGTTGAATCCACAGTCGGGACAGATGATCAAGGCGAATAAGCTGCTCAGCGCCGGCCCGACGGGTGCCTATAGCTGGTGGGGTACACAGTTCCGCTGGTCGCCGGATGGCAAAGGGTTGGCGTGGGCGCAGGCCGATGGCGTAGGCACGGTCGATACGAAGACGGGCAAACTGCAAAAGCTGCTCGATTTCAAAGTCTACTCGACGACTCTGCCGCTCAATTGGGTCTGGGTGCCGAGCGTCACTTGGTCAACGACTTCAACGCTGCTGGCCGCGACGATGCACGGTGCGCCGGAAAATGGCGAGCCGCCCGATCACAGCCCGGCCTTCGATCTGGCGGTGACGTCAGCGAATCCAGTCAGTCCGACGAGCGCCACCGCCGCGCCGAACTTCGCGGTGACGCTGCTGGCGAAGGCCGGAATGTGGGCGCGTCCGCAGTTCAGCCCGCTCGATACGAACGGCGGTGGCTCATTGGCTTATCTGCGCAGCCGCGATCCGCAAAACAGCCTCAACAGCGATTACGATCTGGTGATCGCCGATCGGGATGGCAGCAACGCGCGCACGATCTTTCCCGGTGCGGATAAACCCGGCCTGCATCCGGCGGACGATTTCGGCAGCGACCTGACCTGGAGCGCTGACGGTCACAAGATCGTCGTGGTTTATCAGGGCAATTTGTGGCTGATCGATATCACTTCGGGACGCGCCAGCCAACTGACCGTCGTCGAAAATGCGATTTTGCCGCGCTGGTCGTTGTCGTGACGATTATGCCTGCCCGGACGTGCGCTTCTGCTCATCTTCGGCCAGCAGCCGCACGATTTCCGCGTGTTCCAAATCATCGACATAGGCCGTGATCCCCTCTTGCAGATAGCTTGGCAAATCGGGATGCAAATTCTGGAAGTTCGCCATGAAACCGGGATGCGTGTTGTAGAGTTCACCCAAACCACGCAGAATCTCTAACGTTGGCTCATAAAAGTTGCGCAGATTTTCGTGCCAGCGCTCCAAAATGGTCTGGACTTCGGCGCTCTGGGCGGACGTTCCGGCTTCGAGCGCATCCACCATATCCGCGTAAATCTGTCCGGCATCGGCGAAGATCGCGTCCTGCTGTTCTTTGCTGTAGCCTTTCCACCGATTGACCGATTCATCGACGTATTTTGGCCCATGTTCCAGGCGTGCCAGCCGTGTGTAGTCCTGTTCCTTTTCTTCGCTGAACCGCTCGAATAAGCGCTTCTTGCTCATTTTCGTTTTCCCTTCCAAATATGAAAGCGTTTCATCCACCGTGCTCACCAGATTTTGCAGGCGACCGATCTTCGTTTCGAGCACCGCCCGGTGCGATTGCAGTGCGCGCCGCAGATCGAAAGTGGGGCTGTCGAGAATCTCCTTGATCTGCGTGAGTTCCAAGCCGATCTCTCGATAAAAGAGGATTTGTTGGAGTCGCAGCAGCGCCGCCTCGTCGTAGTAGCGATAGCTGTTCGTGCCAACTTGTGACGGGGCGAGCACGCCAATCGAGTCGTAGTAGTGCAGGGTGCGCACGCTCACCCCGGCCAGATCGGATAGCTGCTTGACGGTATACACAACGCGAATCCTCGTCGTTTGCCCTGCACGCATCATAAACCATCACGCCGCGTCAGAGTCAAGACCACCGGAGCAAATTATTCCGTAGAAAATTTGTTCTTGACATTTTTTTCGCCGTCGCTTATGCTTGCTTTGTATGTAGGACAAGCGTTCTTTCGATCAGGATAAGGAAAATGCCCATGCGGAAAATAATCGCCACCGAGTACATTACGATAGATGGTGTGATGGAAGCGCCCAACAAATGGTCGTTCCAATTTTGGGTGGAAGAAGCCGCGAAGTTCAAGTACGACGAATTATTTGCGAGCGACGCGATTCTGCTGGGACGCAAGACCTATGACGGCTTTGCCGCCGCCTGGCCGACGATGGAAGGCACCGGAGATTTTGGCGAGCGCATGAACAGCCTCCCCAAGTACGTCGTTTCCACCACACTGGAAAAGGCCGAGTGGAATAATTCGACCGTGATCAAAGCAAACGTCGCCGAAGAAATTGCCAAGATCAAAGCGCTGCCCGGCCAGGATATTTTACTCGAAGGCAGCGCCGATCTACTGCACACGCTGATGCAGCACGATCTGATCGATGAGTATCGGCTGATGCTCCATCCGGTGGTCGCCGGGAGTGGCAAGCGACTTTTCCGTGACGAGAACGCGCTGAAGGTGATGAAACTCATGAGCACAAAAGTATTCGCGTCCGGCATCGTTATTCTCTCTTACGCGCCTGCAGCGAGTACATAAGTGGAGGTCAAATTGAAAGCGCCACAAAGCAATACGCCAGAAAGCGACTTCCCCAAGTTATCAAAACCTGCGGAGCGCGCGCTCGCGGGGGCAGGGCTTTGGCGACTCGAACAGTTAACTGCGCTCAGCGAAGCCGAGATCAAGAAACTGCACGGTATCGGACCAAACGCGCTCGAAAAACTCCGTCAGGCGCTCAGTGCCAATGGCTTGTCATTTGCACCTGACAAGGAAGCCAAAAAATGAGCTTCGCAGGCGTCATTGCGCCGCATTATGAACCCGTTCGAGGTGATCCACATGTGTCGAAATATCAAAACGCTCTATAACTTCGAGCCGCCGGTGACCGATGACGAGATTGGCGCGGCATCGTTGCAATTCGTGCGAAAAATAACGGGTTTCAACAAACCGTCAGCGGTCAACCAAGCCGCATACCAAGCGGCGATTGATGAGATCACCGCGATCGCCAGCAAGCTGCTTCATTCGCTGGAGACGACCGCACCTCCGAAAAATCGTGTCGAGGAAGCGGCCAAATTGCGAATCCGCTCGGCTCAACGCTTCGCCAAGTAATGGGGGTAACGCCCCCTCGCTGTGGTTACGGAGAGAGGGTTGGGGGTGAGGTTCTTTGCGCCCAGTCACCACGCCGATCAACAGGGCAACCAACACGCCCGCGATCGTGACTGGCGCGCCGATTCCGATGCCTGCGCTCAGGCTCAGCGCCGTATATTGTCGCAAACTCAGATACATCCCCGCACAGCCGCCGATCGCGGTCAGCCCCGCGCTGATCCATCCGATCGGGCGTGTGGGTCGCCACCAGCCGATTAACACCGCAATGCACGTCACAATCGCCACGCTGAACTGCTGATGATAGTTCGGGTTCGCCGACTCGCCCCGGAAAAAGTCGAAGGGCGGCAGCAGCCCGATCCCGATCAGCAAAGCCAATCCGCGCAGCGACCAACGCAGCGGACGCGATCCCCACGCCGCCAGTCCATTGACCAGCGCCACCGCGATCAACCCCGGCACGGCGCGCAGCACGAACGTCGTCAGCAGCGGCGGATTCGAGGCACGCACGATCGGATCGAGGCTCATCCACTCGGCCAAGTCGTACAAGTTGACGCTCAAGCCCGCGCCTTTCGTCGCCACCCAGGCCAGATAGCACGCCAACCAACTGATCAACAGCAGCGCGATCGGGAGATTGGCGAGGATGTATTGTGAGCGGGTGGTGGAGTGGGATTGATCTGTCATGTAAAATAATGTCCTCGTGGGCCGCTGATTAGAAAACCCCTCTATCCCCCGCCCTTTCCCCCACGCAAGCGGTGGGAAAGGGAGTCGGACCGCGAGGCCACCATGTCCACATTTTATTGACTGATGCATTGCAGTGCGTTCACCAGATGCGGGCAGGACTCTGTTCGATCGTGAGGCGGCCATCCAGATCGAGGTCTGGCGTGCGCGGCAAGCGTAGGATCATGATACCCTTCTGATCGGGCGTCGGGATCAAGCCGTCAGGTGAGCGCCCGCCCAACGCCCCACGCCATGTTTGCCAGCCGACTTGGTGATAAAACCCCTCTTTGCCAGTTTCCAAACACGCGATCTCGAAATCGTCCGCAATGACGCGCGCCACCTCTCGCATGAGCGCGCTGCCATAGCCGCGATGTTGCACGGCGGGCAGTGTCGAAACGGCGTCGATATAGGCCGTGCGCATGAGCGGCTGATCGTTGTGTTGCAGCCAGCGCGTCGTGACGACCGCATGGCCGATCAGTTGATCGTCCAGATAACCCAAAAAGTGCAGGCCGTCCGGCGGTAAAAACGTGAACAGCGTCCCGAAATCTTCCTCGTGGGCGGCGGTACACAGAGCGCAGATCGCGGCACGACGCGAGTCATCAAGTTCGTGGGTGCGCGCCGTTTTGATGGTAAACATCAAGCCATCAACTCGGTGATGCTCTTGTCTTCGGCCTGCTGGTGCTCGAAGAAATCGACCATAAATCGGCTGCCGCGCTGCCGCAAAGCCAGCACCGCGACCGCCCGCACATCGTCCACATCGGCGGCGGTGCGACCATCGGCGGCGGCATAGGCGCGCGCGGCCTCGAACATCGTGTATTCGGCGCGATGCGAGTCGATTTGTATCCGTTCGACGAGGTTCAGCCCGAACGTCAGCGCGGCCTCGCTCAGCATCACTTTCGGCAGCAGATTGCGGGCGGTGGTCACTTCGTCGCGTGCGGCCAGCGTCACGCCCAGCCATTCGCGGATGAAGCCGCGCGGATTGACCCGATAGGCGCGCACCCGGCGGTATACTTCGAGCCGCTCGTCATTATTGAATATGCCGCGCACAACCACCCGCAGCCCGAAGCGATCCATGATTTGCGGTCGCAGATTGCCTTCTTCGGGGTTCATCGATCCGATCAACACGAAGCGTGAGCGGTACGTCCCGACCATCGCGCCGCGTCGCACCGTATACGATCCGGCGGCGGACGCATCGAGGATCGCGTCGGCGATGATCTTATCAAGTAAGTTCACTTCGTCGATATACAGCAGATTTTGATCGGCACGCGCCAGAATTCCGCGTTCGAGCCGCACCCGGTTCTGCTGGACGGCGATCCGCTCGTTGACGCCACCCACCACATCTTCGATCCGTGCATTGAGGGGCAGTTCGATCAGCTTGACCTGCTCGGTCTGCGTGATCGATTCGCCGCGTGCCAGCTTTTCGGCGCAGTCGGCACACACGCCCGACGGCCCATTCGCCTCGAAATCTTCGGGCAGGCAGCCTTCCGGGCAGGTGCTCACCGCGACATCCGGCAGAATCCCCGATAAGCTGCGCACCGCCGTCGTCTTGCCGATCCCGCGCGGGCCGATCAGCAGCACGCCGCCGACCGCCGGATTGATCGCGGATAGCATCAATGCCAGCCGCATCTCATATTGGCCGACGAGCGCCAGGAACGGATACGGCAAATATTCGGCGATGCCCATATCCTCGGCAGGCGCTTCCAACGCGCGCCGCGACGACGATTGGTTGAGCAGACCCAACAGTGTGGACGTTTCGTTATAGGCGGGCGGCTCAGATTCGGGCACGTTTCTTTCGAGCGGCGGCAGGCCATTGACGAGGGCGGGTTCAGCTTTTTTCTTTGCCATAGTTTCTCGTGACTACTCAGCCTTGAAACAATAAACCGTGTCAATCCAAGTCATTATACCAAGACGGAGTAGCGCGGATAGAGGCTATAAAATTTTGGAAGAAATATGTGATTTATTCTCATACACCTCCATAGTCGGGCCAATTTGACCAATGTGTATTCGGCGCTTCCGTTGGTTGATACAAGGCTGGATCACCGGAAACCAACACATCGGCGATCATCTGGAAAGCCTCGCTCCCACTTGGGACTTCATTGGAGGGATAGAACGTATCAGGATGATGCCACTCATCTAGTCGCAAAATCAACGGCAAATCTTGCGGCAAACGCACTCTAAGTTCAGCTTCCGTTGCCATAAGCAACTCGTGGTACTCTGGTAAAAGGCTGCGCAGCAAGTCTTCTGCCCGAATCATAGGCGGATGATCCAAGACAATTCCTCTTGCAGCATATTTTTCTAAATCACGTTCAATGGGCACTATCTGCCCACGAATCCGTATCGTTTCGGCATCTTCACGGACGACAAGGTAATTTTCTTCATCAAAATAATCCTTGCCACCAAACGTAGGGCCTTCTAGCCCATCTTCGGTCATGCAAATAGGTGATTTATCGGATTGACCAACATATCCAGTTAGGCAATTTCCCCATCGATATATCCAAAGATGAATTCCGCCATGATCACACCATTGATGATCAGTCCTTCCGAGAAATTCCATAACAATTGCCCATCGCATCTCATCACGGTAAACACTTAAGCGGACATCGGCAAATGCAATATATAAGTTTTCTAATGGGGGAAAAACGGAATAAACGGACTCATCGAGTGCCTTTAGAATATTCTCTTTGGTGTATGCCGTAGCTTTCATGCGAAAACACCTCAATTTACCGGGAGGACGTAGTTGTCAGAACTACCCTTCGAGCAGCAGCGTATTCGGGTCTTCGATCAAGTCCTTGACGCGCACCAGGAACTGCACCGCCTCGCGGCCATCCACGATGCGATGATCGTAGCTGAGCGCGACGTACATCATCGGACGCGCCGCGATCTGTCCCTCGAAAATAGCGGGACGCTGCTTGACCGCGTGCAAGCCCAGGATGCTGACCTGCGCGCCATTCAGGATCGGCGTACTCATCAGCGATCCGAACACACCACCGTTGGTGATCGTGAATGTGCCGCCGCGCAGGTCTTCGAGCGTCAGTGTGCCATTGGTCGCTTTGGCGGCGAAGCCCTTGATCGCGTGTTCGATGTCGGCGAACGACAGCCGATCGGCATCGCGCAGGACGGGCACGACGAGTCCTTCTTCCGCGCCGATCGCCACGCCGATGTCGTAATAGTGTTTGAGGATCATGTCGTCGCCGTCCATTTCGGCGTTGAGGCGCGGGAAGGCCTTCAATGCGCCGATCGCGGCCTTGACGAAGAACGAGTTGATGCCCAAGCCGACGCCGTACTTCTCCTTGAACGACTCTTTGCGCTTTTCGCGGAGCGCCATGACCGCGCCCATGTCAATCTCGTTGAAGGTCGTGAGCATGGCGGCGGCGTGCTGCGTCTCGACCAATCTCCGCGCGATCGTCCGACGGCGGCGCGACAGTGCGACGCGCTCCTCGCGGGCATCGCGGCGGATGACGGTGGTTTGCAGCGCGGCGGGCACTTTTTGGATATTTACCTCACCCCCCTGCCCCCTCTCCGCTTGCAGCGAGGGGGAGTCGGAAGGCACGGGCATTGACTCCCCCTCTCCACGAAGTGGGGTAGGGGGCTTGGGGGTGGGGTTCTTCGATATAAATCGCTCCACGTCGTCGCGGGTGACGCGACCACTGTAGCCGCTGGCCGGGACTTGCGCCAAATTGACCGCGTGATCTTCGGCGACACGGCGAGCCACGGGGGTTACGTTGACCTCAGCGCCTGGCTCCTTTGCGTTGACCTCACCCCCCGACCCCCTCTCCGTTGACGGAGAGGGGGAGTCGGAAGGCGCGGGCATTGACTCCCCTCGCCCCGCCTGCGTGGGAGAGGGGCTGGGGGTGAGGGGTTCTGAAGAGACGTTTGAATCAATCGTGCCGAGCACGTCGCCGACGTGGACGTTGGTGCCCTGCGGATTGGCGATCGTCGTGAGCACGCCCTCTTTTTCCGCGCCGACTTCGACGTTCACCTTGTCCGTCTCAAGCTCGACGACGACTTCGCCGACCGCGACACGATCGCCGGGCTGCTTTTTCCACTGGCCGACGGTGGCCTCGACGACCGATTCACCCAGTTCTGGAACTTTAATCTCGAAAGGCATCGTTTTATCGCGTCCCCACGCTCGTCTGCACAATGGTAGCCAGGTTAACAGGTTCGGCGTCGCGGTTCAGGCCGAACGCGCCGCTGATGATCGATTCTTGATTGACCGCGTGCCACGCCGACGATCCTTCGGCGGGGCTGGAACTGGCGGCGCGCCCGATATAGTGCAATGTCAGATGTTCGGGCAGCAGCGCACTGATCAACGGATTCACGTAGCTCCACGCACCCATATTTTCCGGCTCTTCCTGCACCCAGGCGACCTCGCTGAGCGCCGGATAGCGGCTGAGCACGGCGTGGACTTCGCGCTCCGGGAACAAGTACAACTGCTCCAGGCGCACGATCGCGGTGTTTTTGTCGGCTTCGCGGTATTTGCTGGCGATCAGATCGATGTAGATTTTGCCGCTACATATCAGCAGTCGTCCGATTTTGTCCGGGTTCTGGGCGGCGCGCGCATCATCGATCACGGGCTGCCAACCGCCCTCGGCCAGATCGCGCGGACGGCTGGCGATCAACGGATTGCGCAGCAGACTCTTGGGCGTCATCACGATCAGCGGCAGCGGATCGCTTTCGAGCAGGAGCGCTTGTCGTCGCAGCAGGTGAAAATATTGGGCGGCGGTGGTGCAGTTGGCGATGCGCATATTCGTTTCGGCGGTCAACTGCAAAAAGCGTTCGAGGCGCGCGCTGGCGTGATCGGGGCCACTGCCTTCGAGCGCGTGTGGAAGTAAGAGCACCAGCGAGGGCGTCTGACCCCATTTGGCGCGCGCCGACGTGATAAACTCGTCGATGATCACCTGCGCCCCATTATTGAAGTCGCCGTACTGCGCTTCCCACACCACCAAACGCCCCGGCTCTTGGACGTTGTAACCATACTCGAAACCGAGCGCGGCGTTTTCTGAGAGTGGACTGTCGTGAATCTCGAAGGCGACTTTGGCCTGCGGAAGCGCGCCCAGCGGGATGTATTTGGCACCCGTGTGGTAGTCGTAGAAGATCGCGTGGCGCTGACTGAACGTGCCACGCCCGACATCCTGCCCGGTCAGGCGAATGCTGATGTTGTTTTCGAGCAGGCTGGCGAAGGCAAGTTCTTCGGCGGTCGCCCAATCGATGCTCGGCTCGTCGAGGGCGTTGAGCACTTCGGCACGGCGGGCGCGCGCCTTTTGCAGCTTCGGATGGAAGGTGAAGCCGTCGGGCGTCGCCAGCAGCGAGGTGTTCAATGCGCGCAAACGCTCGACGGTGACGGCAGTTTTGACGCCCCGCGCAGCACCCGGCGGCGGCGCATCGGGCGTCGGCACGACCAGTGCTTTGTCGGCGTCAAGCGTCTCGTACTCCATTTGCAGATTGGCGTTCCAGCGCGTGACCATCTCGTCGGCGACTTCTGGCGTCACTTCGCCGCGCGCGATCAGCGTTTTCGCCCACAGCGCGCGCACCGTCTCGTGAGTCTGCACGGCCTGATACATGATCGGCTGCGTGAAACTCGGCTCATCGACCTCGTTGTGACCGTAGCGCCGATAGCCGATCAGGTCGATCAAAAAGTCTTTTTGGAAGCGCGCCCGATAGGCGAAAGCCAAGCGCGTCACTTCGAGGCAGGCTTCGGGATCATCCGCGTTGACGTGGACGATCGGGATTTTGAAGCCCTTCGCCAGGTCGCTGGCATACAACGTACTGCGCGAATCGACGGGCGCGGTCGTAAAGCCAAGCTGGTTATTGGCGATGATATGCAGTGTGCCGCCCGTCCAATAACCCGGCAAGCTCGACAGATTCAGCGTTTCGGCGACGATGCCCTGACCGGGGAACGCCGCATCGCCGTGAATCAGGATTGGCAGCGTGTCGGTCGGATCGAAAACGGGTGCGCCCGGTTTATCGATGGTCGTTCCCGCCGCCCGCGCCATCCCTTCGACCACCGGGTTCACAGCTTCCAAATGGCTCGGATTCGGCGCGATGCTGACGACCACGTTCTTTTTGAAGGCGCGTTCCGCCCCGGCATGATACTTTACGTCGCCCGTCCAACCGACCGCATTATGCGTCACTTTGGGTTGTACCGGGTCTTTGAACTCGGCCAATAATTGCGCGTAGGGTTTGTTCAGAATATGCGCCAGCACGTTCAGCCGCCCGCGATGCGCCATACCGATTAAGATCGTGTAGATTTCGGCATCGGCGGCCTCACCCACGATCTCATCGAGCATGGGGACGGTGATGTCGAGGCCTTCGATCGAGAAGCGAAACTTGCCAGGGAATATGCGATGCAAAAAGCGCTCAAAGCCTTCGACCTGCGTCAGCCGTTCAAGCAGCTTCTTGTTTTTTACCGTG
>JBBRMW010000173.1:0-12885 GCA_038230635.1 Aggregatilineales bacterium | reverse complement strand
GTATGTGAAGTGGCAGGAACAACAGGAAAAGCAGACTGAACTGATGCAACAGCGTTTGTTCGACTAACCCACGCACCGTAAGAACGCACCTTCTAGGTGCATGAGCCAAAGCCACCGCCTCTGGCGGTGGTCATTTACTGCGCGCCTTTCGACCATTGGCGGCGACGGCTACCCACATAGTGTCCCGATCTGGTTCATGTGCGATGGCGACGATCTGATCTTCATCAGCGATCGGAGCGCGCGCAAAACGCAAAACGCACTGGCGAATCCCAAAGGGGCAGCCATCGTCGGCGGTGATCTGGCCGACGAGGCGGGTTACCTGCTGCGCGGTGATCTGATCGTCGAGGATGACCCCGATCAGGCGGTGACACATCGCATGATCGATCGCTATCAGACCAAAGCCGAAGGCGACGCGACCAAAGCGGCCTGGAAAAACGACGACATCGCGGTCATTCGCCTGCACCCGATCGCTGTGAGCAAAGTCCGCTGATCACGACGACTCCGCTGCCCACTCATAGCGATCACCCGCCGCGACGATATGCCCCACGCCCGGAAACGGCAGATGATAGCCGAGGATCAGCAGCTTTTCGCGGGCGGCTCGCTCGATGATGGCGCGGCGCGTAGCGACGGCAACCTCTGGCTGACTGTCGAACCGGGGCACCGCATCGATCAGGTTGAACTGCATAGCCATATGGGCGGTGTCGGCAATGTGCAGCAGGCGCTCGCCCTCGGATTCGAGCTGGACGGCGCAGTGTCCGGGCGTGTGACCAAAGGCAGCCACGTAGCTGATCCCCGGCGCGATCGGGCTGCTCGTATCCAGCAGTGTGAGACGCCCGGCTTCGATATAGGCGGCGAAAGCGGTACGCAGCACGGTGGCGCGCTCATCTCCGATCTTCGCCAGGGTCGCCTCAGCAAACCAGTGCGCGTGTTCGGGGGCGGGCGCGATTACCTGCGCGTTCGGAAAATGGGGCTGCCCGTTTTGATCGACCAAGCCACCGATATGATCGCGGTGGTAGTGGGTCAAAATGATCTGATCGATCGATTCCGGCGTGATGTTCGCCGTGCGCAGACCATCGAGCAGTTGACCCGGCTCACTCGGATCGAGATGGCCGATCCCCGTATCGATCATGAACCGCTGCCCGGCGCTTTCGACGACCAAAATATTCACACTCATAACAGGCGGCTCCGGCAGCGCCCGAAACACAGCCAACACGCGATCGGTGTCGTCCGCAAAAATACTCGCCACCTCAGCTTCAGTCAGCACACCACCACCATCCGTAATCACAACGCACGACAGCGCACCCACGCGGAATCGAAACGGTTCAGAAGTCATCGTCAGGCGATCCTTTCGTGTCCAAAAGCCAGATTATAGCGAGTCACACAAAAAACCGAGCGGGGCTACTCGGATGTCAGGGCTGTTGCAAAGTCGTTTACCCCACCCCCAACCCCTCCCCATTTCATGGAGAGGGGCGTTCGGAGACGGTTGATTCCCCCTCTCCACGCCAGTGGGGAGGGGGCTAGGGGGTGGGGTGAATGGTGATCTCGACACTTCTCCCTGACTTTGCACGTGCCCTGGGGCACAGGCGTAGGTTAATGCTATAATCGTGACCCATATTATACTTGTATGCGATTTTGGCAACCATTATCTGCGTGAAAAGGATGCGATCATCAGCGTTCGCAAACAGGTTCACGATCCCATAATCGAGGTACTCAACCATGACCGACAGCGGACTTGATGTGTTCCTGGCAGCGCAGCGTGTGCGTGGACGGGTTGGGCTGCTCACGAACGTCGCCAGCTTGACCACCGAAGGCCGTACCGTGCTTGATGCGCTGCGGGGCGCGCGGATCGAAGTTTCCGCTTTGTTTGCATCGGAATATGGCTATTTTGGGTTGGGTGGTACGGGACAAAGAATGGCCGATGATCGACTCGGCGCGCTGCCGATTCACAGTTTATACGGCGAACGCTTTGCGCCCACCCCGGCTGCCCTGCATGGACTCAGTGTGATGTTGATCGATTTACAGGATACAGGCACCCGTTGGTACACCTATCTGGCGACGGCACAGCACACGTTGACGGCGTGTGCGGCGCTCGATCTGCCTGTGATCGTGCTCGATCGCCCCAATCCGCAGGGTGGCGAGATTGCCGAAGGGCCGCTCGCCGACATTTTTACGGTGGTTGCACCCTTCGCCATCCCCGTTCGTTATGGCTTGACGATCGGCGAGGCATTACGCTGGATCAACCGTGATCTGAAGGCGGATTTGCGGGTGATTCCGCTGCGCGATTGGCGACGTGCGCTGCTTTTTGGTGAAACGGGACTGCGCTGGGTATCGCCTTCGCCGAATATGCCGCACGCCAAAACGACATTGCTTTACAGCGGAACGGGACTGATCGAAGGCACGAACGTGAGCGAGGGGCGCGGCACGACGCTGCCCTTCGAGCAGATCGGCGCACCGTTCATTCATGCCGAGTCGTTATCGGCGTATATGAATGAATTGGAATTGCCCGGTCTGAGCTTCGCGCCCGCGTGGTTCCGACCCACCCTGGGTAAATTTGCGGGCGAACGCTGCGAAGGCGTCCGGCTGTATATTACCGACACGCGGTTGGTGCGCGGCTTCAATATGGGCGTGCATCTGCTCATGGCGTTGCGCGCGTTGTATGGCAAAGAAGTGACGTTCAACCACGTTTTCGATAATCTGGCGGCGACGGTGCGCCTGCGCGAAGCCATCGAGCGCGGCGATTCGGTGGCACACATCACAGATTGGTGTGACGCTGAAGCGCGCGCTTTCCACCAAGCATCACAAGCAAGTTGGCTGTACGAATAGCCGCGAACACACCCCACGCCTTCACTCGATTCGGAAAACTTCGCCTTTCGGTGCAAAAGGCAGCGATTTGCCCTGCGGCATTAAAAACGCATGATCACGCCAGATACGCACGCGATCACATTGACCGTCGGTGATGATCAAAAGCGGGCCATCCTTTGGGAAGTCTTCCGCGCGTTCAAGCAGATCGATCGCGGGTTGCAAAACCGTTCCGCCGCCGCCTCTTACCGCGACACGCTGGGCGATGACTTCGGGGGGCATATAACCCTGATCATACGCCGCAGCATCGCAAAAAACGACGCGGACGGCGGCCACATCATGCGTGATGCTGTAAGAGGCAATCGCGCCCAATGCTTTCGCCAACAGCGTCCGATCCATCGAACCGGATGTGTCGAGCACGACGCCGAACGTGCGGCCATCCTCAGCGATGGGCTGTGGAATCCAGCGCGGGCGCGGAATATCCGGCGTTGAAGCCTGACGACGGCTCGGACGCGCGTAGGTGCGCATTTTTTCGAGCGGGGCGAAATAGCTGTCGAACCACTTGGCGAGCGCCACATCCCAGGGGATCGGCGGCTGGCTGAGCGCCTCGATCTCGGCGACCAACCCGGCGGGGAACAGGCCACGCCCGTCACTCTGCGACCAGAGCAAGCCCTGTGCGAGGCAGCGGCGGTAGAACTCGTCGAGCGAGAGGCCATCGCCGATGCGCCACCAATCGGGAATGCGATCCACGATCATGTCACCGACGCCGACGCCGCGCAACGTGATCGATTTGCGGTGATAGCGTAGATCGGTCACGATACGATCGTAGACCGTTTCTGCCGATTCACCGCGCATCGTCGGATCGTGCATTCCACCAAAACGGGGCAGATCGCCGACGTGCATCTCGACCAGCCAATCATTGATCACGTAATCGCAGGCGACATTCCACAGAAACGGATCGCGCCCCTGTGCCCGCGTATGATGGCTCAGGCCGACGTGCAGCAGTTCATGTGCCAGGACAAAACGCGCTTCGCCATCGGTGAGCAGCGCATTCGGGTTGACGTATATCTCGCGCGCTTCGGCATCGACGGCGGCCACCGAAATGTTCAACCGTGTACATAACGCCGCATCTTCGATGATTTTGAAGGCGGTGGCTAAAGCGCCCAACAGCGGGTAGCTGCTAATGAACCAGGATCGGGCGGCTTGTGCGAGTGTGCGCTTCGACTCATAGGCTTGCAGCGATTCTTGCGCGCCACCCACGACGTTGACGGCACTGGTGACAGCGGCGGACAAGCCCCGTCCGAATGCATCACTCCATCCGGTCAGGCGGCTCGCCATATCTTTGGCGGTCGGGCGGACGGGATCGGCGATCATATCGTAGGCGTGCGCACCGCCGATGCCATAATCGCGCGCATTTTCGGGTATCCCCCTTTCGCACAATTGCCGATACAAACGATCTTCGGTTTGGCCGAACAATTCGGGCTGGTAATCGAGTGGGGGCGGCGTACCGAACTTGAGATCGTGCAGAAACTTGGTGACGAACATATCGCAGGCGGTGTTCCAGGCGGCCATATCGTCGTGTGGTTGGAAGTGTCCGAAACCGAGATGTAGCAGGCAGTGCGCCAACACGTAGACCCATTCATCCTTCTCGGCGCGGCGCGTCGGATGAACGTGGATTTGGCCGCGATCGGTGACGACCGCCCAACCATCGGGAGGACACAGATTCCGATCATGGCGTACCAGGTCGGACTGCCAGCACAGCGGCGCAAACATCGGGTGCGCGTAAAGTGCCAGGTAGCCCAGGCGACAATTCATCTCGGCCACGTTCAACTTCGCGGCGCTATTTTTTTTGCTCACGTTTCGCCTCCACCAGACGCGGCAAATCACGCACGATCTCAACCATCAACCAATCGGGCAGGCAATCGCCGTCGTAATCGGCGACGACCATTTGCGCGATTTCAAGGCTGATCTGCGACAGTTCTTTGATGAGCGTTTTCGAGCGATGCGCCATGTCTCGATGCGCGGCGGACAATTTGGAGCGATCGACCGGCAGTTCTTTGATCAACTGGGCGCGGAACGACTGCGACAAAAAGTACAACACATCCCGATCTTCGGGCAGCGACGGCCAGGGCATCTCTCCCTTGACGATCGCGGTCAGCCGAAACGTTCCGCGTACTTGTTTGGTGAATGCCTTGAACTGCGTCGCGTGCTGTGGCGATAAGCAGCCAAAGGCCAGGATTTCGAGACTCGCGTCGGTCAGGCGTTCGCCGTATTCATGCAGCGCATCGCTGAGCATGTGCCAGGCGCGCGGCGTGCTAAACGGCTCTTCATGTTTGGGCGGCTGGCTCCAGAGATGATCGGGGCGATTTTGGATATAGTCGATCACGAGCGAATGGATGCCATTTTGAGAAGCCCATTCGAGCCAATCACGGTGCGACGCTTTGAGGTGGACATGCACCATACGGTTGAGCAGCGCCGACGACATCGGCTTCACGATCGCGCTGTCTTGTGCCCGGTTGCCGGCCCCAATGACGATCGAACCGGCCGGGAGCGAATATTCGCCGATGCGCCGCTCGTGGATCAAGCTGTAGAAGGCTTTTTGAACTTCGTGCGAACAGGCGTTGAGTTCATCCAAGAACAGGCAGTAGGGATCGGGGCGGGCGATGATGCTGGGCGGACAAAAACGGCTGACGCCATCCGTGATCTGCGGCACGCCGATCAGGTCTTCGGGCGCGAGTTGGCTGCCCAGCAGTGAGACGCACGGGAGGCCCACCTGTGCGGCGAACGCCTGGACAATCGATGATTTGCCGATGCCGGGCGGCCCCCAAATGAAAACGGGACGCACCAGCGCAACATTGAGCAAAAAATCGGTCAACTCTTTCTGAGTGACCGTAACGGGTGAATTCATGACGGCTTTTCTCCTCGCAGGGCACGACTCTGAGCACTGATCGACTGAACTTATTCAGAAGTGGCCGGAGGAGCGAGACGATTCCGCAGCAAGCGCGAATCAGCGAATTGTCACCCGGCACACACAAGCGGTGGATTCCAAAAAGCGGTTCCAATGAGGCGTAGCGATCAATGTGGCATCCTTTCCGATGTTGTGTAAAGCCGTCGATTGAGGATTATATAGGGGTCTCCATAGTTTAGGAAGGATCAATGTTAGGATAACAGGTTGCTCAAGCGGCTAAGAAAGGCGGGCTATGCGCTGATTCGCCCCAAAAGCACACGATGGTACAATGAAGCGTGGCAGAAGGATATGACCAGTTTTCTGTCCAGTGGGTGTGATTCGAGGATGCCTGATGTCGGACATATTTATTTCCTATTCCCGGAAAAACAAGGAATTTGCCTTCAAAGTACATGACGCGCTGCTCGCCCAGAAGCGCGATATTTGGATCGACAAAGATGATATTCCGATCGGATCGGATTGGCGCACCGAAATCGCCGATGGGATCGATAATGCCAACAATTTTGCATTCATCATCAGCCCCGACTCGATCGTCTCGGTCGAGTGCGGCAAAGAGATCGATCATGCCGTTGACGCCAAGAAGCGCATCATCCCCATCCTCTATATGGATGTCGATTTCAAACAGGTGCGGCCTGAAATTGCCTCGCACAATTCGATCTATTGGCGTGATGCGGATGATTTCAAGGGCGCGTTTGCCGAACTGATCAGTGCGATGGACACCGATCTGGATTACGTCAAAGCGCATACCCGGCTGCTGGTGCGGGCGCGCGAGTGGGATACCAATAAACGCAACGTGTCATTCGTGCTACGCGGTGAGGATCTGCACGAAGCCGAAAAGTGGATCAACAGCAGCGCCGATAAACAACCTCGCCCAACCGCTTTGCACCACGACTATATCGCGGCCAGCCAGCGCGCCCTGACCGCCCGCCAGCGTGTCATTCGCAGTTCGCTGCTGGTGGGCTTCGTGACGATGACCATCTTGCTCATCGTGGCCTTTGGGCAGTGGCAAAATGCGCTCGTCAGCGAACGGCGGGCGGTTGCCAACGCGAACGACGCCGCCACCGCCCAAAATATCGCGCAAATCCAATCGACGCTGGCACAGGCGAATGCGAATCGGGCGGTTGCCAACGCGAACAACGCCGCCACCGCCCAAAATATCGCGCAAATCCAATCGACGCTGGCACAGGCGAATGCGAATACCGCCGATGCGAACGCAGCGATCGCGCTCAACAATGCCAGCACCGCTGTTAAGGCGCAGGGATTTGCCCAAATCCAATCGACGTTGGCGGAAAATAATGCGCAGACCGCGCTCGCCAACGCCGCCATTGCCAATCATAACGCGGCGACGGCCACGATTGCCCAGGGACAGGCGCTCAACAGCGAAGCAACCGCGCAGTCCAACTTCATCGATGCGCAAAGTCTGCGTGAGGCGGCAGAAGCCAGCAATCTCGTCAATAGTAACGGCGATCCGCGTCGGGCGATGCTGCTGGCCGTTCACTCGCTCCGCCAACGGGAAACGCGGTTGGCAGAAACGGCACTGAATGATGCGCTGGCACTGAACGCGAACCTGCGCTTTTTTCAGGGTCATACCAGCGATGTGTTCAGTGTGGCCTTGTCGCATGATGGAAAATATCTGCTGACGGGCAGCGCCGATAATACGGCGCGCTTATGGGATGCGGCGACGGGCGTCGAGATTCGACGGTTCTTAGGGCATACGCAGACGGTGAGCGGCGTGGCCTTCTCGCCGGATGACATGACCGTGTTGACAGGCAGCTTTGATGATACTGTACGCCTGTGGGATCGGGAGACGGCAACGCTCAAGCTCACGATCGCCAATCGCAGCACGGGCATCACGAGCGTGGCGTTTGCGCCCGACGGCAAGAGCATCCTCACCGGTAGCTACGACAAAATCGCCCGCATCTGGGACCTCGCGGGCAACAAAGTCCAGGACATCATTGGGCACAGCGACACCATTTGGGCAGTCGCGTTTTCGCCAGATGGCAAAATGGTTCTGACAGGCAGCCAGGACAAAACAGCCCGTATCTGGGATATAAAAGGTCGAATTTTGCACACATTGACCGCCCATGATTATGGCATCACCTGTGTTGCCTTTTCGCGGGATGGTACACGCATTGTGACGGGCAGCGAAGATAATAACGCCCGTCTGTGGGATACGGCCACGGGTAAGCCGCTCCGCATTTATTCGGGGCACACGGGCAGCGTCTTTGGCGTCGCCTTTTCGCCCGACGGCAAATATATTGTGACCAGCAGCGAAGATAAGACGGCGCGCGTGTGGGATGTTGCCAGTCTGCAAACGGTACACACCTTCACCGGTCATTCAGGGTCGGTGCTGGCGGTTGTTTATACGACGGATGGCAAATCGATCATTACGGGCAGCCGCGACGCCACGAGCCGCCGTTGGTCGATTGAACCCGCCGTGCCGCAGCGGACGTTCAGCGATGGCAAAGGGCAAGTGATCGATAGTGTGGCCTTTGCACCGGATGGAAAGAGCGTGCTCCTCGGCAGCGACGGCGACAGCAATGCGCGTTCCTGGGATATCGACAGCAGCCGACGCCTGCATGAGTTTGGTATTGGTCAGGTCGGAGTGAGCAGTGTGGCGTATTCGCCAGATGGCAAAATGATTCTCACGGGACTCTGGGATTCGACCGCGATCTTATGGAATGCGAACACTGGGGCACAGATCAAGGTCTTTGCTGGTCCCGATGCCGAAGTGTGGTCGGTGGCGTTTGCGCCGGATGGCAAGACGTTCGCGGCGGGATATTTTGACGGTTCGACCCGCATCTGGGATGTGGCAACCAACAAAATCCTCCATGAGTTCAACGGTCAAGCGGGCGCGATCACCAGCGTCGCTTTTTCGCCGGGCGGCACAAAATTGGTGAATTGCAGTGGCGATGAAGACGTTGCGTATATCATCGACATCGCCAGTGGCGACGTGGTGAACCTGACGGGGCATATCAACCGGGTAAACAGCGTGGCCTTTTCGCCGGATGGCCGCTATGTGTTAACGGGCAGCGCCGACAGCACCGCTCGGCTGTGGGACGCGCTCGATGGCAGCCCGATCCGCCTCTTTACGGGTAACACCTCCGATATTTACGGCGTGGCTTTTTCGCCGGATGGCAGCCGCATACTGGCGGGCAGCAGTGACGACAGCGCGCGCGTGTGGGATACCAAAACGGGGCGAATCGTGCGTGTGTTCAATGGGCACGCGGGCGAAATTCGCAGCGTGGCTTTTTCGCCCGACGGCAAGCTGGTTTTGACCGGGAGCAAAAGTGGTGTGGCGCGGCTGTGGTTTATGGATCAAGCCGATTTATTGAGCTTTGCCTGTAAGCAGATCGGCACGGACTTTACCGAAGCGGAGCGCACACAATTCGGCATCAGTGATCACACGCCGATTTGCCCGCAGTTCCAGCGTGCCGCCGCTCCGACTCCAACCGCCACGCCCACGCCGTAAATTCACCTCACCCCCCGCCCCCTCTCCGTCACCACAGCGAGGGGGTGTCAATCCACACGGCATCCGCCAAAGATCGAGCCAGCGTTGAGTCCTGCACCCCTCTCCGTGAGGACGGAGAGGGGCTGGGGGTGAGGTGGGGCTGGGGATGAGGTGTTCTGAGCCTTTTTATGCCGCTGGACGCGGACGCCGCACGAATACGATCATCCCGATGCCGATGATCACACACACCGCCCCGATGATCGTCCAGGTGCTTGTGCCCGTCATTAAGCTGCCCTGAATCACGCCGATCCCCTGAAAAAACCAGATCACGCCCGTCAAGAACAGCAGCGTGCCGATAATCGTGAGTGCCGTTTTCATGAAATGCTCCAGATTCGCTTTGTTTAGGGTACAGTGAACTCGCAGGTGTTCAGGGCGGCCTGACAGGTTTGCACTACCGTCTGATCGCGCTTCACCACGAATATCGCAGCTTTATCGCCAAATGGCAACCAAAAGCGCGCATTCGAGTCGGTAATTATACCTGGGCGCGTTTGTGGGCCGCAGACATAAGGCGCTGGTTCGTCGCTGGCCTCTTTGAGCACAATCAGCAGACACTGCCCGTCACCGAGCGCGTTCATGGCCGACTCGGTCAGATAGCGCGCGGGATAGAAGGTGGCGCGCCCATCATTGCCATTGCCATGCACAAAAGTGACGCCGTGCAGCGAAACCGTCCGTCCCGTCGGATTGTAGATCGCAAGCCAGTTGCTCGCGTAGATCAGGCGGAGACGCGGTGGCGTGGCCGTGAGGGGCGGCGCACCAGCGACCAGTGGACGCGGCAAAATCGCAGCCAGCGCCTGACTGACCGCGAAATCGCCGCCCACCAAAATGAGCAGCGTCACCAGCCCATAACGAATCAGACGCGCCGCCAGGTTTCGCGGCTGGCGTTTGCGCGGCAGCGCACTACCGCCATCGCCCATGACACTGAGCAAGGCCGCTGTATTGATTGGCTCGCTGAGTGGCACGGCGACGGGCGCAATATCGAGTGTCGAGGGCGCATTATTCGTTTTGCGCACCGCGCGATCGGTGGGGGTGGCGGTCAGGCCGCTTTTTCGGATGCGCGATTTGCTGGGCGTTTTATGGGTGGTTGCGGCTTCGGTATTCGGGTCGAAGGCAGCACGCAGCGCCGCCACCAACGCGCCCGCCGTCTGATAACGCTCAGCGGGGCCTTTTTTGAGCGCGGTCAGCACCACATTTTCGACGGCGGGCGAAATATCGGATCGCAGCGAGCGCGGCGGTGGCGGCTCGCTCGTGATGTGGCTGAGCGCCAGACTCATCGGGGAGTCGTTGTCGAACGGCGTTTGTCCGGTCAGAATCTCATAGAGCACCACGCCCAGTGAATAGACATCGCTCTGCGGCACGGCACGGTTCGAGGAAATCGCCTGCTCCGGCGCGATATAGCGCGGCGTGCCAAATGCGTTGCCCTGTGTGCTGGGCGCGCCCGACTGCATCGTCAGCCCAAAGTCGGTCAGGATCGCTCGCCCATCCTCGCCGAGCATGATGTTACTGGGTTTGATGTCGCGGTGGACGATGCCCTTGCTGTGCGCATAGTCAAGCGCCTCGGCCACGTCGCTCAGGATCGCCAGGATGCGCTCTGGTTCCATGAACTTTTTTTGCTGGGTGAGCTTTTTGAGCACGGTCAGCAGCGTACCGCCTTCGATGAGGCGCATCGAAATATAGTAGGAGTGGTTGTATTCGCCAATATGGAACAATGTCACGATGCGCGCATGATGCAGATTGGCGAGTGTACGCGCCTCTCGCAGAAAGCGTTCCGCCGCCTCTTCATCCGTATCGTGCAGGGACGTCAGCACTTTGAGCGCGACCGGACGTCCCAGCTTTTCATCGACGGCTTCATAGACGCGCGCCATTCCGCCGATGCCCAGAAGCGATTTGACCTCATAGTTGTCGATGAGCGCCCCAATGAGCGGATCGGTATTCGGTTTGATGACTTTATCTGGCACAGTGCTCAAAATCTCGTGAGGGTGATAATGCGGCGGCGCTTATTCATCGATTGAGCCGATAATACCCTGTTCGCGTGCGTCGTTGATGCCGATTCGATTGCCGTTGCCAACAGGTCCCGCCACTGCGGCCATTCGCTCTGGGGCGAATAGTGCATCGGCTTGACTCAGATCGAGTGAATCGAGCTGATCGAAAATATTTGGATCGAAATTGGGGATCGCCTCGGCTTGCGGGATGATTTCCGCTGGCGGTTCAGGTTCGGGCTTTTTCGCGGCTGGCACCCCTTTGAGGGCCGCCACTTCCTGGGTGGTACGCCGCTTGCCGCGCCCTTTGTGTTCAGCGGCTTTGGCGGGTTCGGGGGCGGCCATCGGCTGAAGTTTGAAGGCGGGTTCGCCGATCACATTCAGCATTTCGTTGACGGCCACGCCGCCAAAACTTTTGACGTTGCCCAGGGCACGATTGCCCGCCGTGCCGTCAAATACAAGACTGATGAAATGGTGCAACCCCACCGCGAGGCTGAATATATCGAATTTGTCACCGTCGTAATATTTGAGTACGCGCGGCTGATCGCCGATGATCGATAGCAGTTTGGACACACCGGCGAACGTCGGCCCCAGCGCGGCGGCCATCAACTCACGATCGATATAACCCGCCGCACCGTCGTAAGTGAGCACTTTGCCGTTGCGATCAGCCAGAATGACGGACATCGCGCTCACATCACGCATCAACTTCGAGCAGATGGCGCGCAAGCGATCGACATCGATCTGCGGGACGGGGCCGAGCATATCGGCGGGCACGGCCTCGACGGGCATGGACTCTGGCCCGTCTAGTGCCACCCGTAACGCCCGAATGAACATTTCTGGCACGAGCGGTCGGTGCAGATATTCAAACGGCGAATCGGACAGGGTTTCGTCGTCCATTTCGTGGTCATCTTCGGCGGCCACCACGATCACAGGCAGCGCCGCCACCTCACGTTTGGCTTGCAGAGCGAGCATCACGCCGGTCATGCTCGATCCCACTTTTTGCGAGGTGATCAGCAAATCCGGGGTGCGCAGGTGCATTTCATCGAGCGCATCTTCGCCCGTGTGCGTCTCGATCAGGCGCGGTTTACGACCCATCAGATCGAGCGCTGCCCGGACAATATGTGTGATGTCCTGATTTTCATCGACGACGATGATACGCGGGTTGTTCAGCGCCATGAATAAATCCTCTAAATGCTCGATTAGTGGATCGCTCACCCAAGCGGGCGACCCTTACACCCGATAGTATACCTAATTCTAGTCGAAGATCGCACAAATTTATAATGGCTACGACCTATTTCCCATAAAAAGTGACGGCGCAGTGAAACGGCGGGTGCGTAAATTGAAGCAGACGGACGCGGCCTGAATACAGGGCATTTGCAAAGTCGGTAGAACCATTCAGACGCCCATTTATCCCACCCCTAGCCCCCTCTCCACGCCAGTGGGGAGGGGGAATCAACCGTCTCCGGGCGCCCCTCCTACGAAAATAGACTGTGGAAAACCCCTCTATCCCCGGCCCTTTCCCCCACGCAGGCGGGGGGAAAGGGAGCAGACGCCTGTGCGCGGCGCTCCATAGCACCCGCCGTCTGACGGACGGGGCTTTGTCGGTCCGGTATGACTCCCCTTTCCCCCCGCTT
>JBBRMW010000172.1:0-12931 GCA_038230635.1 Aggregatilineales bacterium | reverse complement strand
CCGCTGCTATTAAACCTGCTTCCAGATACGTGATAAACTCCATCTCGGCCTCGCTTGTGGAATTGCTGATGTGGTTATCTGGCTTTACCACTTGCTTGGCCTTTTCGCTACCTTTTCCCTGTCAATCTTTGCTCACACCCTGGGAGGTAAAAACCGGGCGTCTCCTGCATACGTTCTCGACCGGGTTGCTCTGGGTAACCGATATGTCACTCAGCCCCGATGGATCACAAGTGAGCACGGCAGGCTTCGACCAACAAGTACCCATTTGGGATAGGGCGACTGGACGACTCAAGCAGACGCTCTCTGGATATACGGGCGATATTTTGAGCCTATCCCGAAGCCCAAATGGCAATCTGATCGCGTTCAGCGATCGAAGCGGTGACATAACATTGTGGGATGCGCGGACTTATCAGCCGCGAGCCATCTTTTCAGGGCATAGCGATTTTGTAACGGCTTTGGCGTTTAGCCCCGATAGTAAAGTGCTGGCATCGGGCGGGTGGGATAGCACGATACGCTTTTGGGACACCCAGACCTACCAATCGAAAGCGATTTGGCAAGTTCCCTCCCACCACGTATGGAGTGTGGATTTTAGCCCCGATGGCACACAATTGGCATCCGGCGGAGATGATAAACTGGTTTATCTATGGGACACGGCGACAGGCACGAAAAAGGCTGAGTTCAGCGGCCATCAGGGTCTTGTGGCGCGCGTGCTTTTCAGTCCCGACGGGTCGCTGCTGGCATCCAGTGGTTGGGACAGCGGCGTCCGCTTATGGAACGTGCAAACGGGACAGCCGCATGTCCAATTGGCTGGACACGCGGATATTTACCCAGGGCTGCCCGCACCGGTTCAGGGCTTGGCGTTTAGCCCGGATGGGAAGATACTGGCCTCGGCGGGTTGGGATCAGGCGATTCGACTGTGGGATGCGGAAACAGGTCAGAGCACAACGGTGTTAAAGGGTCACACATTCTACGTCACAGATGTTGCAATGAGTATCGACGGTCGCTTGTTGGCCTCAGCCAGCACGGATCGGACGATACGTATCTGGGATTTGCGGACCGGTCAAACGCTTGCAACACTCAGCGGACATGATGACGAGCTGACGCACGTCCTGTTCAGCCCCGACGGTAAAAGCCTCATCTCATCCAGTCGTGATGGTTCGGTGCGCTTTTGGGGCGCCCAATAGAAGATTAAGGATGCAGGCAAGTGGGGCGGTATTCAGGTTTTGCCCCACATACCCGCGATTCGCCGCACGATCGAGCGCGGCATCAGGCTGATTCCGACAACTTCCAGCTTGTTGAACAGGCCGCTCACCACGATGACTTTGCCTGAGTCCAACCCACGTAAGCCGATATGCGCAACCTGTGCCGAGGTCAGATAGCCGCGCGTGCCGGGGGCGATAGTGTGACCGCCTGCCACTACCTGAAACTCCGAGATTGTCGAGCCGGGGCACAATACGCTCACGCGAATGCCAGCGTCCGCCGCCTCGACCGCCAGCGCCTGCGAAAACGAGACCACAAACGCCTTCGTTGCGCCGTATACAGCTAGGTAGGGCGTCGGCGGGAAACCTGCTACACTCGCCACATTGAGAATGCCGCCGTGTTTGCGAGCGCGCATCCCGGCCAGATAGAGATAGCTCAAATCGACCAGGGCAGTCACGTTGAGTTGGATCATTTCATCGTAGGCAGCGAGTGGATGCGCCTCCAGCGCGCCATATTTGCCGAAGCCCGCGTTGTTGATCAGCAGATCGACGCTCAGGCCGCGACGCTCCGTTTCGGCGAACAGCTTGGCCGCACTATCCGCGAGGCTCAAATCGGCGGCGATCACGACACATTCGACGCCATGTTTGGCGTGCAGATCAGTGGCGAGCGCGTTGAGTCGATCTTCGCGGCGGGCGACCAGGATCAGGCGATCACCGCGCGCGGCCAGTTCGTGGGCGAAGGCTTCGCCGATTCCAGACGATGCCCCCGTAATCAGGTCAGTTTGCATAGGTGAAAAACATCTCTTTCGATAAGCCGATAAAAGTTCAGTACGCTTATCGCAAGTGTAGCAGGTTCGCGGGGTGTTTTGGGTAGGAGGCAGGGCGATTGCAAAGTCCCAAAACGGTCGGGAAAGCCCTCAACCCCCGACCCCTTCCCCCGTAGGTGGAAGGGGAGCAACTGCGCTGTGACACCCCTCTACCTGCGGGAGAGGGGAGGGGGTGAGGGCTTTCCGCGACTTTGCAATCGCCCTGGATAGGGGCACAAACGGACCTGTCAGGTCGCCCTCCTTTCAAGAACGGCGGATTGAGTAGGGACGTTGGCCTGCCGTGTCCGTTTAGTTTTTCCAAAACGATCGGAGGCGTGCGATAATCGACCTATGAATTAACAGGGATGGGTGTATGCAGATCAAACAAAATTGGCGGGGGTTGGGTTATCGCGCCGCATGGCTGAGCGTACTGGGGTTGCTGGCGCTCGGAATCGGGGCGCAATCGTGGGTGGGCGCGGCGACGGGGGCGAATTCGCCGCCGGGCGCGTCCATTCCGATCACGGTGAACGTACCGACCTCGATGCGGAGCGCGCCGTTCGACCACGATCGTACCTTGAATGTGCCGCCGCATTTCAGTATCGCGGTGTTTGCGCGCGTGCCAAATGCGCGTTTTATGGCCGTCGCGCCGAATGGCGATGTGCTGGTATCTGATCCCGGCGATGGCAAAGTGGTGCTGCTGCGCCCCGATCCGGCAGGCGGCGATCCAAAGGCGTTCGATTTTGCGAAGGGTTTGCGCTCACCACACGCGATCATTTTTCACACGATGGGCGCGGTGACATATGTGTATATCAGCGAAACCAACCAGATCAACCGCTACGTGTATGCGGTGGGTGATACCAGCGCGCACGATCGCCAAATCATCATCAAAGACTTGCCCGATCGTGAGACGCCTGCCTTGCACGGCGCATACAATCACCCGCTAAAGAATCTGGCGATCGATTCGCACGATCACCTGTATGTGGCGATCGGCTCCTCCAGCAACGCCGATCCGAGTGATCAGGCTGCCGATCCGGTACGAGGCGCGATTTATATGTACAACGCCGATGGAACGAATGGTCGTTTGTTTGCCAAAGGCATCCGCAACGCCGAGGGTCTGGCGATCGTGCCCGGTACGGATACGCTGTGGGTGGCGGTCAACAACCGTGACAATCTGGCCTGCCCCACCACCGGGAGCGGCTGCACCAACGGGCGCATCGTCGCGGCGTATGTCGATAACCATCCTCCAGAGGAGTTCATGGCGGTGCGCGACGGTGGCAACTATGGCTGGCCGTTCTGCAATCCGAATCCCGATTCGGTGACGGGCATGGTGAATATGCCGTTCGAGCGTGACGTTCAGAATAATCGGTCGGGCGACGCGCTCAACTGCGATTCGGCGGATCGGGTCAACATGGGCATTCAGGCACATTCCGCGCCGCTCGGCTTATCATTTTTGGGCGGATCGAAATTTCCCGCGCTCTATCGAGATGGCGCGGCGATCGGGCTGCACGGCTCGTGGAATCGCACGACCAAAACGGGTTACAAGGTCGCCTATTTCCCCTGGGACACTGCGACTCAAACGCCCGGCGCGCAGATCGATCTGGTAACAGGCTGGCTCCCGGATGGCAGTTCCGATGTGTGGGGACGGCCAGTCGATGCGGTGCCCGATGCGGCGGGGAATCTGCTGATATCGGATGATGCCAACGGCACGATTTATAAGCTGATCCCAGATGCGACGCTGATGGCGAGCTGAGGGTGAAACCAATCTAGGGTGTGTCTGCAAAGTGTTGGGGCGGCTGACTCCTCTCCCCAACCCCTCTCCCACGCAGGCGGGGCGAGGGGCTTGACTCCCCTTTCCCCCGCCTGCGTGGGGGAAAGGGGCCGGGGGATAGAGGGGTTTGCAGACACGCCCTAACACTACACGAAGAACCCCGCCCCACCCTCTCCGTCACCACAGCGAGGGGGCGTTGGCGGGACGAGTTCGGTCTCAGCGTGGATACAAGATCATCTGCGTGCAGCGAAACACTGCGATCACCTTGTTATTCGCCGCATTTGTCACGTTGGCATCCCAAACCTGGGTGGTGCGCCCACCGTGCACCAACGTGGCCTCACAATTGAGCACGCCTTCAAGCAACGTCCCCAAAAAGTTAGTCTTGAGTTCGATCGTCGTGAAGTCGTTCGCGCCCGCTGGTATGTTGGCGACCACGCCATAGCCGCAGGCCGTATCGGCCAGTGCAATGACCGTCGCTGCGTGCAAGTAGCCGTTTGGCGCGAGATGATCGGGGCGGATCGGCAGACGGCTGGTTATGAGGCCTGTTTCGACAGTCAGAATTTCAATCCCGATCAAGCCGGGTAGTTTGCCGACGCCGAAGGCATTCAAATCATCGCGTGTGGGTTTCGATGCGAACATGGCGCTTCTCCTTTTGCCAAAAGACTTGAATCACGCTCAATAGATGTACTGAGTGTCCAATTCCTCACGCATTCGGATGTAACTGTCGTAGCGTTCAGGGCTGATATCGCCGCGCGCCAACGCTGCCCGCACGCCGCAGTCGGGTTCGGTGGTGTGTGTGCAGTCGCTGAATCGGCACGCCGACACATGCGGGTGAATATCGATGAAATAGGCGTCCAATTCGCTCGGCTCGATGTCCCACAAGCCCAGCGATCGAATGCCGGGCGTATCGGCAACATAGCCACCGCCCGCGCCGAGCAGCGGGATCAGCTCGCTGTTGACGGTCGTATGGCGACCTTTGGTGGTGGCTGCGCTGACATTCCGCACGGCGCGCCCCAATCCTGGCTGAATGGTATTGAGCAGGCTACTTTTGCCCACGCCCGATGGGCCGGTAAAAACGGATAAGACGCCGCTCAGTCGTTCGCGCAAAGTCTCGATGCCGAGCGATTGGGCGGCGCTGGCATAAACGATCGGGTAGCCGATACGCTCGTAAGGGTCGAACAGGGCGTGCGCCGCCGCTTCGTCCAACAGATCGACTTTGTTGGCACAAATGGCGATCGAGGGGATGTGCGCTTTTTCGGCCATCACCAAAAACCGATCGAGCAACCGGACGTGCGGCGCGGGATTGGCCGCCGCAAACACAAAGATCGCCTGATCAGGGTTGGCGACGATGATCTGCTCGCGCTCGGTACTCGTACCCGCGTACTCGCTCGGCTCGGTGCGCGAGAGGACCCGCTGGCGTGGGAGCACCGACTCGACCGAGCCGCGATCATCGGCGTCATTGCTTGTATCTACGCTGATCGTGACCTGATCACCGATCACGCATATTTCAGTTTTGCGGCTTTGCTCTTTGAGCCGTCCGCGCAGTTGGCACACAAAAGCGCCGCGATCGGTCTGCACCGTGTAAAACCCGCTGTGAGTCTTGATAACCAAGCCTGTCAAATGGTCGGCGGCTTGGTTGCGTTTCGTTTTATCGGACAATCTTTTGTTCCTCAGCCTCATTCATCAGGAAAAACAACGCCACAAGCATGACCTGTGGCGCGCGAACCGAGGCGTTGGGCAAAAGGCAATAACGCTCAGCGGATTAACGGCTCACAGGTACGAAGATCAAACGCGCAAATCCAAAAAGGGGTGAATTGTATCGGCATGGCGCGTCTCCTTTCGTATCGATTGAATCGGATGGATCGCGTCGAATGACGCATGAATAGCCTAGCACAATGCACCGCGCAAGTCAATGTGCGTGCCCCTGTCTGATCCAGCACCAAAGCGGCTCAGACGTTTGGATCGGGTAAAGGCCTGAATATTCGTGCTAATAATTCTGGTGATTTGCCTACTTGACAATTTTTGCGAAGTCTCCTATAGTCTGTAGTACGTCAACGTTGACGTATTCATATACATTTCTTACAAGCTGGACTATGGTTTATGTCTGAGAAAGTGCGTGCTACCATCACCGATGTTGCTCGCTTGGCCGGGGTCTCCGCCAAGAGTGTGTCGCGCGTAGTCAATGAGGAGGTCGGTGTTTCTGCGGAGACTCGGCTGCGCATCCAGGCGGCGATCGCGGAACTCAAGTATGTGGCGAATCCGGCAGCGCGGCGATTGCGGGGCGCATCCAACGCGCTTGGGCTGGTGATCTCTGAGTTTGAGGATTACGCCGGGCAGATCACGCACGGCATGTCGCAGGCGGCGCAGCATCTCGATTACAACCTCGTTTTGTACGTTCAGAACATGCCCGGCCAGCCCGCCAAATCGTATGAGGCGTTCATCAACAGCGGCCTGATCAATGGCCTGCTGATGATCGTGCCCTACGATTACGAACTGCTGGTGCGGCTGTGCGAAACGCACGGAATCGCCTACGTGTTGGTCGATTATGAGGGTCATGCGCCCGCCGCGAACGTGCCCACGATCAGCGTAACGAATCGCAAGGGCGTGCTCGACGCGATGCGCTATTTGCTGGTGCTCGGCCATCGCAAGATCGGCTTCATCACTGGACAAATGGACAAAGCCAGCGCCCGTGAGCGACTCGCCGGATACGAAGATGCGCTGGCGGAGGCGGGTATCGCGCGCGATCCATCGCTGATCGTCGAGGGGAATTGGACGCAGATCGGTGGGCTGGAGACGACGCGCGTTTTGCTCGAACGCCACCCCGATCTGACCGCGATCATCGGATCGGATGATTTGACAGCCTTCGGCGCAATGGATGCCATCAAAGATGCGGGGATGCGCGTCGGCGAGGATATTTCGGTGATCGGCTTCGATGATATTCCGCAGGCGGCGGGCGTGTATCCACCATTGACAACCGTTCGGCAGCCCATGAACGCGATGGGCGCGGCAGCCGTCGAACTGTTGATCGCCATGTTGGACGAGCGGCCACCCGTCAGCCTGCATCGAGAATTCGCTACCGAATTGGTTATTCGCGGGTCAACGGGGAAACCGCCACCTCACCCCCCAACCCCCTCTCCGTAATCACAGCGAGGGGGAGTTGAGGCGATCGTTCTAATTGATAGGGAATCGATTTCAAAAAAATAGGGGGGTGATGCAGAGTACGGCGAGTCATTTACACAGGTTTGAAGAGAAGTCGTTCAGAGTGGGTGATCCAATTTTGCAAAATCAGGAGAGAGATAAACTCATGTTGAAAAATCGATTTCGTCTCATATTGACCGCTGGAGTCGCTGCCGCGATGCTGCTGGCGAGCCTGCCGAGTCGCAGCGCTAACGCGGCTGCCGTGACGAACCTCCGTATTTTCGTCGGGCTGGGCACTGGCTCAGACACCAACCAGACGGCACAGGAAGACGCGCTGGCAAAGGTCTGGAACGACGCGCACCCCGATATTCAGATCAAGTTCGAGTATACGGATAACGCCTCCGCCCGTGATGTGCTGCTGACGCAAGAAGCCAGCGGAAACGTGCCGGATATCGTGGGTCCCGTGGGGATCGGCGGCTTGAATGCGACCAGCAATTTTTGGGCCGACCTGAGCAGCTATATCAAGAAAGATACCGCTGCGCTCAATTTGAAAGACTTCGAGCAGGCCACCCTGAACCTGTATCAACTGAACGGCAAGGACATCGCCATCCCATTAGGTATCTATCCGTCGTTCTTGTTCATCAACAAAGACCTGTTCGATCAGGCCGGGCTGCCGCTGCCGCCCACCGACTACAGCAACGGCAAGCCAACGTATCAGGGCAAACCCTGGGATATGGCCGCCGTACAAGACTTGGCGATCAAGCTGACGCAGGATAAGGCGGGCAAGTTCGCCGACGAAAAAGACTTCGATCCGACGAAGATCGCGGTGTATGGCTACGCCGACGTAGACGACATTTTCCGAGGCTACATCCAAAATTGGAGTCCAGGTCATGCGGGCGTCGCAAAAGATGGCAAGACGGCCATTTTCAACGACAAGACCATCCTGGCGGCGATGCAGTGGCGTCACGACGCGGTTTTCAAGTATCACTTCTTTCCGGATTTGGCCGCGCAAGCGCTGCTGAACAACAGCGGCAGCACACAAACCCTCGCGGCAGGCAGCGTAGCAATGGTCTATAGCCATACTTGGGCGCTCGATGGTATCAAGGACGTGAAATTCAAGTGGGTGGCCGCCGTACCCCCGCTCGCCCCAAATGGCAAGCTGACGGCGCGCATCAACGCGGACACGTTCGCCGTCATGAACAAATCGACTCACAAGGATCAGGCGTGGCAAGTGCTGAAATGGTTGACATCCGCCGAGATCTCGCCGAAAGCCTGCGCCATCTACGGCTGTCTGCCCGCGCGTTTGCCTGCCCGTGCCGATTGGGAAAAGCAGACTACGACCGACTATCCGAGCCTCGATCTGAAGATCGTGTTCGGCGCGGTGCCATATCTGGACAATCCGAACAGCGAAGCGCCGATGCCGAACTTCAATCAAGCGTCGGATGCGCTGACGCAGTTTATGTCGTCGCTGGACAGTGATCCGAACTTCAACGTGGCGACGGAACTGAACAAGTTGAACACGCAGATGCAGTTGATTTTCGACGGCAAAGCGCCGACATCGACGCCCGCGCCAGAAGCGACCGCAGCTGCAACAGCAGCGACACCTTAGGAAAACCCCTCTATCCCCCGGCCCCTTTCCCCCACGCAAGCGGTGGGAAAGGGGAGCTAAGCCCCTCGCCCTGTGTGAGAGAGAGGTAGAGGATGCTTTCAAGGGTAGGTTTTTGCAAAGGGCGAGTCGCTGACAGATCCCTCCGTAAAATACCGACCCCCGAAAGGGTATAAGGATGGGGGTCTTTAGGGATAGGTATGTCAAAGGAGGGAGTGTCGGCGACTCGCCTCTACCGTTAAAATGTGCGCTGGTAGGGGCGAATCGGTGATATGCCCTCAACACACATGAAAAATACCTACACCTGAAAGGTGGGGGATGAGACAGGCATTATTTTGAGCGGAAAATTTGAGGATAGGTGTCAATGACGAGCAATGCGGCAACACTTCCCAAGATTGCGGCGGGCAGGCCGGGATCGCTGCGCCGGGCTGAGATTCGGTGGGGTTATTTATTTCTGTCGCCCTGGATCATCGGCTTCATCCTGTTTACCGCCGGGCCGATGTTATTTTCGCTGTATCTGGCGTTCACCAATTACGACTTGTTGAATGGCAATTACGATTTGCTGAGTGGCAAAAACCCAGATTGGGTCGGCACGAAAAACTTCACGGAAGTGCTCGGACTCGAAGTCAAGGCGCTGCAAACGCCCGATCAAAATGGCGCAGAGGTGTTGGATCACGGCTTCGCGGAGTTGTTTCGCGTCGGCAATACAGTGGTTGGCGCAAGCGATGTTGACTTTTGGATTTCGCTGAAAGTCACGGTGTCGTTCGCGGCGATTGCGCTGCCGATCGGGATCGTCGTCTCAATCGCGTTGGCGCTGCTCCTGAATACCAAAGTTCCCGGCGTTCGAATCTTTCGCACGCTGATCTATTCGCCCGTCGTCGTGCCGAGCGTGGTCACGACAATCGTGTTCCAGCAGTTTCTAAACGGCGACGCGGGCTGGCTGAATCAGGCGTTGAAGGCGGTGGGGATCAATGGGCCAGCGTGGCTCAATCGCACTGAGTGGGTGCTGCCCGCACTCGTGATCATCGGGCTGTGGACGGCGGGCGGCAGCATGTTGATCTATTTATCGGGGCTGCAAAGCATTCCGACGGAACTGTACGAGGCGGCCAAAGTCGATGGTGCGAATTTTTGGGTGTGCTTCCGACGCATCACACTGCCGCTGCTGACGCCCGTGATCCTCTATGATTTGGTGCTCGGCTTGATCGGTACCTTCCAGTATTTCGTGATTCCATATGTGCTGACCAACGGCCAGGGAACACCGAACAAAGCGGCTTATTTCTTCAACATGTACCTGTACAAATCGGCATTCGCGTTCGGTCAGATGGGTTACGCCTCGGCGATGGCCTGGATTCTGCTGGTGATCGTGATTGGAGTCACTCTGGTGGTTTTCCGAACGTCGGGTAATTGGGTGTTTTATCAAGGGGGCGCGAAAGTCTGATGGCAGCCAATCAAACCAAAGCAGGCAATTTGCCGTCGAAGGCTGCGCCCCGAATCGTGATCGTCCACAATCGTTTTGCACTGGGCAATTCGACCTGGAAGTTTATCAGTGCAGGCATCGTCGTCGGGATTTTGACGGCGATTTGTCTCGCCTTTTGCTCACCGTACCTGTATCTGTTCGTCACATCGTTCAAGAGCGCGGGTCAGCTTTCCGAGCCGACGAATCCGCTGTTTCCGAGTGACGTGGCGACGTTCAGTTACCAGGGGCAGGATTTGCAGTTGTACTATGTGCCGATCAACGGCCAAAAGCAGGTGTTAGCGCTGTACAAGCCAGGACGCACCTCGGCCACCTTCGTCGATCCGCAACATCCGAGCGCCGAGCCGATCACCTGGGAAGGTCGCACCCGCGCGCTCGACAAGGTGTTTATTCCAAGTTGGCATCCTGAAAACTACGCGACGGCCATCCAGTCGATCGAATTTTTGCGGCTGCTGTTCAACACGCTGGTCATGGCGATCATCGGGGCATTCGGCGCGGTCAGTTCGGCGGCACTGGTGGCCTACGGATTCACGCGCTTTCGTATTCCGTTCGGCGGCGTGCTGTTTACGCTGGTGATGAGCACGATCATCTTGCCGCCACAGGTCACAATCATCCCGACATTCATCTTTTTTCAGCGGATCGGCTGGACGGGGACGCTGCTGCCGCTGATCATTCCGCACTTCTTCGGCAATGCCTACAATATCTTCCTGCTGCGGCAGTATTTTATGGGAATGCCCTACGAACTGGATGAGGCGGCCAAAGTCGATGGCGCGTCGCCGTGGCAGGTTTTCACGCGGATCATTCTGCCGAATTCGCGCTTGGCGCTGGCGGCGGTGTTCATGCTGCACTTTTTGTTCGCCTGGAACGATTTCTATAATCCGCTCATCTTCTTGAGCGGCAACGAAAGCAGCTATGTGATCTCTCTCGGCTTGCAGAAGTTCCTGCAACTGCACAACGGGCAGCCGAATCTGCTCTCAGCGGTGTCGCTGCTGGCGATGCTGTTGCCGCTGATCCTGTTTTTCCTCGCGCAGAAGACGTTTATGCAGGGGATCGTGCTGACGGGGGTGGAGAAGTAAGATTTACCCCACCCGCCAATACCAGATTTACCTCACCCCCTGCCCCCTCTCCGTAATCACGGAGAGGGGGAGAAGAGCGCGAATCAATGTTGCGCCACGTTTGACGTAGGGACGGCATTCTTGGCGTCCGCAAGGCGAAAATTTCAATGGAATAGAGAGGAATCAGCATGGCAGACCTGAATATCACCGTAATCGGGGGCGGAAGCACGTATACCCCGGAACTTATCGAAGGCTTCATCATTCACCGCGAGTCGCTGCCCGTGCGGCGGCTGACGTTGATGGACATCGCGCCGGAACGCCTCGAAATCGTGGGCGGGCTGGCGAAGCGCATGGTCGAAGGCACGGGCATCGAAATCGTGCTGACGGGCGATCGGGAGACGGCGATCGAGGGCGCGGATTTCGTGCTGACCCAGTTCCGGGTGGGCGGCATGACGGCGCGTGCCACCGATGAGCATATCCCCCTCAAATACGGCGTGATCGGGCAAGAGACGACAGGCCCCGGCGGTTTTGCGAAGGCATTGCGCACCGTGCCACAGGTGCTCGAAGTGGCACGCACGATGGAGAAAACCGCACCGAACGCCTTTTTGATCAACTTCACGAATCCGTCGGGGCTGGTCACGGAGGCGATCGTCAATCACTCGACGATCCGCACGGTGGGGTTGTGCAACGTGCCGATCAACATGCTGCACGCGGTCGCCGAGCAACTGGGCGTCGATACGAGCCGCGTCACGCTCGATTATGTGGGGCTGAATCACCTGAGTTTCGCGCGTACCGTGTATTTGGATGGCCGCGACGTGACCGCGCAGGTGATGGAGTGGCGCGAAGAGAGCTTCGATCCGTCATGGCTCAAGGCGATCGGGATGGTGCCGAACTACTATTTGCGCTATTTCGTGCATCACAATCGGGCGATCGACGAAGTGCTGCGGGCTGAGGAGACGCGCGCCGATTACCTGATGAAGGTCGAAGCCGATCTGCTGACGATGTACCGCGATCCGGCACTGCGCACCAAGCCCGCGCTGCTCAACGAACGGGGCGGCGCGCGCTATTCGCAGGCGGCAGTCTCGCTAATCCGGGCGATTGCCAACAATCTGAAAGAGACGCACATCGTCAATGTGCGCAACGGCGGATCGCTGCCCGATTTGCCGGAAAGCGCGGTGATCGAAGTGCCTGCCGTCGTTGATGCACATGGCGCGGTACCGTTGGCGCTCGGACGGATGCCGCCTCAGATTCGCGGATTGATCCAGGCCGTAAAAGCCTATGAAGAACTGACCATTCAGGCGGCGCTCACGGGCGATCGGGACACGGCGCGGTTAGCACTGATGGCGCATCCCCTGGTACCGTCGTGGGATGTGGCGTGTGCACTGTTCGATGATTTGCTGACGACGAATCGCGCCTATCTGCCCCAGTTCGCGGGCGTCGAGGTGAGCCACTCGTGATCATTTTGGGGGTAGATGGCGGCGGCACAAAAACCCATGCGCTGGCACTCGACGAGCACGGTGCGGTCATCGGCAGCGCAATCGGCGGGCGATCGGGCTATCATACGATCGGCTTGGCAACGGCGCTGGACGCAATCACCGAGGTGAGTCGGATGGCGCTCAATGGCGCGGTCGCGGATATGGCGGTGTTTTGCTTGGCGGATTGCGATTCGGAAACCGATCGGCGGAGGCTCACCGACGGGTTGACGGCGTTCGGGTTGGCGCGGCGGATCGCGTTATACAACGATGCGTTCGCGGCGCTGCGGGCGGGCACGGCACATCCGTATGGGGTGGCCGTGATCTGTGGGACGGGCTTCAACGCCTGTGGGATCGCGCCCGATGGTCGCACGACGAAGCTATATGCGTTAGGGGCGCTCACAGGCGATTGG
>JBBRMW010000171.1:0-12967 GCA_038230635.1 Aggregatilineales bacterium | reverse complement strand
TCCGTCCTCACGGAGAGGGGTGTCGTGCGGCTTGACGCCTCCTCTCTGTGGTGACGGAAAGGGTTTGGGGGGTGAGGTGAATGCACGAACTTTATCTGGTTTTACCGTTAGCTTTGAGGGTGAAGTGAATTAATGTATAACCGTGACGACGGAGAGGGGGAAATCGGTTCGACTCCCCACGTTGCATAACCTGCAACGTGCATAGTTCTACAACCGAAATGATGCAGCGATAGCCACAGTGGGTATGGGCTGGCTTCCCCCTCTCCGTCCTCACGGAGAGGGGGACTGAGGGGGTGAGGTCAATCTGTGGCATTTGATGGGTCAAATCGTAAGTTCGGTTGTAGAAATAGGTAAACGATGCTGATGACTTGTCAGCGTTTAGCCGATGCACTCGTGGGGTTTGTGGACGATGCTCTGGACGGTCAGGGTACTTGCTTGCCAAATAGGGCGAAATTTTGCTTGACTCTCCGCGCCGATCCGCCCTATAATAAGCACGATCGTTTAGCTGCTGATTTGACTTCGGCACATAGGCGATCCCCGTCAAACGAGCAAGGATTGATTCATGCGCGCACCGGTCATCATCCGATAGTCCCTCGCCGGACTCTCTGCGGCTGACCCGATCGCGCCTATTGCTCACGATTCTTGATTCTGCCTGACCCCATTGTGTTTGGCAGATGTGAACATTTTGCGCCCAATCGTGCGAAGCGTCGCCCGGAGAGTCCCGGCGGCGCTTTTTTGATTCACGCACAGCACCCCTCTCCATCACATGGAGAGGGGCAGGGGTGAGGTTCTTAGACGGGAGTTTCAAGTCATGCAAGTTTTGGAAATCAAGCACATCAGCAAATCATTCGGGGCGAAGACCGTCCTCGATGACGTTTCGCTGGGTATCAATCAGGGCGATCGAATCGGCCTCGTCGGTGAGAACGGCACGGGCAAAACGACGCTCGCGCAGATCGTGATCGGCACGTTGGCCGCCGATAGTGGGATGATCCGCGTCACGCCAAACATCGAAATTGGCTATCTGCCGCAAGAGGCGCAGTTCACCGACGCGACGACCATCCGCAGCTTTATGGCGCAGGCCGTTGGACGCCGGAACGAACTGGCCGCACGACTCGGCACGCTCGAAACGGCGCTGGCTGCGCCCGATCTCTCGCACGAGACGATGGCGGCGCTGCTCGAAGAATATGGCGCGGTGCAATCAGAGTTCGCCGGGCTGGGCGGCTACGAAGCCGATTACCGGATCGATCAGGTATTGGCTGGACTCGATCTGGCCGCGCTCGATCGGGATCGTCCGCTGCACAGCTTGAGCGGCGGCGAAAAGACGCGCGTCATGTTGGCCGCGCTCTTGCTCAGTGCGCCCGCGCTGCTGGTGCTCGACGAGCCGACCAACCATCTCGACTTTGCCGCGCTCGATTGGCTCGAAACGTATTTGGCTGGCTATCCCGGTGCGCTGTTCGTGATCTCGCATGATCGGCGCTTCCTGAATCGCGTCGTCACACAGATCGCGGAGCTGTCGCCGGAAGCGCACAAACTGACGATCTACGCGGGCAGCTACGACTTCTATCTGGCCGAGCGCGAACGGCTACGCGCCCAACAGCAGACGACGTTCGAGGAGCAGCAGGCCGAGATCAAACGGCTGAATCAGATCATCAAAACGAAGACGCACTCGCCGCGCGCCGCCCCGCCCATGCGCGACAACGATAAGATGCTCTACAACGCCAGAGCGGCGACTGCCGAGGACACCACGCGCCGCGCGATCCGGGTGGCACGCCGTCGACTCGAAGTGCTGGAGGCCGAGGCGGTCGATCGTCCGGCGCGCCGCTGGCAAATCAACCCAGATTTTGCGCCGGAAGCGTTCGGCAGCCAGGACGTGATTCGGCTGAGCGGCGTCCGCAAGGCTTTCGGCGATCGAACCCTGTTCGCCGACGCGACAGCCACCATCAAAAATGGCGAGCGCGTCGTGCTCGTCGGGCCGAATGGCGCGGGCAAAACCACGCTGCTGACGCTGATCCTGGGCGTCGGAGCGTCCGATAGCGGGACGATCCGCGTGGCGGCAGGCGCGCAGATCGGCTATCTCGATCAGGAACAGGAGTCGCTCGATCCGGCGAACACGGTACTCGAAGCGTTCAGCCGCGATCTGCCCGGCACGGAAGCCGAGCGGCGCGCCAGCCTTCACAAGTACGGGTTGTTCAAGGAGGCACAGGTGTTCCAGCCGATCGGCAGCCTAAGTGTCGGTCAGAAGCGGAAACTGCAAATTGCGCGGTTGATTGCGACGGGCGCGAACGTGCTGCTGCTCGACGAACCGACCAATCATCTCGATTTGGACAGCGTGGAGCAGTTCGAGGCGGCGTTGTGCGCGTTTCCGGGGACGGTGCTCGCCATCTCGCACGATCGGCGCTTTATCGAGCGGGTAGCGACGACGATCTGGCGGATCGAGGACGCGCGTCTGGTCGTGGGTGCGTGAGTCCTATCCGCCGCCCAGATACGCATCCTGCACGGCGCGGCTGTCGAGTAAATCGGCGGCGCGCCCCGTCAGCACGATCTGCCCGTTTTGCAGCACGTAGCCGCGATGGGCGATCTGCAGGGCCAGATTCGCGTTCTGCTCGACCATGAAAATCGCCGTGCCATCCGTGTTGATCGTCTGGATGAGCGCCAACACGCGATCGACGAACGCGGGCGATAAACCCATCGTCGGCTCATCCATGCAGATCAGCTTTGGGCGTCCCATCAACGCGCGGCCAATGGCGAGCATCTGCTGTTCGCCGCCGCTGAGCACGCCGCCGCGCTGCGTGATCCGTTCCTTGAGGCGCGGGAAAAGTCCGAGGATGCGCTCGTAATCTTCGGCGATAGTGATCTTATCGGTGCGCTGATACGCGCCCATCAGCAAATTCTCGCGCACGGTCATGTTGGCGAAGATGCGACGCGCCTCCGGCACCGATCCGATGCCGAGCCGGATGATCTGCGGCGTCGGCAGCCCCACCATATCCACGCCGTTGAAATTCACCCGTCCGGCGCGCGGCTTGACCAAACCCAGGATCACCTTCATGGTCGTGCTTTTGCCGCTGGCATTACCGCCCAACAGACACACGATCTCGCCCGGCGCGACAAATAAGCTCAGGCCGAAGTGAACCTGTACCGCGCCATAATAGGTCTCGACGTTTTGCAATTCAAGCAGGTTCATGGGTTACCCACATTCGGAAAGCGGATGAGGCAGGCCGCGTCCGCCGTTCACCCGCCATTCGCGTTCTTTCATTGACTCGTGTCCAGCACGACCAGTCGCGCCGTACCCTGGGTGTTGCCCAGCAGGATGTAGCGACCGTCGGGTGAAAAGGCCACATCGTATATGCCTTGCCCGTGACTGGTGAACGTCTGTAAGGCTTTACCTGTCGCCGCATCCCAGAGTACCGCCGTGCGATCCGCGCTGCCCGTCAGCACATACTTGCCATCGGGCGAGAACACGGCTCTAGAAATTGCGCCCAGGTGGCCGCTGAAAGTGCGGAGCAGCGCGCCCGTCGCAATGTCCCACAGCCGCGCATTGCCATCGTCGCTGCCCGTCAATGCCTTTTGGCTATCTGGCGAAAAGGCGACGCTGCCCATCACACTTGACTCGCTGTCCAGAGTCAGTGTTCGCAACAATTTGCCAGTTGCCGCATCCCAGAGCCAAGCGTTGTGGTTATCCCCGCCTAACATCACCATTTTTCCGTCCGGCGAAAATGCCACACTATCGACCATTTCTGATGGGTTCGATAGGTCGGCGGGGTCGACATCGAACGTGCGCAATCGTCGGGCAGTGGTCGTCTGCCAGAGGGTCGCCGTATTTACCCGGCTGCCAGTGATCAGCACCGTTTTGCCATCGGGCGAGAAAGCGGCATCGGACACAAAATCGTATGGGACACGGAACGTGGCGATATGCGTGCCCGTCGCCGCATTCCACACTTGCGCCGAGTCGCCACCCGCCGCTAGTACCCGTTTACCATCCCGCGAAAATTCGACATGCCAAATGGTATTGGTGCCCGCAACCGGGAATGAGCGCACAATATCGCCAGTGACCGCATCCAACAGAAGCGGATCACTGCGGGCGGAACCAGTCAAGATCATTTTCTCGTCCGGCGAAAATGCCACGCTCGTGACGCCCCCGCCAATAAAGAACTCCTGTGCGGTCAGCGTCGGGTAGGTTGGCGTGGCCGCTGCGGTCGGAGTCGCGGTCTGGGCGTCGCTGATATGCGGCGAAGTCAGGAGCGCGCCACCACAGGCGACGAGCGCGGCCAGAACAACGATCAGCTTTTTGGGCTGAAACAATTTATGCGAGGTGCTGTGATTGGACAATTTGCAACCGACCTTTCAGTGATCTGTGTTCAACACCAACAGCCGCACGGTTCAGTACCCACTTCCCAACAGAATGGAGCGACCATCGGGCGAGAACGCCACGCCGTATATGGATTCCTGCGAAGCGTCGAAGGTCTGCAAAGCCTCGCCTGTCGCCGCATCCCAGAGTATGGCCGTGTGATCCTTGCTGCCCGTTAATATGTACTTCCCGTCCGGCGAGAACACGGCGCTGAAGATCCCCTCGGCGTGACCCCGGAAGGTACGCAACAGCGCACCCGTTGACACGTCCCACAACCGTGCCGTGCCATCGAAGCTGCCCGTTAGCGCGTTTTTACCATCCGGAGAGTAGGCGATGCTGCGTACCGAATCAGTATGGCCTTTTAACGTTTGCAGCAAGTCGCCGGTCGCCGTATCCCACACCCACGCCACAAAGTTGTCACCACCAGCCATTACCGTTTTGCCGTCGGGCGAAAACGCGACGCTCATCGTGAATTTTGTGTGGCCCGGCAAGGCTGGCGCGTTGCTGCGGAACGTGCGCAAGCGTTTGGCGGTGGTGGTCTGCCACAAGATCGCCGTGTCGTCACCACTACCCGTCGTCAGTACCTCTGTACCGTCGGGCGAGAAGGCCGCATCGACCACCAGATCGTTGGACACGCGGAAGGTGGCGATATGCGCGCCCGTTGCGGTGTTCCACACTTGCGCCGAATCGCTGCTGGTTGCCAGCACTTGCTTGCCATTGGGCGAAAATGCGACGCGCCATACGATGCCGCCATCGCCATGGAATGTGCGCAGCGGGTTCCCGGTCACCGCATCCCATAGGGTCGCATCGCCGACGGTGGGGCCAGTCAGGATAGTTTTGCCATTGGGTGAGAATGCTACGGTTTCTGTTCCCCCGTAACGGTGGATTTCGTGTGCGGTCAACGGCGTAAAGGGCGGCGTAGGGGTTGCCGTCGGAGTCGCTGTCTGGGCGTCGCTGATATGCGGCGTGGTCAGGAGCGCGCCGCCACAGGCGACGAGCGCGGCCATGACCATGAGCAGCTTCTTGGGCTTAAAGAAATCGTGCGAGGTACTGTTATTGGACAATTTGCAACCGACCTTTCGTGACCAAACCATATCCATTCCCATAAGTATATGCCGAAATTCGCCTCGCCTTCCTGACAAAGACGGAAGCCGCCGCAAGCCACCGGGCTTCAGCCCGTGTTGATAGGCGGGTTTCTCGTGGGCTTTAGCCCGCCGTCAGGCGTTTGAAATGAAAGTAAGCTCTTGCGTTTTTGTAGATAGACGCTACAATACACCAATTGTTGTCTACAAAGCAGCCGTTATGGATTATCAAAGAGACGAGCATCGCGTACACCTCATCGCCTATCATCTGGTGTGGACGCCCAAACGCCGTAAAGCGGTGTTGGTAGGGCCGATAGCGGTCGATTGTCAACGTCTCATAGAGGAAAAATGCCAGGAGGAGGGCTGGCAAATCGTCGAGTTGGCAATACAACCCGATCATGTCCATCTGTTCGTAACCGCATGGCCCAATATTTCAGCGGCAGAAATAGTAAAGCAGTGTAAGGGGATCACGTCACCTGAACTTCGGCAAAAATACCCCGAACTTTTGAAGTTGCCGTCGCTGTGGACTCGTTCCTATTTTGCGGCTACCGTTGGCAATGTGAGCAAGGCGGTCATTGAACGCTATATCGCGGCGCAAAAGGGTTTTTGATGATTCGCACGTACAAGGTTCCATACGAACTTGAGCCAACCGTCGCCGATGCGCTTAATCGGGAAAGCGGGCGCATTTACACGGCGGTGCTGGTAGAGCATTGGCGAATCCTGCGCCAAACAGGGCATTGGTTATCCGCCTTTTGCGAAGAACGCTACCACGACTTTCTGGACGCAGAGCGCCCGCGCTTGCTGCACGCCCACAGCATCGACGCTGCGCAGCAAGGCTTTGCCAAAGCCAGCAAAACGGCCAAATCGGCCAAGAAACTCAATCCAAAAGCGCGCTACCCGCATTGGACGAAGCGATTCCGAACCACGATCTGGAAAAACACGGCGATCAAGTTCAGGACAGACCATCCTGAATTATCGAACGGTCAAGGCAACCCTAAAATCACGCTTGGGCTGCCTATGGACCTGCAAACCGTCCTGAGCTTTCAAGAAGTGCGGTTGGTATTCGACAAACGGGCGCGGGTCTATGCCTGGCATATCGTGGTTGAAAACGGCAAACAACCCAAAACGCTAGAATTCAGCAACACGGTTTCGGTAGACTTGGGTGAAATTCATCCAGCCGTCGTTGGCGATGAGCAGGAAGCGACGCTCATTTTGTGCCGTGAACGTCGCCACGAAGTACAGGGCCACCATAAGCCGTTGGCTTCACTGCAAAGCACGCTAAGCCGTAAGGTCAAAGGCTCTCGTCGCTACAAAAAGCTGGTGCGTGCCAAATCCCGCATGAAGGCCAAACACAAGCGGGTCATCGCCGACATCGAGCATAAAGTCAGTCGGGCGGTTGTCGATGTGGCTGTCGAACGGCAGGCCAACACGATCGTTATGGGTGATATTAAAACCATTGCCGATGGCGTTGATCTGGGCAAAAAGACCAACCAGAAGATCAGCGGTTGGAATCACGGCAAAGTTCGCCAACTGGTTGAATATAAAGCGGAAGCCGAAGGTATTGCCGTTGTTTTAATCGATGAACGCTATACCAGCCAAACTTGTCCTAATTGTCGGGCACGACACAAACCGCGGGGGCGCGTCTATCGCTGCCCGACTTGCGCGTTTCAGTCGCACCGCGATGTCGTCGGACAAATCAATATCCTGTCCAAGTTCAAACTGGGTACATCGGGCAAACTGCCGATCCCATCCGTCATCAAGCATCGTTTGCCGTTCGACATACGGCTTAAGCGTAGCTGCCGCGACACCGACCAGGGCGTACCCCGCTCCGTAGCTCGTGCGCCTTTGCCACGAGAAGCCGCTGGTCTTTAGACCATGCGGAGTGTCACAATTTACCGACTGTCGTCCGACGGCTGGCTTTCAATTCATGCCTCACCGATCCCTCTCCGTCCTTACGGAGAGGGGGTTGGAGGGTGAGGTTCTCCGGGTTGAGCACGCTTTCCCAAATACGCCGCGATCACGCGCGGATCGTTCCGCACCGCTTCGGGCGTGCCATCTGCGATCAGGTGACCGTCGTCCATCACCAATATGCGGTCAGACAGCGCCATCACGATCGATAATTTGTGTTCGATCAGCAGAATCGTCATTTTTTCGGCTTTGAGATCATGCAGAAAATCGAGCAGTTCAGCGGTTTCGGTCGGATTCATGCCCGCCGTGGGTTCATCGAGCAGCAGCAAACGCGGATGCAGCGCCAACGCCCGCGCGATCTCCACGCGGCGACGATTCGCATAGGACAGGCTGCTGGCTGGATCGTTCAGGCGCGGCGTCAGACGATCGCCGAACCGCGCGAGAATCGACTCGGCCTCACGGCGTAGATCGCGTTCTTCGCGGCGCGCGGCGGACGATGGCAGCAGCGCCGTCACGAATTCGCCCAGCGGGTTGCGCGGACGGGATGCGCGTCGCCGGGTGTGCGCGCCGATCAGTACATTGTCGAGGACGCTCAGGTTGCCGAAGACGCGCCCATGCTGAAACGTCCGGGCGATCCCGCGCGCCGCGAAGCGATCGGGTGACGCGCCGATCAGCGACTCGCCCTCGAACGTGATCGCGCCATGCGTGGGTTGATCCGCGCCGCTGATCAGGTTGAACAGCGTCGTTTTACCCGCGCCGTTCGGCCCGATCAGGCTGACGAATGCGCCCGCCTCGACGGTGAAGCTGACCGCCTCGACGGCCAATACACCCTCGAAATGGCGCGCGACGTTTTCGATCGTCAGGGCGATCATCGGTCAATCTGTGCCCAGCAAACCCTGCGGACGGAAGCGGATCAACAGCACGAGCACCAACCCGTACAGCAAATAGCGCGTATCGACCAAGCCGCGAAAAACTTCCGGCAGCAGCGTGAGCACCAACGCACCGATGATCGCGCCGACGATGTTGCCGAGTCCGCCCAAAATCGCCACCGTCAGCGCCAGCGTCGAAGTTGTGTTGGTGAAAGTCTGGTGATTGATGTAGGTGTACATGTGGGCGGTGAATGCGCCGCTGACGCCCGCGATGCCCGCACTGGCCGCGAACGCCAGCGCCTTGTAGCGATTCAGATTAATACCGAATGCCTGCGCCGCGACCTCATCTTCCCGGATCGCGCGCCATGTCCGTCCGAGTGGCGAGCGCACCAACCGCCACTGAAACAGCGCCGCCAACAGCAGCAGCGCCAGCGTATACAAATAGATCGCGCTCGGCGTGACCGCTTCGATCCCCAAAAACGTGGGCGGCGGGATCGCAATCAGGCCATACGCGCCATTCGTGAGCGATCGCCAGTTGAGGATGATCTGATTGACGATCTCGCCGATTCCCAGCGTCGCAATTGCCACATAATGGGCGCGCAGGCGGAAGGCGGGCAGTGCCAGCAGCGTACCGAGGATGGCGGTCACGATCGCGGCGGCGATCAGCGACGGTACGAACGACCAACCGAGGCGCAAGGTGAGCAGTGCCGAGGTGTACGCGCCGATCGCCAGAAAGCCGGCCTGCCCCAGCGCGGTTTGTCCGGCGGTGCCCGTGACCAATGTCACACTCAAGCCAACCAATCCGAGCAGCCACGCATTCGTCAATACCTGGAGGATATACGGGTCTCGGACGATCACGGGCAGCGCCAATCCGCCAAGCGCAGCGCCGATCAGCACGGGGCGCGGAATCCGTACCCGCCGATTATTCGGGGCGAAGGTGCCTGTCAAGGGTTCGGGCGGCGGACGACGGCGCGGGTTGAACAGTCCATTCGGGCGCAGTACGAGCACACCGAGCAGTATCACGAAGGCGAACAGATCGCGGTAGCTGGAGCCGAAGGCCGCCACCCCGTAACTTTCGATCAACCCCAACAGCAAGCCGCCGATCAGTGCGCCGGGGATGCTGCCGAGTCCGCCGAGCAGATTGGCGGTGAAACCTTTCAGCCCCGCGCCGAAACTCATCGTCGGATAGACCGTTTGAAAGTACATGGCAACGAGCATCCCGGCGATCCCGGCCAGCATCGAGGCCAGCGCGAAGGCGTTCCGGTTGATCGCGTCCACATCAACGCCCATTTGCTGCGCGGCTTCCCGATCCTGCGCCGTCGCCCGCAGTGCAAAGCCCAGCTTGGTATAGCGCAAAACGACGAACAGGCCAATCGCACTCCCAATCCCGACCGCCGCGATCAGGAGATCGAGCGCGCCAATGCTGCCACCGCCGATCGGGATGCGGAACGGTGGCAGCGGATTCGGGAACGACTGCGGATCGGGCGACCACAAAATCTGCACGAGTTGATCAAGGATGAAGCTGATCCCGATCGTCGCCAGCAGCGGAGCGATCCGCGCCGACTTTTGCAAGCTGCGCAGCCCCAGCCGCTCGATCAAAATACCGATCAGTCCGCACACCAGCGCGACTATCACGAACGCCACCGGGATCGGCAGGTGCAGCCGCACGACGCACATCCAACCGACGTAGCCGCCGATCATGTAGACCGAGCCGTGCGCGAAGTTGATCAGGTTGCCGACGCCGAAAATCAGCGCGAGTCCGACGGCAATCAGCGCGTAAATGTTGCCGATCACGAGGCCATTAACAGTTTGATCGAACAGCGTGCTCAGGAAATGATCCACAATGGCCTATTGAATATGCGAGCGCAGGTCTACCTGGTGGCCGAAACGGAGGCGGCTGCGCCTTATTTTGCGATGGTTAACGGACGACGACTTGCCGCGTCCGTCTGATTCCACGACCTCACGTCTCCGACAGGATTGTGTTTCAAGCCAGATCGGCGGCGCGGCGCAGGGCGTGCAAATTGGCATCCGGCACATCGACGTTCGTGCCGCAGCCCGGCGTCAACAGCAGGTGTCGCCCCTGCGTGGCGCGGATGGCGGTCAGGGCTTCCGCGATCACGGCGTTGGGCGTACCCGTTTGCAGCGTCCCGACTTCATCGACGCCGCCCACCAATGTTTTCGCGGTGCGCGTGCTCGCCTCCGCGAGACTCGGATTGTGCTGGCCGATGGTCGCCCAGTTGAGCGCGTGAACCGGATAATCGCGCACAGCGTCGAAGTAGGCATATGGCCCACAGATGTGCAGCAGATTGAACGGCGCGGACTCGACCGCCGCCAGCACTTGCTGATCATACGGCTCGCCGAATTCCGCGAACTCCGCCTCGGTCAAAACGCCTTCGCGTGCCAGTTTGACGATGGCGAAGAATATGCCGCTCGCGCCCGCCTCGACGGTCGCCGCCGCATACTGGCCGAGCGTGGCCGCAATCGTGCGCAATGCTTCGTGGATGCCCGCTGGATTCTCGCGCATATAGCGACGCAGCCCGTCGTACTGCGCCTGTACCGCCGATTCGATGGTGTGCCGTTCCGGGCGCGCCACCAAAAACGCCAGTACCGACAGCGGCGAAAAGACCGTCTGCAAAAAGTGCGCGTCGCCGATACCCGCCTTGATCAACCGCACAAGTTCAAGTTGTTCGGCGAACACACCCCCTGTCGGACTGATCGGCGTGATCTTTTCGAGATCGGCGGGCGTGTTGAGTGGGCCATCGATCAGCGCCGGGAGCACTGAATCGTAGCGGCTGAAATCGTAGCGATTGCCCCATGCTTCCGCGTAATAGGTGGCACGCGGGTTTACTTTCAGCCAGTCCCAATCGAAATCGGCGAAGTGTTTGAGGCTGATCGCTGCAAGCGTATCGGCGCGTCCCTCCTCCGCCAGAAAATGTCGCCACGCCGCGACGGGCACGCGATCGACCGTTTCGCCGCGCAAAGCCGCCTCGACCCGCTCGCGTTTGGATAATTGAGTCATAGACCAGAATCCTCGTTTGATAAATTCATTGGATCGTTGATATTCCCCTGCGAAAATGGGGGATTCACTTTACCCCCCAGCCCCTGGTAGGCGTAGGTATTTTGGAAATGGGGCGGACGGACGAGGCAGGCCTCGTCCGCTGATTGGCCTGGAATGGTGACAATACCTACCCCCTAACAGCCCCCAGTTAACGGACGCGCCAAGCCGGCGTCCCTACACCAGACGATGTTTTGTAGGGACGACGGCTTGCCGCGTCCGCTATTGGCATCCCGTCAATTGCTACTGGCTGACCGGTTTGGTGCCATCCCAGGGCACGAACTGGCCGTCCTTGACGATCAAGTTCTCGAAGGTCGGATTTTGGACGCGGCGGGTCGTGACATCGAACGTCACCTTGCCATAGACCACGCTCGGCACATCCTTCAACTTGGGCAACGCATCATGAATACCCTGCCGAGTCGGGCCGCCAAGTTCGATCGCCTTATCCATCAAAACGATCGTGTCGTAGGCGAGGCTGGCGAATAGATCGGGTTCTTCGTTGTAGCGCGCCTTGAACTTGGCGACGAAGGCTTTCACCTCAGGGCGCGGATCGGAGGGCAGGAACTCGCCGAGCACGTATGTCCCTTCGGCGGCCTTACCACCCAGCTTGGGATAATCGGGCGATTGGATCGCGGCACTGCCCACCAGCGGCACGGTCAGACCCGCCTCGCGCACCTGCTGAGCGATGAGCGCCCCGTCGGTCTCATACGAGATCAGGATGATGCCATCCGGCTGGGCGGCTTTGATGGCGGTCACAGCGGAGCGGAAGTCCTTATCATCGGGCAAATAGGCTTGCGTCGAGACGATCGTCGCGCCCAGTTCGGCCACCCGCTTAGCGAACAGATCATCGGTCGCCTGACCCCAATCGCTGGTCTGCTGGAAGACGGCCAGCTTTTTGAGGCCGAGCGTGGTAACGGCAAAATCGGCCAGCGCGGGCGAGGCTTGCGACTGCGTGACCGAAATGCTCCAGGTATAGTCGCCACCGGCTTTGGTGAAATCCGGGTGTGAGTTGGTGAAGCCGAACTGCACCAGCCCGCCGCGCTGATAGATTGCTGAGGCGGCCATCGAGGCGGTACTGCTGAAATCGCCGAGTTCGACGATGATACGCGGATCGGCGACGAACTTCTGGGCGACAATTACCGACTGCTTGGGATCGCTCTGCGAATCCTGGAAATCATAGGTTAGCGGACGCCCGCCGACGCCACCCGCGCCGTTGATTTCGTCGATTGCCAGATCGAAGCCTTTTTTCCACTGTGCGCCATATTGCGCGGTCGGGCCGGTCAACGGGCCGCTGACGCCGAACACGATCGGCTCACCCGACAGGGTGGCGACGGGTGTTCCGGCAGAAGTGCCCGACTCAGCGGTGGGCGCGGCAGTTTGAGCCGCACTAGGGCGGGCGGCCAGCAGAATCGCGGCCAGCAGTGCGAATAGGGTGACGAGCGTCACGATTTTGGTTGAATGGTTTACACGATTGACGAACATGGGTCGATTCCTTTTGTTCAAGTGATTGTCGGGTTAGGCGGACGGTGACGCCAATAAAAAAAGCCCCGACACGATGGCGCGGGGCTTTCTAGTTTTCCGGGAGGGGGACTAGTCGCATCAACAACATGATGCAGCCGCAGACCATTGTGGCTTCGCGGGGAAGCGACAACAGGAACAACACATGGCGCGCATCGCATTATTCAAAATCACGATTGATTGCCTTTCC
>JBBRMW010000170.1:0-13011 GCA_038230635.1 Aggregatilineales bacterium | reverse complement strand
GTCTGCAAAGTGTTTGGGCGGCTGACCCCTCTCCCCAACCCCTCTCCCACGCAGGCGGGGCGAGGGGCTTGACTCCCCTTTCCCCCCGCCTGCGTGGGGGAAAGGGGCCGGGGGATAGAGGGGTTTGCAGACACGCCCTAGGTGAAGTTCGCACATTGACCTCACCCCTCTCCGTCCTCACGGAGAGGGGGAGCCGAACGCATATACAGCCTGGTCCATCCCCGGAACCCGTATGAATGTGTGATATGATTCTTGACGGTTATTCAAGAAGGCTGGACCGCGATGAGTGATATTGAGATTACGCTAAGGTTGTCGCGCGAACTGATCGAGCGTGCCCATAACGTTGGCTTGGAAGTTGAAAATGAGCGTGAAGCGTTCGTCGAATATATTGAGAAGGAAATTCGACGGCGCGAATCAGGCCAACGCTTGGAAACGATGGCCGAGGCATTGCGCTCGTTGCCTCCTGAATTAAAGCCAACACCCGACGCGATAGACGCCGAGATTCGCGCATATTGGGCGGAGAAAACCGCATCGTCCTCTGATTTCGCATGATTCGCGCGGTTTTGGATACGAATACGATCATTTCGGCACTCTTTTGGGCCGGTGCGCCAGCCAAAGTTTATAGCGCGGCCAACAAACGTGAATTTGTCGTCATAACTTCGGAGGGCTTGGTGAATGAATTGTCCAACGTTTTGTCACGCGACAAATTTGGTAGCGCATTGGCCGCAAAGCAAACAACAGCGAACTTATTGGTGACGGAATATCGTGAACTGGCTGAGATCGTTGAATCTGGTGCTATCCCTGCTGATATTGTACGTGATCCAAAAGATCGTATTGAGCTTGAGTGTGCGATCGGCGGCAAGGCAACCCTGATCGTTTCGGGCGACAAGGATTTGCTTGTGTTGGGCAATTACGGCGACATTCCTATTTTAACGGCCAATCAGTTTTTGGAACGCCTATTTGCTAGGTAACCCAGGGCGATTGCTAAGTCGCAGAACCAGTTGGTCGTGATGCAGGTGGCGATTCCGAAGCAGCTGACGGTGGATCAAAAGCGGTTGTTTAGCGAGTGGTAGGCATAAACTGAAGTATCGCTGATTTGCTGATCCTATCCAGATTCACCGCTACAATTATAGCCCTACCAACTCGAGGAGTAGTAAGTATGGCGACGCTGCATTTGATGGTTGGACTTCCTTGCTCGGGAAAATCCACGCTTGCGCAGAAGCTTGAGCGTGAGCAATTGGCCCTTCGACTGACAACCGATGAATGGCACGTAGCTCTCTTCGGTCAAGATGCTGAGGCGCCAGAACATGATGCTCGGCATGGTCTCATTGAAGCGATGCTTTGGAACATCGCAAGCAGAGCGCTTGAATTGGGAACGAATGTAATCCTCGATTTCGGCTTCTGGGCACGAGAGGAACGTGAAGACGATCGATCTCGAGCGAAGCAGCTTGGGGCCAGCAGCGAAATACACTTTCTCGATGTAGCGGCGGATGAGTTGATACATCGACTTGCGGTAAGAAATTCGCAGCCTTCGCAAACAAGTTTCTATATTGCCGAAGCGATGATGAAGCCCTGGATTGCGTTCTTCCAACGCCCGACGCCCGACGAACTTGAGCGCCGAGAGTAGGGGCAAGAAGATCGCTTGCAATTAACGGTGGCGATCTGCCAATTTTCCCGGTAGTCCTCAAGGGGTAGTCATGTAGAATGGCAGGGAGGCGAGATGTGACGAATAGCTTCAGAATAAACGACTACTTGGCGCGGATTCAATATACGGGTGCGGGATCGATCGACGCCGAAACGTTGACCGATCTACACCTGGCACAAATGCGATCGATTCCCTATGAAAACCTAAGCATTATAGCCGGGCAGCCCATCCGCTTGGATGAGGCCGCGCTCTATGAAAAGCTGATCATGCGGCGCCGGGGCGGCTTCTGCTATGAGATCAATATCTTGTTTGCGCGGTTGCTACGCGAACTCGGCTTCTCGGTGCAGATTATTTCCGCCCGTATCGCCAAGCCCGATACCGCATATGGGTTTGGCCCGAACTTCGATCACATTGCGCTGTTGGTGACGTTGCCGCTGGCCGAACGGTGGCTGGTCGATGTCGGTAATTCGCGGTGGTTCGATGCACCATTGCGCCTGGACAGCACTGCCCAACAAGTACGGAATTACGTCAGTTATCGTATCAATCGATTGTCCGACGTGTTTATGCTGTACCAATCGGACACCGATCAAGGCGAGCGCCTACAATATCTCTTCACGTTGGAAGAACGACGCAGCGAAGATTTTGCGCAGTTGTGTCAGTACAAGGCAAAATCACCGAACTCCAACTTCACCAGAGGCCGCATGTGCTCGCGCGCCACCGAAGAGGGGCGCATCACTTTGAGTGAACGCATCACCTATCCAGACGGCACGCGATTGCGCGAGTTGAAACTGATCGCAATTGGAAGGGGCGAACGAACGGAGCGGCCATTGATCAGTGAAACCGAGTTTGATACGCTCCTGCAGGATTATTTTGGAATCCCGGTCGCGGCAGTTTGAAGTCTCCCAGAATCGCAATCGCTGGGCAGCTATCGGGTGATGGCTGTCCAGCGATTGTCACGATGGTACAGAGCGGGTGGCTGAATGGTGGTGCAACGTGGCGGCGATGAAGCGAGCGATAATGGTCAATGGGCGACGATGGAGAGCTGCGATGGACGGCGATGTGAAATGGTGGATAGCGACGATGATTTAGGTGTGTGATGCGTATTGGTTCAGGTTGTGTACAATGTGGCTCTGATAACTAAATAATAGCGCTTAAACGTTACACACGACGTTACGGAAAATCGGCTTTTATGAAAATCCCGTGAATCTTGTGCGCTTTTTGGCACTTTTGTTTGTGCAGTTTGCATAATTGGCAGCAATAAACAAGGACGAATCAACATGCAGTGGATTGAAATTTCAATGAACGTGGACGGCGAATCGGCAGAGGCGGTCGCCGATATTTTGCAACGCTATGGGCATCAGGGCGTCGCCATCGAGCAAGATGGCTTCATGATCGAAACCTGGGAAGACGAAGTACCGCGCCCCGACAAGCTGATCGTGCGCGCCTATATCCTCGATGACGAGCGCGCGCCCGCCGCCAAAGCCGAACTGGAAGAGGCGCTCTACCAACTCGGCAAACTCTACCCGATGCCTGTGCCGCAATACACCACCATCGACGAGGAAGACTGGGCGGAAGCCTGGAAAGCCAACTATCACCCGCTGCGCATTGGTCGCCATATTTTCATCCGCCCGCTGTGGATTCAGGAATTCGGCGAGCCGGGCGACGTGGTGGTGGCGCTCGATCCGGGCATGGCCTTCGGGACCGGCACGCATCCGAGCACGCAGCTTGTGCTGGAAGCCGCCGAAGACCTGCTGGCCGATCGTCCGGGCGCGCTCGTGCTCGATCTGGGCTGCGGATCGGGGATTTTGAGCATCGCGGCGGTCAAGCTGGGCGCGGCAAAGGTGATCGCGGTGGATACCGACCCGATCGCGGTGACGGCTACCCGCAGTAACGCGGCGGTCAACGAAAACACGCGCGATCGGCTCGATATTCAGGAGGGCAGCCTGAGCACGGTGCTCGACGCGGGCGTGGCGGTCGATGTGGCGCTGGTCAATATCCTGGCGAAGGTGATCATCAGCATGTGCGGACAAGGGCTGGGGCGCGTCGTCAAGCCGGGCGGGATCGCGGTCTTCGGCGGGATCATCGACACGCAGGCCGACGAGGTGGAAACGGCGCTGCGCGAAACGGGTCTGACGCCGTATAAGCGCCGCCTGAATACCGATTGGGTCGTGATTGAAGCGCGCAAGGATGCAGGGTAAAATATACCCAAAAGGGATCGAGGCGATATGCGAAAGTTTATTTATGGGGTGGCGGTTGGGATCGCGTGCGCGCTGGTCGTAGCAGTGATCCGGCAGCAGCAAGAGGCCGCACGATCGGCACCATTGATGCGGCGGGCGCGCGAGACGATTGAGCAAGTGGAACGTGAAATGGCCGAAGAGAGAACCGACGGAGGGGAAAACCCTGAGCGCATCATCCAAGAGATGAATCGGAGTTATGAGAATATCAACCAGACTATTTCCCATATACGCACGCTTATAAACGACCAACGGAGGGTAAATTAACGTGAAAGCTGAAAACGAAGACCAAACGGTAGATCATCTTTTGCAGGTTATTGCTGATCTTAGAATCCGGTGGCAACAAGTTAAAGCAGAACTTGCCGAGGCCAAAGGTATAAATTCGACGCTGGAAATAAGCGTGACGACGCTGTATCTCGAAATTGAGTACCTGCGTTCACAAGCGTATTCGCGCGAGATCGAATCGCTGCGCAGCGAACTCGAAAATCTGCGCGGCTATTGATCCGGTTGCAATCTGACAAATCAACGACGGGAGTGCCACATGAGCTACGATTTTGACCTGTTCGAGTTAGAGCCGGATGCCGATCTTCACGAGACCATGGACGCGCACGAACAGGCATTTGTTGCGCGGGAAGAAGCGAAAACTCCTCATTTTTTCACCAACAAAGCCAAAGAACGTAATCAAGCAATTATCGCTGCCTTGAAGCTCAAGGATCCAAACCTGGATGGGCGGCTTATTGCAACGGCGAATATGGAAGCGATCGAGATTGACGCTGGCGAAAAAGGTGACGGTATCCAAATTTCATTGTACTCAGATGAAGGCAGCTTAACTGTCCCCTACTGGCATAAAGCCGAACGGGCACACGCAGTGTTTCTGGAAATCTGGGACTATTTGAGAATCGTCCAGCAAATCACGGCTTTTGTAATTTATGATTCACAGCTTGATCAGGTCATCGATTTAGAGACGGACTTCGAGAACGTATTGTCGGCGTATTTGGGCACGATGGCTAAAATCGCCGGAGCGTTTTAGTTGACGGTTGCACCACACCGGATAATGCCGCCTGGGTGTGTAATGGACTGTGATAGATTGCCCATGCAAAAGGGATGCACTATTTGGCCGTCAAGCGACAATTTTCGCGGCTATTGATCCGGTAATACTAAGGATGGTAGGATGAAGGTATCGATTGGCTCGATTGTGTTCCGCGCCGCCGATTTAGATGCGTCGCTGGCATTTTATCAAGCATTGGGCTTGGAGTTCGTTCAAGAAAGGCACGGAACTGGCCCGACTCATTATTCATGTGAAATGGGGGCAACGGTCATCGAAATCTATCCTGGCAAACCAGGGGTTGCGCTAGATCGCAAAATTGCAGGATCGGTAACAGTTGGGTTTCAAGTAGCTCATATAGACGCGGTTGTTGATGTTCTCCAAGCAAGAGGTTTTGCGATCTTGAGTGCTCCCAAAGATGGCGATTGGGGATGGCGCGCCGTCGTGCAAGACCCTGATGGTCGCGCTATCGAATTGAGTCAAACAAAAGCAGATTTGATTTAGAGACGGACTTCGAGAACGTATTGTCTGCGTATTTGGGCACGACGGCTAAGATCGCCGGAGCATTTTAGCTGACGGTTGCACCACACCGGATAATTCGGCCTGGGTGTGTAATGGATTGTGATAGATTGTCCATGCACGAGGGATGCACCATTTGGCCGTCAAACAAAAATTTTCGCGGCGACAATTTTTGAAGCTGCTCGCCAAAGGCTCGGCGGGCGTGGCGCTCACATCGCTGGGCGGATTCGTCTATACGACGCAGATCGAGCCGGGCTGGATTGATGTGGTTCAGCAGCACCTCACATTGCCACACTTATCCGCCGCGTTCGATGGCTTCCGCATCGTGCAGATCAGCGACCTGCACACCGATAACGTGTGGATGACGCGCGATCGGCTGATCAGCATCGTGAACCTCGTCAACCAGCAAACACCCGATTTGGTTGTGCTGACCGGGGATTTTGTCACCCAGAACCCGATCGCGCCGCTGCTGCCCGACATCGAAGCGGCGCTCACCTTGCTGAAACCGCCGACGCTTGCCATTCTGGGCAATCACGATCATTGGACAGACGCGACGGCGATTCATGGCGTGATCAAAAATAGCGGCCTGATCGATCTGAGCAACGCGGTTCATATCGTGCGACGAGGCGAGGCGACACTCTCGATCGGCGGTGTTGATGACATCTGGGAAAAGCAGGATCGGCTCGATCTGGTGCTGAACCAGTTACCGTCTGACGGCGCGGCCATTCTGTTGGCACACGAACCCGATTTTGCCGATACCGCCGCCCAAACCGGACGCTTCGATCTGCAACTGTCGGAACATTCACATGGCGGTCAAGTGATCCTTCCGTTTTATGGCCCGGCGGTGCGGATCAACCTGGCCCAGAAGTATCCGCTGGGGCTGTATCATGTTGGCACCATGCTGCAATACACCAATCGCGGACTCGGCATGGTCAGTCCGCGGGTGCGCTTCAACTGTCGCCCAGAAATGACCGTGTTTACGCTGGCAGCGGGCGCGGCCTGATCGCGCTTGAATCGTTTGGCGGGCTACGCCACCCGTGTAAACTTGATCCAAGTGAGCACCACGCCGAGCTTGCGCGGATCGATGCTGTCGGGCTGGACGGAGCGGACTTCGACGGTCTGCGAAACGGTCAGCATCAGACGCGCGAAGCCGTCCGCCAAATCCCGTTTGGGAATCCTTGCCTCATACAGATAGCTGCCGTCGGCCTGGAGCGTGACCCGCGTGCCGATCGCATGGCCGTTGATGGCAACCTTCAGGCTATCCAAGACGGCTTTGGTCAGGCTGGCCTGCACGCAAAATTGCAGCATATAATCGGCGTCTGGCGTGAGTAGAAAATCGAGCGTGGCATGACCTTCGGGTCCCGTCCAGCGCACGACGCGATTGTCGCTTTTGACTTCGCGCACATGCCATGACGTGCCCGACAAAGGCTGATCGAACGTATAATGCACGTCCACGGCGGGCTGGTGATCCGCCCGAAAGCGTGCCTGATAGTGCTGCTCTAACAGTTCGAGCAGGGTTTCGCGCGCCAATGGCAGTTTGAGCGCGGCTTGTTGGCGCGTCCCATAGCGTTCCAACAGTTCGCGCGACATTTGCTGATAGCGTTCGTCGAACAAGGCTGTCGCCGCCTGATACAGCGTCACATCATCCCGATTGAAATCCGCGATTCGATTCAGGGTGGCTTGGTCAATATCGGTGGGCTTGTTCGTGGATGCGTTGACACGCCGGACCATGGTGGCCGCCTTCCAGCCGAAGGTGTACAGCAGCACATCCAGCGACTCCTGAAAACGCTCGGTGAGGCCGACAAAATCTAACAGCGGCAGGTTTTGCAGCGCACCAGCCAGCACCTCCGACGGGGACAGCGTGGGTGGCTTCGACAGCGGCGCACCTTGCGGATCGAGCCACTGGCCGAAACGTTCTGCCTCTGGATCGTCCAACGGCAGTCCGTCCGCGCACACCATCAGACATTGTTCGTTTTGCACGCCGCGCATGATGCGCAAATCGCGCGCCTCAACGAACTCGGCTAAAGACATCCGCGTGACGCGCTCCAATTCATCGCCCATGATCAATTGGTTTTGTTTTTCGGCCTGGAAACGCGGCGTGCGGATGAACGCATAATAGGAGATGAAGCGGGCAATTGGATCGCGCAGCATCGTGACGGTGAGCGGTTTGCGGACCAGCATCCGCCGCATCAGCGCATACGGAATATGCCCACTATATAAATCAAAGCCCTGAAATTGCGCATGGGTATCGGCGAAAATATCGTCGATCAACTGATGCGGGCTGATGCGGTTCATCTGGAATTGGTCGAAGAGGATCGACTCGAAGTTCAGTCCCGCCGTGCGCGGGATATGCAAAAAATACACGGGTGTGTCGCCGTCGCAGTGGCGTTCGATGTTCGTCATTTTGGTTGATTTCCTAACGGAGTCCTCGCGCAAAGCGCAGATCAAGTGTTGGCAGGGATAAAGACAGGGTATGACTGCCGCGTCCATTTTAACATGCGGTGCCTATTCCAACAGATTGACTTTGACTTCGATCCGGCGAGCGCGCTTCCGCGTTCGGGGGTATTGCTAACAATGCGCAAGCAATAGAATGCGTAAGTTGCACGGTATTAGTTAACCGGATCGGCGGGCAGGCAGGCGGGCAGCCACTGCAAAGAATAGCTGATTCTATTGGTGAGATTGGGTGAATGATATTGGCGCACGAATTTTCCGTGTTGATCGATGATGGTCAGCGTGTCGGTGTCATGCTGCGTATAAGCGAGCATCTTGCCATCGGGCGACCACACGACGAGAGCGGGCATCGGACTCAAGGGTATTTCGACATCCGCCACCCTTTTATCCTGTGCGAAAAGTTTGATATAACCCGAATCGGCGGGCACGTCGGATCTATTGAATTGGGCGTTGGGTACGAGAGCGAACAGATCGCCTTGGGGTGATGGCAGCATCATCGTTCGGTAATTTTCATGAGCCAGAAGGCGGGTTTTGCCCGTTCCCAAATCGACCAGAACAGTGCTGGTCGGCGGGTTATCACTATCCGCGTTAACCGCGGCCAAATAAACGACCAGTGCCTAATGCTTCCAGACGAACACGGGCGGAATCTGTCGTCCACCTCCCTGCAAGCCCGCATAGCCGAAGTCCAATGTTTGGCCGGGAAATATGATCTCGTGTCGATTGACGTTTTCAGGGTTCATCCAAATCAGGTGTTCGTCGGGGCCACTGATGTCCTCGAGCCAGGTGAAGCCGCGATCCGTCCAATGGGTGAATATATAGTTTGGAAGTTTGTCGATTAGCGACGTTTTGACGCCGGTGTTTAGGTCGATCACGCCCGTGTGATCGCCTTTGTCGTCCGTCCAGCCGATCAGGGCGCGCGTGCGTGCGGCATTGAACGAAATCTCACCTGTGCCATCATAAAGTTGCGTTAAAAACTGAACTTGGTGATTGGGCAACCGATAGGCCAGCCAATAGAGATGGCAACTATCAGGACAAGCGCTGTTGTACGTTTCGCCGCCGTAGTGCATGAAATAGAAACTTTGGCTGTCGGCGGCCCAGGTGACGGTCGAAAAAGTGCTGCCTTCTGAACTGACTTCATGCGCAATATTGTCATCAATTACCAGCGTTTGTGAGCCGTCCATGCCGAACAGATTCAGAATGGGATAACCATGCTGCGGAAGAAACACATAGGTCATATACCGTCCGTTCGGCGACCAATTGGCGACAGTGGGGAGTGTCGTCGCCATAGCAGTCAATTTGTTGTTTCCGGCGGCGACGGTCGCCAAATCAATCATGCGTGTGGTGCCTGTATTAAGCGCGATCATTAAGAGTTGGAAGGTATTCGTAGGTGAAGCCGCGAAGATAAAAGCGGCACGATGTGCCTCAATGTCCCAGGTGATGCAGGTAGTGCGCGGATCGCAGGCTGAAATGGTGTGTAACCCAGCGATGGATAACTTCTGAAGCAAATCGGGTAGCGTATAAATTCCGAGCGTTGCTGTTGAATCACTATGTTGGGTGAGGATCGCGGTGTAATTGGGATCCCAGGGATAAAATGGAATATACAGAATCGGCTTTTCGCCCGGCTGCGTGGACAAATCCAACCTCTTGTGAGCTTGGCTGTTATTGAAGGCAAGCTGCCAGTGATTGGGGTTGACTTCCTTCAAACTGACGGGGTTTACGCCACCATCAGACCATGCGGAAGGTTCTCCGTATTCTTTTTCCGTATGCAAATCAAACTGTACTGCATCGGAGATAATGCAGCCAAAGATGTTCTGGGCGGCCTGGACGGTGTTCGTCAGGGTCAGGATCGCCAGGAATAGGAGGGTGATTCGGAGCAGTTTGAGAGTCGGGCGCAGCATGAATAATCCTCGGTCGAAAAATGAAGCTGATCTTATTATAGACCAGCCGTCATGATTTGATCGGCGAGTCAGCGGGGAAGTGATCAGGCGGCGGGCGGAGCGTGTTAGGTTGACATTGAGACGCGGCTAAGAACGATGAAGCAGCTTATCATATTCTGCGTGCGTTCCAATCCAGAACCAGACGATTGAGTCCTGTTCTTGACGAGCACCCAATGCGCGATAATCGAGGCCGATCCGCACGGAGTAGATTGGGTCTTCTTTGAGCACACGCTTGAAATGAAGATTTGGGTGAAACGGATCACGCTTGAACAGTTTATAAGTTGCGCGCGCTTTGCGTTGAATGTTTGCGGGGAGCGCATTGTAACAGGCTTTGAATTCAGCGGTGCGTGTTGATCTTACGGATCATCGGAATCGAGTTCGTCAAAATCGAGTTCCACCGTGCGACCCGCCACGTCGTCGGCCAATGCTTGGGACGCCATGCGCCTGAGCAGATCGGCTGAACCCGCAAATTGCGCGTCCCACTGCGCATCATCGGCGGCCAGTTCAGCCTCGCTGGCGGTTTCGATGATGATCTGAATATCGCCGGGCGGGATGCGCAGCGGTTCATCTAACTGAATTTGCCCCTGATCGTTGACATGCCCCGAAACATAAAGTGTTGCCACTGACTGATCCTCCTGCGACCATTTTATCATGGCTCCGTCACAAAATGACGGCTGGCCTCATTATAGACCAGCCGTCACGATTCGATTGGCGAGTCAGCGGGGAAGTGATCAGGCGGCGGGCGGCGTCATGTCACAGGTATTCGAGGCTATTGGCGAGGTGCTGATCTTTCAATGCCTGGGCAGTTTCGATTTGCTGCTGAAGGTCGGCATCGAGTTCAGCTTTGTGTTCGTAATAATAGGCGAGTGCTGCATGAACCCCGGCGAGCGAAACACCATAACCCTCGGCGATCTCGGCAGGCGTCTGGGCATGGTACACCGAGGCGATCACGACATCGGTGACACGCAGCCCCGTCCCGGCGATGCACGGGCGTCCGCCGCGCACTTTCGGGTTGGCCGTGATTAGGTTGATGCTGAGGATGGTATCCATTGACGCGATCCTGTATTTTGCAGTTGATTGCATTGTATTTCTGCCCGATGAAACTAATCGAATTGTTTCAACCCGATGATCCTGACTCAGAGGAGAAAGAATTCACGCGAATATAATCTACCGTAGAATTAATGCTAGAATGACCAAGTATATGTTGAATTTTTTCAAGGGGCATCTTCGCATCATAAGCGTTTCGTGCAAATGAGCGACGTAAATCTTCCGGCGATAAGCTCTGAAGCCCCAGCAAATTACCCACGTCACGTACCACCATTGAGACAGATTTATCTGTAATCTGATATTTCGTCGGAACTCCATTTTTAAGTATTCGAGTAAAAACTTTCTGGTTATTATCATAATCGTTGATATTGGAGCGCCACTTCTCGATAGCGTCAAGTACTTCTTGCGGTATCTGAGATAATGTTCGCAGTTTTCCAGGCCCACCTATAATTAAGGTCTTTTTTTCAGAATCATAGTCTTTCCATTCGAGCGATGCGACTTCGCTGCGCGATAACCCACAATAAGCAATTAATTTAATCATGCAAATATTTCGCTGCCGCGCTGGCAATGTATTCCATCCATTCTCCTCAATATAATTAATTAGCGATGCGATTTTAGAAGTCGAGAAAATTTGTTCTCTTTTTTGTGGAACATAGGAAGAAGATGGGATCTTTACGTGTTTTAATTCATAAGAAAGGGTGTAAGAAACGCATCCAAGTTCAACCAAAGAGTCTACAAACCAAAGAATTGCGGCGCGTGATGCCGTGATCGTTGAGCTACTTAGCCCATTTTCTGATAAAGTATTGATCCATAATTCAAACGAATGTTGGCTTAAACTACCTATAACCAATCTGGAATCGATATTTTCCATGTCAAGTGAAGATTGATCGATTTTGTTAACGAATGCAAAGAACTCACGTGCACACCGCTTGTAAGCGCGTTGAGTATGAACAGACTGATTTTTTAGCATTTCGTCAATATTAAATGTAGGTGGTAACTCAACAAGTTTTCCGTTAATTACATAGCCCGAATCTGAGGGTTGAGGAACACTTGGTCGAGAGATTGGATTTGATGGTAATGTATAATCCCCTCTAGACTTCTCTTTTTCCAAACTCGCTAACGATCGCGCGACTTCAAGAGAAACCTGGGTTATTTCTAAATCGTTGATTTCGATATACTGAATAGCATTTAAGGATGATGGGATAACACATTTTTTTAGTTCAATCGGCAAAAACGGTTTATTTAGAGCAAGGGCATAAGTATATTCTGCAACACAAAATATTGAACTAACACTTAGTGGTGATAAGATGTAGATAAACACATCACATTTTTCAATTTGATCCAAAATCTCGTTCCACCATTTTTGCCCACCGGCCAGCTTTTTATCAAGCCAAATATCGTGATCCAGCGTTTTTCGAATCGACTCAGATAATTCCCTGACATAGCTTTTGTCATCATGAGAATAGCTAAAAAACAGCTTCATTGTCAAAACCTTGATGAGTGTTCGCAAAAGCTATTCTATACATCCCGATGGAAAAATCAATAGCCCGCTAACCTATGGTGCCTCCGCAATGTTGTGGACGCACACCATAGGTTTACATCATTGTTTATTTAGGATTTCGGCGGGTTATCTGATGGCAGGCTCGTGCGCGCTGCGAGCACCTCATTGATCAGCTCGTTGAGCACCTCGCGGATGGCGTCTTTGAGCGTGGCGGGTTGCGATTTGAGCGCCGCACCCGCACTATCGACCGTGAAGCCGCCGATCAACATGCCCGCGATCACCAGGATCAGCCACGCGATGGTCGCCTGCTGATTCGCCAGCGCAGGTACATTCCCGGACACAAGATAGCCGATGATCGCGGCCAGTGCGACGACGAAACGCTGATCGTGCAGCAGTGCCAGCAACGGAGTCAGGAGCGGGTATTTCTTGGTTGACATGGTTTTCGAGTCTCCTTTTTGGGATTCACCTCACCCCCCAGCCCCCTCTCCGTCATCACGGAGAGGGGAGTCGTGCGCCACTTTTCGACGGGCTGGCAAGGAATTACAAGTTGTGGCTAAATGCACTTGGTGTTATGCGGACTGGTCATCGAGCGGATCACCCCTCTCCGTGATGACGGAGAGGGGCCGGGGGTG
>JBBRMW010000169.1:0-13039 GCA_038230635.1 Aggregatilineales bacterium | reverse complement strand
GAAGCAAACAAAGTTGGGGAAAATTACTTGTGTTATCCGTCGAACGAACTGCCACCATTTCCAGGGATCGCGGGCGTGGTAGGCGTTGGCGCAACGATGATGGACGGCAGCGATCCGCTAGGCGCATTCCAATGTCCAGCCAGCGGCAAGGCACCTGCGGAGCCATAGATAAATGTCGTATCGGCAGTTCCCGTCGTGAACGAATTCCGCAGATAGACCCTGCCATTCGCAAACATCCCAACCCGCGAAACCCCCGATCCTGTCCAATCTCCCGCGAAAGGAGTCATTGATGGTGCGCCGAACACAAATTGCGCATTGCCATAAATAACGCCTTGTCCAATCGTATTTGAGAGGTAGAACGTATCGTTCGAGCCGCGATAAACTCCGACACTGTCATAACCATTCCCATCCCAATCACCCGCGATTCCATAATCACCAGGTCTGCCGAGGATCATAAAGTAATCAGCGAATCCAGTGGTGAGTGATCGCTTAAGGTACAAAATGCCATTGGAGGGACGGTACACGCCGACGCCATCGCCCGTCATGGTCGCGTCCCAGTAGCCGCTGAGCGGTCGATCGCCGGGGCTGCCGAAAGTGAATGTATGATTAGGTATACCGGGTGTGTTGCTATCGCGTAGATAAAATGCACCAATCGCCGAGACATACGAGCCAACTGTATCGATGCCGTCGCCATTCCAATCGCCTGTAACGGGGTAAACCGTGCCGGATTTGTATGGCTGATAGGCCACAATCAGATTAGCCGGGCCAGTCGTGTTTGTATTGCGGAGGTAGAACGTGCCGTTGGCGTACATGCCGATGGTATCGGGGGCTTGGAGCATCGTAGGCGGCGTGCCGTAAGTCACGGCACCTATATTACCATTCCAACGCGGCGAAACGATCACGAAATTGCCATCAACCAATGCGGTCAGGCTGCCGCCAGCGAGATTAACATCGTTGGTGTCTACCAGCGAATTGACGGCAGAAACGTATCCCCGCGTGCCTCCCAATCCGTTGCCCCATGACGCTGCCCCTCTGCTTCCATTCCATGCTGCTGAAAAGGTTGCATAATTGCCATTGCTGAGCGCGATAACAACATCGCCCACCGAATCATTAAGAGCACTACCGACCAATGAATTTGCATGGGAAACGATACCCGTTGTGCCCGTCGTACCATTGCCCCAGGTGACTGCTCCGCGATTGCCATTCCATTGGTAAGATGCAACAACGTAATTACCATTGTTCAAGCCAAGCGTAGCCTGAAGAGTCCCATTATAGCCAACCAAATCGCCGGCGAGATTCCCCACGAGTGAATTGGTGCTTGAGGCGGGTCCTATAACACCAATTGTGCCGTTTCCCCAGGTTACAGCACCACGCGCCCCATTCCAATTGGGTGAAGTCACCACATAGTTGCCGTTACTCAACGCTGTAACGCTATCCGCCAGATGGTCAAATTGTGCCGTTCCTACCAGTGAATTGGTGGCGGAAACAACTCCCGTTGTGGCTTTTGTGCCATCCGCCCACGTCGCTGCCCCGGTGGCAACATTCCAAAACTGAGAAGCCACCACGTAGTTGCCATTAGTTAATGGGATTACGTCGTATCCAACCTTATCCGAGGAATGGGAGCCTATCAACGAGTTCGCCGCCGACACGAAGCCAGTGGTACCTGTCGCACCGTTCCCCCAAGTGACCGCGCCCCAGCTTGCGCTCCACAAATCAGAGGGAACCACGTAATTGCCATTACTCAGTGCCGTGATTCCGTGGTCGGCCACATAATCACCGATATTGCCGATCAGCGAGTTGGCGGCTGAAACGATCCCCACGGTGGGCATTGTCCCGTCACACCAAGTCGCTGCACCGGATTGCTTATTCCAGTTGATCGAGGCAACCACATAGTTGCCATTGGTCAATTCGGTTATACCTGAGGATCCCACCTCGTCGCCACCATATCCACTCAGGTTACTGGGGGTGCTCCCTGTCAGCGAATTCAGCGCGGACACGTCCCCTGAGGTGCCCGTCGCGCCATTGCCCCAAGTTACCGCACCAGTGCCCACATTCCAGCCAAAGGATGTGGCAACATAGTTGCCGTTGCTCAGGGTCGTGACGGTTTCCCCAACATATTCATTATTGACGGTGCCAACCAGCGAATTGGCATTCGAGATCGTACCGGAAATACCTGTTGCACCGTTGCCCCAAGTCACCGCACCAAAATGGTAATACCAATTTGGTGATCCAATTACATAATTACCGTTGATGAGTGCAATGATTCCGCTTGTTACAAATCCCATACCAACAAATTCGTTTTGCATATCGCCCACCAGAGAATTTGTGGCAGACACAACCCCAACAATACCCGTCGTGCCGTCACCCCAGGTTGCGGCACCGAAGCCGCCATTCCAATCTGGCGAACTGACCACATAGTTGCCATTGGTCAAAGCCGTCACACCTTTGTGGTAGCTGCCGCCGCCCACGTAATCGCCGACGACACTGCCCACCAGTGAATTGGTGTTGGAAACGGCCCCAATCGTGCTGCAATCCTTGTTACCCCAAGTTGCGGCACCGATACCCCCAGTCCAGCCGGGTGAGAAAACCACATAGTTGCCATTGCTGAGGGGCGTAACCCCGCCATACAAAGACTGAACAGTATTGCCCCCGCCGATCAGATCGCCCGCGCTGCTCCCCACCAGCGAATTAGCCGCCGAAACGACGACATTGCCCGCTTTGTATTGTGCGGGTGTAAGGCACGTCACTGCGCCGCGATCACCGTTCCAGTGCGGCGAGATGATGACGAGGTTGCCGTTCGGAAGTTCAACCGCACCGTCAGAGCCGATCTGATCGCCGCTGCTGCTGCCCGTGAGCGAATTTGTAGCGGTCACTTTGCCGACAAAAGCCAGTGTGGGTTGAAGGAATGGCCTCGAAAAGAGTGAAGAAATGAGCGCGAAAACGATAATGAAGATAAGACTCAATCGGGCAACACCGTGATGATTGGCAAGCAGCATGACGACTCCAGTTCTTGACAGAATTATCAAGACAGTATAACTGAAATGTTTACAATTTGGAAGCGCCGATGTCACTATATGTCGTGATGAGCACCTTAGCGGGAAGCCGGGTGATCCATCACGACGCGAAAGCCGATGTAATTGCCACGATAGGACGGTGATCGATTGAATCGATAGGCCGCGCGCGCACGAGCGAACGCATTGTCCCAGGAGCCGCCGCGCACGACACGCTTATTCATCGAAGTCACGTTTTGATCGGTGGGATTCTCAAGCTCGTTGCGCATCCACTCCCACACGTTGCCGCTCATATCCATCACGCCGAATGGGGACGCACCGCCAGGGTAGGCCGTGACCAGTGTAGTATGTTTGATCCCGCTCTCGACGGTATTGCATTTAGTTTTGTCGAACTCTGCGCCAAACGGATACGCCCAACCCGTATCTTTGGTGGCTGCCCACTGCCACTGCATTTCCGTGGGAAGGGTCACGATCGAGCCAGTTTTTGCGCTCAGCCAACGGGCAAAGGCCATCGCCTCGAACCAATTCACCGTCTCGCGTGGGCAATCCGGCGTTGACCAATATTCGGCGGTGGGTCTGGTTTTGCGTTCCGCCAAACCCTCCCAATACCGATCGACCGTGTAGCCGCCATCGGCGATGAAAGTCTCAAACTGCGCGTTAGTCACCGGATATTTGGCGATGGCAAACGGCGCGACATTATAGGTGCCTGCGTTCTCTTCTAGCGTGACGCGCCCCGCCGGAACCTCGATCCATTCGAGCAGCGGGAATATGGAGGCGACAGGTTGAATTTCCGGCGTCATGCTGCGCTTGTAGCGACCACCCGCCAATGGGACGACTGGTTTCGGTACAACGGGTTCCGCATCGGGCGGCGCGACAATCGCCAGTTGGCTCGCGGGTTTCACCCACTGTTGGAGCGAGCGCACTACGCGACCCATATCTGGCTTGAAATGGGGATCGAGGCCAATCTGTGTGCCGTTTTGATAGACCAGATCGGCCATGGTGGGCGGAAGTTCGTCAACGGTGGGTGCGCGCGCGTTCATGACCAGCATCGGAATGACGGGGATCGCGCGTTTAAGCGCCGCCTCGATCTCGATCCGTACAAAATCGGCTGGATTTTTCAGGCGCAGGTTGCCATGTTCATCGCGGGCGGTGAGCCAACCCGGCCCGATGATCACAAGACAAACGTCGCACTGCTCGACTTCGGATTCCAGGAAACGCTTGTAATCAACGCCCAGGGGCAAGTTATCCACGTCGCGGAAAATCATCTCCGGCGCAAACGGACCGAGCGGCGGGATCAAATAATCGTAAATGCGCCCGGCGATCACGGCACTGTCGTCACGGCGATAGGAAATGAAGATTTTGCTCATGGTCGATCCGTTTGGTTGCTCCGATTGATGCCGCTTTGCCGAAGCGTTAGCGCGTGACTTTTTCTGCACCCAAGTGTATCACGCCCGGCCAACCTTCGTGTCGATAAGTTTCCAACAACTCGTGTTCCTCATCGTCTAAACCTGGCTCACGAATTTGAAACGTCGGATCGTCAGTGATGCCAAGTAGATAATCGACACTCACGTCGAGATGTTTCGCCATCGCTTTGAGCGAAGCACCCGTTGGATCGTTCATTCCCGACTCGTATTTATGGATTACCGAAGAACTCAGTCCACAGAGCGCAGCTAGATCACGCTGTGTAAAGCCGCGTTCCATTCGGATAGTGCGCAATCGATCCACGCGCAAGCCAAAATTGTCGCTCACAGGTCAATGCCACCAATTGCTTGACACGGCTGAAATGTATCGCATACTATACATTGTGATAATTAGTGACAGACGTTGAGTTTGCAGACCACGCCTGTCACCCAGGACAGGAGACCTATCCATGCCGCAAATTGTACCGCAATCTGCCTCGTTTCCGCTCACCTTGTTTCCGCCGAATATGCCGCTGCTGCTCTCCGCGCCAAAAATCGCGGGGTTGCTAATGCCGCCGCGGCCATCTGAGCCTCCCCCACCCGAACCTGAAGCAGAACCCGTCGCGCGCGTTTTCACATATCGCCATGCCCGTTTCGCCGAATTGACCGAGGGTGAATATGCAGCGTTCATCCGGGCCACGGACATCTTGCTCGAAGTCGGCGTCAACTATATGCTGGGGGTCATGAATGAGGATGCGCTGCGGGCGGCAGAAATCGTGTTTCATCGCGGGGTCGGCGGAGCCAAGTCCAAATATCCCCTCAATCCTGAAGCCTATTCCGCCGAACGAGACGCTGATTTCATCGGTTTGGCCGTGAGATTGCCGCGTGCTTTTTCCGACGAGGCACGCGATCGGGCACGCGCACGTATGGAAGCACAACTCACCGCGTATCGGGCAAAGCAGGAAAGTCAGGGCGTGAATTATGACGCGATCTGATGCGGAATTGGCGAAGCTCTCGCCAGCGGTCATAGCCGAAATGAACGACTTTATGCGCTATTGCATCCTCGCGCTGGAAGATTTGGGGCAACTTAACAAACTGAAAATGCAGCAGATTGATCCGGTGGTGGCAGCGCGGCTGCGACATGCCCTGCGCGATGCAAGATGCGTTCATCAGCATCAGCATGGTGCAAGAAGTGACAGACGAACTGTTCGCGTCGCTGGATCGGCGGTTGGTGGCGGAAAACTCCGAGCGTAAGGCGTATCGGGCGGGTTGGGAGGCTCGCTATGCAGAGATCGTGGCGACGCTCTCCGCTGAGGAGTCCGAACTTTTGCGGCAAGTGTTGGACGAGGCATAAGGTCGCGTTCGTAAATATCAAAACGGCGAGCGACCACATCGGGTTTATCCCTCCTCAAGACCATCCGAGGTAGGGGCGAACCCGATGTGGTCGCCCGTTTTTGATCTGATCGGCTCGCACCATTTGCGACCGTCGATCAAAAAGTTATCATTTGGTGATAAGTTTATGCACATTTGCCAATAGATAAATTCTCATTCAACAGTAAAATGTTATTAAAATTTGATACGGGATTGCACAATCCATGATAGACTGATCAACGTTCGATGAAAAGGTCATGCGAATTGGCGCTCGGAGAGGCGGTCAAAGTTTTTCTACTTACGATTTTTTGCACGGGATACATGGTCCTCTTTTCAACGATGGAGACGAAATGGCGATCCGTTTAACGCTTGACCGGGCGATTTTTCACTGGCAAGCCAAGCATGGCGAAAAAATGACATATTCTGAGCTGGCGAAACGCTCTGGCATTTCCGAGCCGACGATCTATCGCCTCACGTCTGGGCAGCCAACCAAACTGGACCTGAGCAAGCTCAATCGCATTTGCAAAGTGCTCGAATGCGAACCGGGTGATCTACTGGAGCGCGTCGATACGGCGGCCATCAGCCTGGAAGAAGCCGAACTGCACATTCGGCAGCGTACTGAAGATATGGCCGTCCTCAAACGGCATACCTATTTGCCGCGCAATCCGCGTGTGAGCAAAGTCAAACCCGAATAACGCGGTCACACCGACTGCATAAACGGACTTCGACAATTGGTTCAAATTATCGTTCAATCAACCGGGCAGAAGTAGTCCCGGTCGAGTAGGAGAGTCACGCTTGATGAACGTCGTCACACAAACCCAACTGGTCACGTTTTTAGCGGCAGTCGCACCCGCTCGCCCGGTCTTTATCTGGGGCGCGCCCGGCATTGGCAAGTCCTCGCTGGTGGAAAATTTCGCCGTCCAATGCGGCCTCGAATGTGTTTCGCTGCTCGGCTCGCAGCTTGCCCCCGAAGACTTGATCGGCGTCCCGCAAATCGTCGATGGTCGCAGCCGTTTCTGCCCGCCGGACTTGATCGCCCGCGATGAGCCGTACATCCTGTTTTTGGATGAACTGAACGCCAGCGCCCCCGAAGTACAAAAGGCGTTCTACAGCTTGATCCACGAGCATCGTTTGGCAAATTATCACCTGCCGGAAGGATCAATGGTCATCGGGGCGGGCAATCGCGCGCAAGATCGCGCCATCACGCGCCCGATGGCGTCGGCGCTGGTCAACCGGATGGTACATGTCGAACTGCGCGCGAACGTCGATGATTGGCTGACCTGGGCTGAATCGGCTGGGCTGCACTCGCATGTGACTGACTACGTTAAGGCGCGCCCCGATCATCTGGTCGATACGCCGCCGGAGATCGAAGCCCCGTTCAGCACACCGCGCGCGTGGCATATGCTGAGCGACTCGCTGTATGGGTTCGGTGAGGCGTTGACGATCGACGATGTGGCGACGCTGGCGATGGCCTGTCTTTCGGCCACGCACGGCAGCCAGTTCATCGCGTTCGTCAAGCAAAAGCTGTACGCCTTCCGCCCGGAAGCGCTGCTGCGGGGCGAACAAGAACTGCCGCTCAAAGATCGTGATCTGATGTATTTCGTGGTGATGGCGCTGCGAGCCTATCTGTTCGAGCAGTTGCCGCGCGAACGGGTACGGCTCTCACTGCCGATGCGCGAACTGGTCGCCCGCGCCAACGAACTAATCCGCACGTTGACCGCTTTCGACGGCGAACTCGTCCAACTGTTGTTGGGGCAGGCCGAGCCGGAGCGTGCGCTGCCGGCGTGGTTCATCGCCGATCTGACCGATGTGCTGCCCAGTCGTTTGGCTGATAAAGCCGCCGCCGAAAGGAAAGCATCGTGACTCTCTTCGGAAAGCCCACCGTTACCGACGACGATGATGAGAGCGAGAAACCTGCGACAAGTCCGCTGCTCCAGATGAGCAGCGCGTGGTCAGTGTGGCCGACGCTGATTCAGAATGTGGCGCTCAAACCGCTGGCCGAAAATGTCAAATTGAGCGCTGCCATGCTGTACCCGCAAGATGGCGCGGCGGTCATTGGCGACGACGGCGTGATCTACGCAAATCCGCGTCGCATCGCGCCCGCCGCCGAGTGGCTGTTCATGCTGGCGCATTTATTGGCGCATTTAGGTCTGCGCCACCTCCTAACGGAGGATCGGATGCGGCAGGCCGCCGATGAGCGCGCCGCGAACGCGCTGGTACGACGGCTGCACATCGGACAGGCACCCGATCGGTTCTTGACGCCGCCACCCGGCGATTACGACAGCAACGCCGATGCGCTGTACAAGGACTACAAGGCGGGTCGGCTGCAAGTACCGTCGAGTTGGAACACGACGGCAGGTGTCGATGTGCCCGATGTGATCCGCACCGAACAGCCCGCGCCGTCCGCCGATCAGTGGGCGATGCTGCTCACGCAGGGCTTGCTGGCGCAGGTCGGAGTCGATCATGGGCACAGCGGCCATTATTACGCCTCGTGGGCAACCATCGAACTGAGCAAAGCGCGTGGGGCGCTCTGGTGGTTCGCCGATCACTATCCGCTGCTCAGCGCATTGGCATCACACTTCCGCATCACCGAGAACCGCGAGACGATCGCCGCGCACAATATTCAGATCGCGGCGGTGGTGGCTGAACGGATGGAGATTTTCGTCAACCCGGACGCCAAATTGACCACGCCCGAAATGCGTTTCGTGATCGCCCACGAAATGCTGCACGTCGGGCTGCTGCACCATTCGCGTGAAGGCAAGCGCGATCACTTTCTGTGGAATGTGGCGTGCGATTTTGTGATCAACGCTTGGTTGACTGAACTGGGCGTCGGCGAAATGCCGCGCGGCGGGCTGTATAATCCGGGATTCGCGGGACTGTCTGCGAACGAGATTTACAATCGGCTGCTGCAAGATGCCGAGTATGTGCGCACGCTGGCAACGTTTCGCGGGGCAGGACTCGGCGATATTTTGCCGCCGGGATCGGTGCCGGGACGCCGCGCCAATGCCCCCGCGCTCGACGACAACGAGATCGAAGAACTGATGAAGCAGGGCATGGAAGCGCACGTCAACGGCGGACGCGGCCTGATCCCGGCGGGTTTGCTGGAGACGATCACGGCGACCATCTCCGCGCCGCCTGCGTGGCGACTGGCATTGGGACGTTGGTTCGATGCACGCTTCAATCCGTCTGCCCCATCGCGCACCTATGCTCGGCCAAGCCGCCGTCAGCAGGCCACGCCGGATATTCCGCGACCACGCTATGCGCCGTCGCATTTGCCCGATGGGGCGGGCTTGTTCGGCGTGCTGCTCGATACCTCCGGCAGCATGAACGCGCAGTTGCTCAGTCGCGGCCTCGGCGCGATCGTCGCCCTGGCCCGCAAATATCAGATCAATCAGGTGCGTCTGATGTACTGCGACGCTGAGCCGCACGATGAGGGTTTCGTCTCGGTCGAGCGATTGGCCGGGCCGATACCTGTGCACGGACGCGGCGGTACGCGCCTCCAAAATGGAATCGATGCGCTGCTGGCGGCCACCGATTTTCCAGCCGACGCGCCGATCCTGGTGATCACCGATGGCGATTGCGATAAGCTGACTATCCCACGCGATCACGCCTTTTTGCTGCCCGAAGGAAAACGGCTGCCATTCGCGCCAGTGGGTCCAGTGTTCCGGTTGGCGTAACGGATCGTCCGTCCGATTAGCGGACGCGGCAGGCCACATCCCTACCGTACACGGTGAATCACCTGTAGGGACGACGCCTGCGTCGTCCGCAAGCCCGCTCATCAAGAAGGGACAAAATAATCCACCATGCCCGAAAAAACGACGACGAATCCAACCTTGCGCGACTATATCGCCGCACTCGCACCGCGCGGCACCGTGCCCGATGAAGATGCCATCGGCGCGCATCTGAGCAAATTGTATCCCCGCAAACGGCGCATCGAGGCCAATGGTCTGTTTGGGCGGGTGCGGGCGCTCAATGAGGCGGTGGTGGCGGCGGGCGGCAATGTCAACATCACGCGCGGCTGGATCAATCAGTCGATCCGCTGGACGCAGACCAACAAAGCCGTCGATCAAAAGTTCGCGCACTACGAGATCGACAAAGAGGCAGCCGCAGCAATGGACGCGCTGCTCAAACTCTTGGAAGCGCTGCCTGCCGATGTGATGGAGCGCGATCCAACGTCGAATCCGCCGTCGCCATTTTCGGGCGTGTTTGGCGGGAAGCCGGGCGCGCCACCGTCACCCTCACCGTTTGGATCGGGGACGAAACCAAGTATGCCACCCACATCACCTTCGCCGTTTGGCGCACGACCGGGTGCGCCGTCCACACCACCCTCACCGTTTGGCGCACGGCCTGGTGCGCCGCCCACGCCACCACAGCCGTCACCCTTTGCGCCCAAGCCATTGTCGCCATTTGCCAAGCCCGTCCCGCCACCACCCGGCACGCCCACACCGACGCCGACCCGACCCAGTGGACTCTTTGGCAGTCGCCCGTCGACGCCGCCACCGCCGCCCGATCCGACGCCGAGTTATGTGATCGCCTGCCTGGAAGCGCTGGTCACCGAACCCGATGTATCTACGCTACCGGATTGGCTCGAAGCGCTCAGCGCCGCCACCGGAGACACAACGCTGTCAGCAGATACCACCGAGGCGAAGGCGATCGTTTGGCCGTCCGATCTGAAGGGGCTGCTCGAAAGCCTGAACAACGCGCCCAATGCCGAGGCGACCCGCGAATTGCTGCTGCGGATCGGCGCATTGAATGATTGGCACGCGCTTGACTACTTCTATAATATGCTGCGGAATGGCGAAGCGAGCACCGATTTGATCGGCGTTTTTGGCGGATTGGGTGGCGAGATCGCGGCGGCAGGACTGCTCTCGTTGATGCCCATTGCCGCCGAACAGCGCGCCGAATGGCTGGCAGCGATGGCGCATATCGTTCAGAGCGCCGATACGTCCCACTTTTTTACCGATTCGACGCGCACCTTGCTTCAACGTATCGCTGTTGCCGAAAATAACCCCGACTTGCCATTTTGCGAACCGGCGCTGCATCTGGTGGCGTCGCTCGGCTGCCCAGAAGCGATCGAGATACTGTTCCGGTTTTTGGGAACCGAAGACGAGGCGCAGCGCCGTACCGCCCTGGGTATCCTGATCCAGATCGATCCAGGGGTGCGCACGATGGATGTTCTGACGGCATGGATGAATACGCCGCCAAAACCACCCACGCCCTTCCTGCCGCCGATGCGCACGATCACGCGGGTGTGCATTCCATTCGAGACGCTGCAAATGTTTGCGGAAGGGGCAGAAGAAGGTCTGGCCGTGTGCGCGACCGAGTTGGTCAGTTATCTCGATGATCCGCGTGTGATCCCGCTGCTGACGCAGCAACTGACGTGGCCCGCCGATTCGATCCGCATGATGGCGCTGCGCCACTTGAAGCGCCTTGACGCCCGCGATGCGCTCGACGCGGTCGCCGCGCTGCTCGACACCCAATCTGTGATCGTTCGCGCGCAAGCCGCCGATCTGCTGGTAGATTGGGGCGATGTGCGCGGCGTGCCTATCGTGCTGGCTGAGAGCACACCCGATGACGTGTCCAGCCTGGAAAAGTTCGTCAAACGCCTCGATCCACTCAATCAACCTGCCTTCGATGTGTGGCTACTCAATTTCATCGAGCAATTGGGTGATTCGACCGAACCGAAGAAACGTCAGGGCATGGGTGAGACCCTGAACGTGCTGATAAAAAACGAGTCGCGCAATGTTCGCCCACTGGTGGAAAAGCTGCTTGCGTCGCCGATCAGCGAGTGGCGACGCGCGGCAGTCGAGGTGCTGCCGGCGATCAAAGCGGATTGGGCGGCCACGATACTGCGCCAAATGTGTCTCGATCCCGATCCGCGTTTGTCGTATCTGAGCGCGACCACTTGCGCCGACCAAAAGCTCGGCGAATCTCTGATCGGCGACGCACATGAAGTGCAGCGTTTGATCGGGCTGCGTATCTTGTTCAACGCCAAGTGCGTCGGGCCGCTGATCGACAGTCTTGCCGATCGCTCAACCATCGTGCGTGGCGCGGCGATCATCGCATTGGGCGAATTACGTGCGCCAGAAGCGATCGAACCGCTGCGTCGGCTGATCGATGACGATGATCGGCTGGATGGTTACGGTCAAAATCTGGCGGTGCTGGCGTGGCGTTCGTTGGCGCGCTTGGGCGCTTTCAAGGAAAACACCGCGACGATGACCGCGTAGGAACCCCCCATCCCCAAGCCCCGTCCTCCACCCAGGATGGAAGGGGAATCGCGCGCTGCTATTTAAGCGTGACTGTACCCGATGCGCCCGCCGCCAGCACCGCCTGAAAATCGCGCGTGCCCGCTGATTGCAAGACGCCGCCGCTCAACAACAAATAATCGGCGGCGTTGAAAACGGGTCGTCCACTGTCCACGGTCAGCTTGAGCGATAACCCCGTCGGCACGCTGATCGTCAGATCGCCGCCGCTCGTGTGGATGCTGCCGCCCAGCGCATCCTGAGCTGCGAGCGTGGGCAGCATCAATACAATGTCGCCACTACCCAGCGCAATGTTCAAGTTGCGCACAGTCGCGCCATTCGCATCGAGCGTCACGGCGCCGCCGCTGTTTTTGAGCGTCAGATCGTCGATGGGGAGGCCAACGGGCACATGCAGCGTCAAGGTGCCGCGCCCGATTCGATCCAGCAGTGGAATCGCGGCGGGGCGTGTTTCGGTGAAAGTCACAGTGGCGACGCCGCTGCCATCGATATGGTAATTCGACGTGAAGCGACTTTCCGTGCTGCCCACGAATTCCGCGCTGATGCTGCGGCCATCGGCGGGTTCAACCGTGATCTGAGTCAGCAGCAACGCCAAACTGATCCGCACGCTTTTGGCGCTATCTGGCAGCGCTTGTGTGAAGTTTTGATGGTAGTCGGTGCGCAGTTGTCCGGCTTGCTGGTTATAGGCTACCACGACTACGCCCGCCGTCAGCACGACGCCGACCGCCAACACAATCAGGTTGGCATAGCGCACACGCCCGCTGATGATCGCGCTCAGGCCACCGATCACGAGCAAAATCGGCCACGCGCGCCCCGACAAATCAATCACGGGCGCGGACAGAATCCCAGCGGCTTGAAGGCCAAAATAACCTGCGACGACCAGCAGCAGGAGCGGCCACAACCAGTTAGATCGCACTATCCGCCCTTTCGCAGGTTGCGCACGAGCAGCACCAACGCGATCACGCCCAGCAAAATCGGAGCCAATAGATCGCCTTTG
>JBBRMW010000168.1:0-13041 GCA_038230635.1 Aggregatilineales bacterium | reverse complement strand
GCCACCCGTGCGCGATCTCGGTATGCGTCCAATAGATCGACATCTAACTTGCCCGTGGTGTTGATCCGTTGCAACAAAAGGGTCAGTGAGCCTGTCATTTGCAGGCGCTTCAACACCCCAGCAACCGCATCTGTACCAGCGACGGTAGCGGCCGAGTGATCTGCCAAATATTCGGCGCGCCGTGAATTCTGGGCAAATAAATGGCGCAAGATAAATCGTGCGCCCAGCGGAATGCGGGCCAAGAAAGACATTACCACTCGGGTTATTCCATTGGCGGCGGCGTAGTTAAATCCATTCCGTACCTTTACATAATTGCGTGGCGGCATCAATAAATAAGACCAGAGTTCCAACGTTTGCATCGCCGAACCGATCAGCCAGCCATAAGCCGAATCGCCATTGGCAAAATGCGCGAGTTCATGCGCAATCAAGCCGACCCGTTCTTGTTGATCCAGAATCGCCCATAGCGGCAAGCCGATGGTGAGCAAAGAACGGCGTCGCAGGCCGCGCCGCGAAACCGATGCGTTCACTTCCTTATCGATTCTGATGCTATCGATGTGCCGCAGATTTAGCGCATCGGCAACCTGATCGATCAATCCGTACAGCGCCGGATGAGCCGCCCTGGATAAAACCTCTTTTTTCGGCCAGCGACCAACATGTGGGCGCACGACCCAAGCCACCGCCAAACACAACAAGCCGCCGCCAATTGCGAACAAATAAGGCCACCCACTGACGATCAACCACAGCCCACCCACGACAAAACATACGGTTAACAGATGAACGGCAAATGCGTAAAGCGTGCCTAACACGATAAATAGGGTCGGGCGCGGCACGAGCGATTGAGACTCGATCATCTGCGCCAACAATGCTTTATTTTGGCGCTCAGCAAAATGACGATAAGCGATTTCAAATCGATTGCGTTTTGGTTGGTCGGCCAAAGTTTTTGTTCACTCCGACATTTACATCAAAATAGATCAGGACTTGCGCCTTAGCCGTTTGATAAGACATGGGTATGGCAGTAACGTGCCCGTGCGTCCTTCATCGTCCCTGCAAAAATGTCCGGATCGGCTCGCGCCAGAGCATCATCACCACCGTGCCGAAGACGATATATTGGCCGTAGGGCAGCGCCGTGAACATCTCGTATTTGCCGCGTGCGATCAATCGAAACGCCAAAAACGCGATCGCTCCTGCCGCACCCGCAAATACCGTGATGAACATCGCAAAAATCAGCGCCTGCCAGCCGAGTATCAGCCCGGCCAGCCCGGCCAGCATTACATCGCCGTAGCCGAACGCCACCTCGTCGAGTTCTTCGCCACGCGCATTGGCCGCGATCACGCTGAATAGGACGCCGCCGAGGTACATCAAAAAGAACAGCCCGAACCCGATCGCGCCGCCGATCAGATAATCCGCGAACGCGACTTCGTGGCTGAGCACCGCACCCAGCACCGCGAACAAGCACGCCGGGATCACCACCACGAATAAGATCAGCCGATGTTCCAAATCGATTACCGTGATCAGTGTCAAGAAGGTGATATTGACCATCCACACGATCGATCGCATGCCGACTGGATATTCCAGCGCCACATACACGAACAGTGCGATCATGATCATTTCGACCAGCGGATGCCGCCAGCTTAGCGGCGCGCTCGCGGGATCGGTCGGCGAGCGGCGCGATCGAGTCAGCACTGCGCCGAGTCCGAGCCAAGCGCGCGGCGGTCGCAGCGTGTCATCAGGATAACGCGGCGCTTTCAGCCGAAACGTGTGCGGCAGATAATCGGCCAGCCAGTTGATCAGGCCGCCGAGCAGCAATCCCGCGAAGGTGGCGACGACGGCAAAGAGGATATTTTCGGCGTACACCGCGATTCGCTACTTTCTAGGTGCTCAGCGCCCCGGATATTTAGGGATCGATGGATCAATCGCGTCTGTCGAACCGACACTTAATGCCGGATCGTTCGGATCGACGGTGGGCGCTTTCGGCGCGGGTACTGACATCGGTTTACTGACGGCAGGACTCGTCATCGCCAAAAGCGGTGTTCCCGACGGATTGGTAGCGCTCCAGCCGTTCAGCGCATCGCAATCGATCGTGAGGGTATCGCCGGTGTAGATCAGGTTCGGGTTAGCGATATGGTTCAGGGCAGCCAATGCCGGATATAAAAAAGCATTCCCACAAAACTCAAGGGCGATCCCGGATAAGGTATCGCCTGACTTGATGATATATGAAACAGCGGCCATCGATCCTCCTGTGAGCAAGACGCGCACCTATCAAAAGAGGATCGTAGCCAGTACGGGGCGTTCGCGCAACTGATCGGTTTGGTTTGGCTTGGCAGACATGGCAGATCGGCGGCTATTTCGCTATGATCGGCGGCTGTGATCGCTCGCGCCACAGGGAACGCCATGAACCATTTTGACCAATCGCGCATTGTGCAGCTTATCTCCACTTACGCGCCCGATCAGTCACCCTCGCTGCCATTGGATTTCGGCGATTACCTGTCGTTGTTATGGTGGCTCGATCATGCCGAAACGATTGGCCGCACGCAATATTATCGCCGTTGTGCCGAAGCGCTGGCCGAGGCGCTGGGCTTCGCCGATCGGGAACTGGGACGGCTGGTGCGGGCGACGACCCCAGGAACTGTCTACAACGCGCTCAGCAACATGCCCTATCGTTATGCTGAACGCACCATTGATGCCGCCGATCGTCGTGCCGCGATCCAGCAGTTATTGCGCATCCGATCGGACGTGGTGGCACTGGGTGCTTACGAGCAAAGCTGGGGCACAAGCTGGCCGGGTGCTGGAATCCTCGATCAAGACCTACACGAGCGCGTCTTTTCGATTCTGTTTGCGGCGCTGCCCAGCCAATATCCGCCGTTCGCAAGACTATTGTTGGTAATCGATATTGTGCTTCAAGAATTACTGTTAGGCATCCGGCAAGGTCAGTCGTTCTTGATCTATTCGTTGGTGGCGCAGTTCAACTACCCCGATCCCGACTCGTTTGAAAATCTACAGCTTTATCTGAAACCTTGATGCCCACGATGGAACCCTCCGTGCGGATTCTGTGTCTAATCGAATAGACGCCGAGCGCAAGGGGATTCGATGCCGGGTAATGCACAAGACTCGCACGACGCTGATGCTGAAACCGATCACGCCCTAATCCTGCGGATCGCGGCGGGCGACTCACGTGCGTTGGAGGCGCTGTATCAGCGGCATGGGCTGGCCTTGTTACGCTACCTGACCGGTCAGGTGGCGGATCGAACGCAAGCCGAAGAAGCGCTGCAAGATGTGATGCTGGCGGTTTGGCGGGGCGCGGCTGGCTTTCGCAGCGAGAGCAGCGTGCGTACCTGGTTGATCAGCATCGCGCGCCATCGAGCGATCAACGTCCGCACTCGTCACGTTTCCCCAGATCATGACTCGTTTGCCGATGCCGAATCAACTGCTCTGGACGCGCCACCGCTGATCGACAATCTTGTGCAGCAATCGGAGTTCGGCGAACTGCGCGCAGCGATCCGTCAGCTTCCGGCTGCACAACGTGAGACGCTCGAACTGGTCTTTTATCATGCACTCAGCGGCCCCGAAGCGGCACACGTGATGGGTGTGGCGCACGGCACGGTCAAAAGTCGGCTGCACCGTGCGCTCGCCACCTTGCGAAATCTGTTGAAGGAGGCAGAGACTCGTCATGAATCCTGATGGCCGTTTCGATCCCTGGCATGATCGGCTGCCTTTTTATGTGGCCGGGACGCTGCCCGCCGCCGAACGATTGGCACTCGATGAGCACTTGCGCGACTGTGCGATTTGCCGCGCCGGAGTCACGTCCTGGCGTGAGATTGCTGAAGCCGTGCGCGCCGAAGCGGTTGCTCGCGTGCCTGAGTATGAACTGCTGCCGTTGAATATTTCAACCATTCTATCGAGAGAAAGGACGTCTCCGATGATCGCCCAAAAATTGACTATCGCCGAACGATCAGTACAGCCTTCCATACGAAGGCTGAAAAACACAGGTTGGCTCAGCTTGAGCGCCTCACTGCTCATCATTGCGCTGGTGGCGGCACTGGCGCTGGGCGTGTTTGCGCCGCTGCTGAATAATCCGCGTGGCTTTTCTGGCGTGGCGGCACAATCGAGCGCGACGCCGCCGCAACTGGGTGAGCTACCGAGCGATTGTCCACCCGCGCCGCTCGCCATGAATGTCAATCCTGATGTGGGTGTTGCCGTCGGGGGCTATCCGCTGTGGGTCACAATGATCAGTTACAGCGCGGCGCTCAAGTTTTACGGCAAAGATCAATATACGTCAGATGGCTGGCCTGCCAAAGTGATCTGGTCGGTGCAGACCGAGTATCAGGGCGAGCTAACCGTTCACGGCGCAAATCTCAAAGATGGCACGCCTTTGAAGTTCGACCCATTCCCGAACAGCGCAAGCGGATCGGTGAGCACGACGCTCAAAATCGACACGCGCGCGCTCAATGTTTCGCCGACCTATTTGCATTGGGTCAGCTTGCCCGGCGCGATCTATGTGTCGGAAGCGGGCTGTTACGCACTGGAAATGGATTGGCCGGGCGGATCGTGGCGGATCACGTTTCCGGCGGGTCAAGTCACAAGTGCGATGCAAACGGCGACCATGCGCACCCTGCCCACGATTATCCCCAGCAGCGTGCCAAGTCTGACGCCTGATTGCAAAGTCACATCGCTGCCGCTTGATTCAGTCTTCAAGGCGACCGAAATGGCGCTGCCGTCACCACCGCCACTCACGCCCGGACAGACGCCGCCACCATTGCCCACGTTCGCGCCGATCCCGATCGATCAACTGCGCCCGCCGGGTTGTCCACCGCCGACCCCGAACCTGACCGCCTCGCCGATCCCGATTTGCGCGACATCGGTAAGCGGCGTGACTCCAACCGCATCGCCTACTGCTTCCGCGCCCGGAGGAATCGAGATCGATTGTTTGCCATATGGTACAGGCGTCTATCTTCAACTGTGCCCAGCGACGGTTCCACTCGGTAATTCGCGGACGTTCCGATACGTGTGGGGCCCGCCGTTCCCGCCATGCTCTGAGCCGTTCCCAATGCCGACGAGCACACTCATCCCGTCGCCAACGCTGATCGGGACGCCAATTCCAATCGACTCGCCAACTCTCGTGGAGACCCCAACCACAGTTGCCCCCTAAAGCCTGAGCGTGCGCCGACCCATTCCCTGCGCTGGTAACGGGTTGGCCGCGCCCTGTACACACAACGAAATCACATGCCACAAAGGCCTGAAAAAGCTATACTCAAACGTAGTGCTGGTCGAGACGGTCCAGAGTTCCGAATCTGCGCCTCATAGAAACAGGGGATTTGATGCCTGCGTCTGCTCATATTTTGAAGGTGCGTGCCCAGATCGGCCACACGCTGTTGATGTCGCCCGGCGTAACCGCGATTATTTTCAACGATCAAAGCGAAATTTTGCTCCAGCATCGCAGCGATAATGGATATTGGGGGATCCTTGGCGGCGCGATCGATCCTGATGAAGACCCGGCTGAGGCAGTTGTCCGCGAAGTGTGGGAAGAGGCAGGCTTGCGCGTTATCCCGGAGCGCATTATTGGTGTTTATGGTGGACGCGAGAACCATTTCACGTATCCAAATGGCGACGAGGTGCAGATTATCAGCATCACATTTGCCTGTCGCGTAATCGGTGGTGAACTCCATATCCATGACGACGAATCGCTGGCATTTGGCTATTATGCGCAGGATAATCTGCCGAGTCCGCTGCTTGAACATCACCGCATCCGTATCGAACACGCTTTTCAAGGTGCGAGCGTCACACAATTCCGCCGTGAAGGAGAATATCGACCATGAACCGTTCCGCCGTTCAAACTGACAAAGCACCCACCGCCATCGGCCCCTACTCGCAAGCGATCGTGAGTAATGGCTTCGTATTCGCCTCCGGCCAGACGCCGCTCGATCCGGTTTTGGGTACGCTGATCGAAGGTGATATTGCTGCGCAAACCGAGCAAGTCCTCCACAATTTGAGCGTTGTTTTGGAAGCCGCCGGAACATCGCTGGCGAATGTGGTCAAGGCGACCGTGTTTTTACACAATATGGCTGACTTCGCCGCGATGAATGCGGTCTATGCGCAGCACTTCGGTAGTCCGCCGCCCGCCCGCTCGACCGTCGGCAACCTTGATTTGCCGCGCGGCGCGCTCGTCGAAATCGAAGTGATCGCCGTTCTGCCCGGCTGATTCCAGATACACGATCGTAAGCATCACCCTCCAAAAATATCAATCTATCAAAGCGATCAATGACCGACTCTCCCTCGCTGTTACTACGGAGAGGGGGTCGGGACGTGAGGTTCTTCGACCCGATACAACGTATAAATGCTATAACTCCCAATTGGCGTCAACCCTGGATGATCGAGCAACCAGTGATAGATCAGCCAGGGCGTTTTACCGACCCATTGATGCTCGGTCGTCCAGACATTGAACAGCGCATACGCCGGGCGCTCATTGGGCAGCCGCGCCGCCAGCGAATCGGTCGTTTCATAATAGATTTGCACGGGTTTGAGCGTCGAATAGTGCCCCATCGTCAACACCAAATCGAGGTTGTAGACGGTCGCATTCGCATCAGGGATCAGGCTTTCCGCCCAGCGCACCGCCGCCAGATCACGATCCTTGTTGGCAACGAACCCGTCGATCAGTCCATTAGCCGTCTTGCCCGATTCGATCAGTCCGTAGGCGCAAATAATCGCCAACGTTGCGGTGATCAGCACACGCCAACCTATTGCTGCACGCGAAGGCGAGGCGCGCATTCCCGTCCGACTCCCCCCCGCTGTGAGCACGGAGAGGGAGACGGGGGGGGAGGTGTATCCAAATTGCAGCGCGACCAATTTCTCGCACAGCACCACCGCACCGATCGCGGCCAGCACGATCAGCGGCGGCAGAAACGACAGTGCGAATCGGATATTCTGATAGGGGATGCCCGCCAAAAAGCCATATTCGACCGCCATCCATCCGATCAGCAGGACGATCGCCGGGACTGAACGCGGCGGCGTGAACAGTCGCAAGAAGCCGATCCCGATCAACGGCAAGAACAGCAGATTCAAATAATATGGCGACGTGATCGGCAGCAGATAGTAGGCCGCGATCACCTGATCATAGTGGAAAGTGCCCTCCGCTGTGACAAAATCGCGCGCAAACGCATTGGCAGGCGACCACCCTTCCAAATACATGTGATGCAGCACCGGATCGGGGTTATGCGCGCTGTACGCGATCTGTGGCGCGAGTGTGATCACGCCGACACCGACCCCCAACAGCGCCACCCGCCATTGCGGCGCGCGTCCCCAGATCGTCAGACAACACAGCGCCCAGGGAACGGCTAACGCCGCATACTGCCAACGTGTCATGGCCGCACCGCCCAATGCGAACGCGGTCAACGCAATCCAGGGTGTGTACCGCGTCCGAGCGTAAATTGTTAATGCCCAAGCGCTCAGCACTGCCCACATCAGCGCTGGCGCATCCGACATAATCACAATACTCGACTGCATCAACTGCCCGCAGACGGTCAGCATCGCCCACGCAATCACCGCCGCACCGATCGCCGCCCGTTCCCTGAGTCCGAGCGTGCGCCCGATTTCGAGCGTCAGCAGCCCGGTCAAAGCGCACACGAGCGCGCCACTGCCGATACTGATGGCTTGCGCGCCAACCGTGCCAACGCCCGTCACCAAAAAACTGAGGCCGATCAGCGTTGGGTAGCCGAGCGGCCAGAAAAAATATCCGAGTCCATGCCCGGTCGTAAACAGCCGATTTAGCTGTCCGCCAAAATCGTAATAGGCATAAGGGTCTTGCCCATACAAGCCATCGAAGTTGTGAACATGAGCGACCCACACGAACAGCCCCGCGCTCGCCACAAACCCGATTAGGGCCGCCACGCCATAACGAATTCGGACGGATCGCGGCGAGGCGGCGGACGCGGGTTCGCTCATGTGCGGCTGCTTCGGTTACAAGCTCGCCACTGCCGGAATAATCTCTTTGCCAAAGACTTCGAGCGGTTTGATTTCCGCCACGTCTTGCAGCCCCACGATGATATGCTGCACGCCGATCGCCGCGTAGGAGCGGCACATCTCGATCACCGCCGCTGGATCATTCGCCGACACTTGCGCCAGCACGGTCTTCTCGATCGCCTCGTAGGGTCTTCCCAGATCGGTGCAGTGTGCCCTCAACACGTTGAGCTTTTGCTGCACGGCTTCAACACCCATCGCAAAGATGTTGCAGGCATCGGCATATTGCGCGACCATCCGCAGCGTCTTCTTTTCGCCCGTGCCACCGATCAAAATGGGCGGATGTGGCTTGCTGAGCGCCGCCGGGCTGTTGAGCGTTTGCGCCAATTGATAGTGCTTGCCCTGATACGGCGCGACGGTCCCCGACCACATTTGATGGACGATCTGCAAAGCTTCTTCGAGCCGCTCGAAACGCTCTTTGGTCGAGGGAAATGGCACGCCCAGCCCCGCCGACTCTTCTTCGTTCCAGGCCGCACCGATGCCCAAATATGCGCGCCCGCCCGACAGCACATCGAGCGTCGTGACCGTCTTCGCCAGCAGACCCGGATACCGATAGACAACGCCCGTCACCAACGTACCCAGACGCGCCCGCTTAGTGACGGCAGCCATATAGCTGAGCGCCGCGTACCCTTCCAGCATCGGATCGGTGGCCGGCCCGATGCCGTTGATCTGGAAAAAGTGATCCATGACCCACAAGCTGTAAAAGCCGGCATCGTCGGCATTCTTGGCGATCTCCGCGAGATGCGCGCCGATTTGTGCGTCGCCACCCGCCCATTTGAAACTCGAAATTTGTAGTCCAATACGCATTGCAGAATCCTTTCAACCCAAATTCCAACCATTGTTACGAAAAGCCCCTACTTTGATCCCTGTCCGTCCAGCCAATCCGGGAGATGCGTCACATCGTCGAGGATCGCCTCGCAGCCGGAATGCAGCAGCAGGCGGTGACGTTCGCTGCGCGCCGCATCACCGCGCACACCCGTCAGCACGCCGACCGGATGGCAGCCTGCCTCCTTCGCCATCACAATATCGCTGGTCGAGTCGCCGATCATGACGACGTTGTTGCGTTTGAGCTTCCAATACGATTCGTCGAGCAGGACCTCCGTTTCGGCGCGCGGATAGAGCGCCCGCAGCAGCGAATAGGGATGCGGTTTGACTAAGCCACTAATACCCAATTTCGCTTCGGCGGCGCGCACCACATCGAGTGTTCCCATCCGCTGCGAATCGAAATATGCCAGCAGGCCGAGTCCGCCGAGTGCATCATCCAATTCATCGCGCGGGCGACCCGTCGCCACACCCAAAATATAGCCCTCGTCGCGCAGCGTTTTGAGCGTCGCCTCGATTTGCGGCGCGTCGATCACCGTCCCATCAGCCAGCGGCGGCGCACCATGTTCGGTCATTGCCTCGCCATGATAGAAACGTTGGAAACGCGCGTGCAAATACCACCACAACGGCCCTTCGACGCGCAGCATGGCTGCATCCTCGAATTGCAGCGCCTCGGCCAAGCGCGTCCCGGCGGAAGCGATCAGGGCGCGCCCTTTCGCACCGCCCGTCCCATTCAGAAAGGCGGCCATTGCATCCGGCCAAACGGGCAGCGCATACAGACTCTCGCGGATGGCTTCGATCAGCGCTTCGGGCGTTGGCGCACTGAGGACGGTCACATCGGGCAGCGCCGCCAGATAGGTACAAACCAGGATATAGGCTATATCCCAGTTGGAATTGACCGACCGTCCTTTGAGTGCATAGATCATATCGTCGGGCGCGATCGACTCGCGGATCGCCGCATCGTGTGGGGCAGCGCCGAACGCATCCTTTTGGCCGAGCGTCTGCGTCACCACTTCCCACAGCGTCAAACGCGCGCACGCCCAGTATTTCTCCTCGGTCGTGATCACGCCATCCATATCAAAAATCAGGGTATCAATCGTCACAGAGTCGCCTCAAATTCATGCAAATTTTCTCAAACCTCAATCACTGTTCGCGCAAGTAGACGATCAAATCCAGATCGCCGGGCGAAAAGCCGAACTCCGTCAGCACGACGGCGGCTTCGGCTCGGAATTGGGTGCCGTGATTGACCACATGTGCGATGATCTGCCAGAGCGGGGTTTGCTGCGGCAGCCCGCGTGTCGTTTCATAGCGGATGATCTCGTCAAAGCCTGGATCGTTCAGCCCGCTCACATAGTGATATAGCGCCGCTTCCTCAGCTTCCCACACTTTCTGAAAGTCTGGCAGTGTCGGAAGATCTGTTTCGGAAGCCAGCGCGCGCGGGAAAACGCCCTCCTGACAGCGTTTGCGCCACACCTGTTCCGCGCCGTAGATATGTACCAACGTGCCGCGCAAACTGCCGTGGCTGACTTTGGCGGGTATGATATATTGGTCGGGGCTGGCTTTGGCGGCGGCGCGCCGTATTCGATTGTTTGCCCACGCATTGTAACCAACCAGCGTCAGAATGTCGCTTTTTTGCATGAAGTTTCTCTACGTGATTTTTCGGCTGAGCGGTTTATATGAGCCGACCGCCTCCAGCCCCCAAGTGATGATCTCGGTCGCCGTGATACGGATCAGGTGCGACCCAGCCTCCACATCGTTTTCTAATCCAGGCACGGGTACTGCTTGGGCCACACCCCGAATTTCGATGGCACGACCCTGACGCGGCGCAGGCGAATCGTCGATCACGAACGCGACGCGGCCATCACGCACGATGTTGCGAAACTTTTTGCTCTTGGTCATATTGAAGCCGCGAATGTCTATCGTATCCTGTTCAGCATTATAGATGAAGCTGACAGGTACGGCATTTGGTGCGCCGTCTGGATCGATCGTTGCCAGCCGTCCGAGCCTTTGTGAGGCAAGGTAGGCAAGTTCGGCGGCGTTAAAGTGGCTCATTCGTGATTTACACTCCGTGGAAACATCCCAAACAACATCTTCGATTCACGGATCAAGAGTAACACGGAAACGGCGTTAGGGGATATTAAAACCTGCGCGCCTCCAAAGGCGATTTCACCTGATTTTGCGTTGGTTAGCGAACGACGGCCTGCCGCGCCCGACCGAAATTCTACGGAAATTTGATGCGAGGTTCTGGAATTAGGTTCAAATTGCCACCGCTTGATACGTCTCCCCTGCAACGCTTTGGAAAGTGATCACATTTTGATCTTCGTACAGCGGATTCACGGGTTGGCCGTCGCAGGTCACGCTAATCGGCGCGCTGCTCCGCACCCGACAAACCGCGCCCCGCAGCGAATGGATCGTCGCCGTCGTAAGTCGCTGATGCGCCCATGCTATGTCTACTTCAAAGCCTCCCCGCGCGCAAGCCCGTCACACTTCCCACAAGCCATGCTTCCGGGAGCGTTGGCAGCAGATAAAGTTCCGCATCGTGACTTTGCAGCAGCATCTCGGCGACCGCCGCCGTATAGCCGAAGTTGCCATCGATCTGAAACGGCGGGTGCGCATCGAACAGGTTGGCATAGACGCCCCCGCGCTGATACTGAACGTCCGTCGAGTCCTCGATCAGCGTAAAAAATTCGCAGGCCAGCCGATACGCGCGCTCAGAATCCCGCAACCGCGCATACAGGTTGATCTTCCAGGCTTGCGACCAACCCGTGCTTTCGTCGCCGCGCAAAGCCAGCGAGCGCTGTGCGGCAGCTGCCAGATCAGGCGTTCGATCGGGCGTGATCTGATGACCGGGATGGACGGCAAACAAGTGCGAGACGTGGCGATGATGCACTTCCGCTTCCTCAAAGTCGTTCAACCACTCCTGAAGTTGACCGCGTGCGCCAATTTGGAAGGGCGGCCATTTCGTCTGCGCCAGCCGCAGCTGATCGGCGAAGGCGGTGTCCATATTCAGCAGTTCCGCCGCCTGGATGCAGTTAGTGAACAAGTCCCAGATGATCGACATATCCATCGTCGCGCCGATTCCCGCCGCCGCGTCGCCACCATCGGGGGTGCGGAAATGGACTTCGGGCGAGAACGAGGGCGCAGTCACCAAGTGACCCTGCGCATCTTCGACCAGCCAATCCAGACAAAACTCCGCGGCACCCTTCATCAGCGGATAAGCCGTCTCGCGCAGAAATTTGAGATCGCCGCCGAACGCGAAATGTTCCCAAAGATGCTGGCATAGCCACACGCCGCCCATCGGCCAATTCGCCCAGACCGGATCGCCTTTGCCATAATTTCCGACGGGGGCGCTTTGCCGCCAAATATCGGTGTTGTGGTGGGCAACCCACCCGCGCGCACCATAGTTCACCTCGGCGGTTTTTCGTCCATTGGCCGCTACATCAGCGATCAATTGAAAAAGCGGCGTATGGCATTCGGCGAGGTTGCAGGTTTCGACAGGCCAGTAGTTCATCTGGGCATTGATGTTCAACGTCCAATTGGCGCTCCAGGGTGGGCGCATCGTATCGTTCCATAGTCCCTGCAAATTGGCGGGTTGACCGCCGGGGCGCGAACTGGCGATCATCAGGTAGCGCCCATAATGAAACAGCAGTACGGGCAGTTGCGCATCGGGATTCGCTTTGAATCGCTTGATCCGCTCGTCGGTGGGCAGCGATTCTGAGGCGAGCGGCGTATTGACCTTGAACGTGACACGGCTGAACAATCGCGCGTGATCGGCTATATGCTGCGCTTCGATCGCCGCATAGCTTTGCCCACCGAGCGCGGCGAGATAGGCGGCGGCCAACACACTCGGATCCTGACCCTCGCGGACGGGCGATTTGGCGAAGCCGTTGAAGCTGGTGGCCGCCGAAATGAACAGCGTCACGGCGTTCGCATCCGCGATGTGCAGCGCCCCATCATCGCTCGTGAGCGTCCCGCCCTCGACCTGGACGTGTAAATGGACGGCGAAGGTCATGCCCTCGCCATCGACTTGATCGGCGAACCGGACCGGATCAGCCGAGCGCAGATAGCTGAGAGTGGGGCATAAATCACAACATCTCAAGGATGGATTTAATGGCACCCAAGGGACGACCATTCATAAAATTGAACAAGACAATCAAGTTCCAGGCGTATAATGCCAGGAGCATGAAGGCTGAGGCAGCGCGCTTAGCT
>JBBRMW010000167.1:0-13046 GCA_038230635.1 Aggregatilineales bacterium | reverse complement strand
TCCGTCGCGGACGCCCGGCGGCCCCACCGACACGCCGATTGTGCCCAAAACACTGCCGCCTACCTGGACCGTTGCGCCCTCGGCGACCGATGCAGCCACATTTACGCCTGCGCCAACCGAAACCGACCTCCCGACTGAAACGCCGCTGCCCAGCATGACGGCAAGCAGTTCCCCGACGCTGCCGCCGACGCCGATCCCGATCAGCACCAGTGTGCCGCTGCCAAGTGCGACGAGTACCGCCGCCTTCTGACGGTGAAACTTGTCACGCCGGATGCCGAGCGGCCAAGCGTATCACATGGCTCATCAGGCCACGAGCGCTGCTTTCAAGGTTTCGATTTGATCCGCGCTCAGGCCGACACCCATCAGGTAATTGGCCGCGCCCTGATACTTTTCGTGCAGATGGCCGAGGAACACCTGCATGTTTTCGGGGCGACATTCCAGCATCCGCTCGTGTCGATCCACATCTAGTCCGGTCAGGATCGCGTGTTTGCGGAGTTCATCCAGCAGCGGCGCGATGAGATCACCCGTCATGGCATAGTCGGCCACGATCGTTTCGCGCGGCACGTTCACCAAATCGAGCAGCAGCGCGATCACGACGCCCGTCCGATCTTTGCCCGCCGTACAATGAACGAGCGTGGGCGCATCGGCATCCGCGGCAATTTGCGTGAATACGGCCTTGAGTGGCTCCCCAAAATGATCGAGGATGCCGACGTAGACCTGTTCCAGCGAAGTGACCGCGTTGAGCGGGTGATCGGTGGCGGCGGACACGGGTGTGTTCAGGATCGGCAGGTTGATATAGTGGATCGTCGGTTCGCCTGCCAGCAAGTTCGGATCGCGCGCCACTTCGTCGGGGCGTCGCAGATCGACGATCGAGACCAGTCCGAGTGCCCGCAAAATGTCCTTGTCGGCGGAGGTCAAGCGATGCAGGTTATCGGAGCGAAAAAAGCGCCTCCAACGGGTCGTGTGCCCATCAGCCGTCGCATAGCCGCCGATGTCGCGCAGATTCAGCGTGCCTTCGAGCTTGATAATGCGCTCCGGTGCCGAAGCGGGTGCAATGTGATCGGTCATGATGTTAGGTCTCTCCATATTTGGCGATAAATGCGTCCATACTCAGGAAATCAGTGAAACGTTCTTTGATCGTCGCATGATCCCAGTCCCACCACGCGATATGCAGCAGCTTCGCCGCCACCGCTTCTGGGAAGCGCATCCGCATCGGCTTGGCGGGCACGCCCACCGCGATCATATAAGGCGGAATATCCTTCGTGACCACTGCGCCGGAGCCAACCACTGCGCCCGTGCCGATCGTCACGCCGGGCATCACCGTCACCGCGTGACCGAGCCACACATCATGGCCGATCACGCATTTATCGGCGCGCCGCCATGCGAAAATCCCCTCGTCGTTTTCGGTATCGAAACCGTACTGCATCCGCCGATAGGTAAAATGGTGCTGGCTGACGCGCGTCATCGGGTGATTGCTCGGATTGATGCGCACATGTGACGCGATCGAACAGAACTTGCCGATGTCGGTGTAAAGCGCGTCCACATCGCCCGCCGTATAACTGTAATCACCGATGGTGCATTCGATCAGGTGCGAATTCGCGCCGATTTCCGTCCAAGCGCCCACCTGACAATCGATCAAGACGGCGGATGGATGCAGTGATGGTGACTCGCCGAGCGGCGGCTGCGTTTGACGATCACGTAGATTTGGCGGGAAGATGGCGATATGCTCCATGCTCAAGCCTCGCCTTTCATGGGTTCGCCGACAGTACCGCGCTTCGCCATTTCCGCGTCCCAAAAGATCGGCTGGCCGCCGCGCAATGTCCCGCGCACGCGACGCTCCGGTTCCGTCTCGATGATGGCGAGATCCGCGCGCAGTCCAACGGTGATCGCACCGCGATCGGCCAGCTTGACCGCCGCCGCCGGATTCGCCGATACGAGCTTGATCGCCTCATGCAGTGGCAGCACGCCGCGCGCAGCGATCTCGAATGGAGCGTGCAGGAGCGCCGCCGGGTAATAATCGACGGCCAGCACATCCACCAACCCCGCCTCGATTGCTTCGATCGAACTGATGTTGCCGGAGTGTGAATACCCGCGCAGGGCGTTCGGCGCGCCCATCACGACGTGCATTCCGTGCGACTTGGCATGTTCGGCGGCCTCCATCGTGACTGGGAACTCGCTGATCGTCACGCCCAATTCGGCCAGTCGATCGACTTTGGCAGCGGTGTCATCGTCGTGCGAGGCGACCACAATGCCGCGTTTAGTCGAAATCTCCACGATTTGGTTGACCACCTCCCAACTCCACTCGCGCTGCTGCTGGCGTGCGATGCGTGTCTGGATGCGATCGGTCAAGAACTGCGGATCGAGGTCTTCTGGCTCGATACCCAGCCATTTCGTGATGAAATCGACGTATTTGTTCACGTCTTTATATTGCCCTTGACCAACCGTGTGATCCATGATCGAGACCAGTTGAATCTGGCCTGCATCGAGCAACCGGGTCAGCGAAGGGCCAGCCAGCGCGTTAGTGACCTCGAAGCGGCCATGCACATACATATCGATCAGCAGTCGATCGCGTATGGTATTGATCGTCTCGATGATCGTGCTTGTCATTTTATCGGAGCGGATGTGATCGTCGTCGTTCCACGAAAACGAGAGCGATGCAAACGCGGTCGTAATGCCAGCCCCCGCCAGCCGCTTGTCCAACTCGAACAGCGCCAGATCGATCGGGAAGGGCGCGCCCGGACGCGGCATCACTTCGCGCTCGATCATGTCGCCGTGCAAATCGATCAAACCGGGGATCAGTGTCAGGCCATGCCCTTCGACGGCGGAATCCGGCGCAGCACCTTCGATCACCTCAGCGATCAAACCATCTTCGATCCGCACGGAGCCGCTCTCCACCACGCGATCGGGTAAAACCAGTCGAAAATCACTCAGCCACATCATTCAGGTTAGCTCCAATGAATCGATCCGATAAGGTTCCGAGGCCGCTGCAATTGGAATTTGGGCATCGACCAATGCCGCGATATCCTCGGCGTGATGGAAAATGCCGATGATCGCCACGCCCGCTGCCTTGATCTCCGCGAGGCGCGTCGCCAGCGCGGTGCGTGTTCCCACATCCAGCGAGGCGGTCGGCTCGTCGAGCAAAAGCAGGCGGCGCGGATGGATCAGCGCGCGCGAAAGGTTGACCTTCTGCTGCTCGCCGCCGGAAAACGTTGTTGGGTACGCGCCCCACAATTCCGGCTTGAGATTGAACAGGGTAAGCATTTCACGCGCCCGCCCGAACGCCTCATCCCGTGCCGTGCCCGCCTCGACCAGCGGCTCGGCCACCAATTCGAGCGCACTAACGCGCGGACGGGATCGCAAAAACTGCGTCACGAAGCCGATCTCGGTGGCGCGCAGCAGCCGAATATCGACATCCGCCGCCCGCGCCAGATCGACCGCACCGTCCAGCGATTGGTAGATGGCCGCGCCACTGGTGGGCAAATAAGTTCGATAGAGGCAGCGCAGCAGCGTCGATTTACCCGCGCCGTTCGGTCCAACAATCAGCAAAAATTGCCCATCATCGAGCGTGAAGTGCAGGTCTTCAAAGACGGCGATCTCGCGCCCCAATTGGTGGATCGTGAAGCGCTTGGTCAGGCCGGAAACTTCGAGCAGTGGCATGGCGTGTCCTTTAGAATCCAGATGATTGCAAGTTGTTTATGTGATAGTGAGCGGACGCGGCAAGCCGCGTCCCTACCAAAATCGTCTGGTGTAGGGACGTGCTTCTGTGCGTCCGCCTGAATGACTCCCCCTCTCCGTGATTACGGAGAGGGGGTTGGGGGGTGAGGTGAATCCGAGAGGTGAAGTTGCTCATAGCTTGGCGTGAACCAACTGCTGCGTATAGGCATCTTGCGGATCTTCGAGCACTTGGTCAGTTAGCCCGGTTTCTACGATCCGCCCATGCCGCATTACGATCACGCGGTCGGCCAACATCCGAATCACGCCCAGATCATGCGAGATGATCACGATTGTAATGTGTCGCTCCCACTGCAACCGTTTGAGCGTATCCAGAACAAGCGCCTGCACCGAGACATCCAGGCCCGTCGTCGGTTCGTCGAGCAGCAGCAAACGCGGCTTGAGCGCGATCGCCTTCGCCAGTTGGACGCGCTGCTGCATCCCGCCCGATAACTTACTCGGCGGATCATCCATGCGGTTGAGCGGAAACTCCGAGGCTTCGAGCGACTCCTTTGCCGCCGCCCGCAATGTTGCAAATGTGCGCTCGCCCGTGATCAGCAGGCGCTCGGCCACGTTGCCGCTGCTCGTGTAGCGCATCCGCAAGCCCAGATGCGGATTCTGATAGACGATGCCGATGTTGTAGATGCGCAAATCGCGCTGCGCAAATCGATCGAGCGCGAACAGGTTCTGATTCTCGTAACCCGGCAGATCGAGCGTATAGGTGCCGCCGTCGGTTGGTTCTTCCAGGTTCAGCAGGCGCAGCACGGTCGATTTGCCCGAACCCGATTCGCCGACGATCCCCAGAATCTCACCGGGATATACATCCAGGCTGACGCCCGCCACCGCCTCGACGCGGCCATAGCGCCGCACCAGATCGCGCACACGGACCAGCGGTGCGAGGCGCACCAAGCGCGGTGCATCGAATCGTTCAGCGGGGCTTGAGATAGCCATCATGATAGAATTTGCCTTCATCGTCGAAATAGGTTTCGCCCAATGCCACGGTCGGTTCGGATTTGCCACGCGCCTTGAGCTTTTCGATATAGCCCGTATCGGAGATTTCGTACTGCGCCGTGCCATCCGCCGCCGGAATCTCGGTCATATATTTGTTGCGTGCGCCCGTGACCCGATCGACCCAATCGTGCTGATCTTCGACGCGGAATGGCACGTCCGTAAATTCCAATGGACGCACTTCGGTATAGGGCGGCACAGCATACAGGCGCTTCTCGCGCCCTGCCGACAGGATTGTCAGGTGTGCGGCCTGATGCAGCTTGGGCGTATCCCAGCGCGGGATCGGGCTGGGGCTGATCACGTAGCGACCATTGACCAGCGATGGATAACTGGCACCCTGCACATATTGGTTATAGCGCACAAGCTGCTCATACAGCGTCAGCCACATTTGGCCGTAATCCGCGTCGGCGTGCATTTGCAGCGCCAGCGACGTATCTTTGGCGACCCCCCGCAGCGGTTCCGGATCGGGCACTTGCAAGACGAGCGTCTGACCTTCTCGCAGAATTTCTTCCGGGATGCGGTGGCGGCTCTGGATCAGCGTCGCCTGGAGCGCATCGGTGGTCGTTTCCGCGCCGCTCATCCGCGCGATGAAGCGCCGCAGATTCACTGCGTTCACCGAGTCGTCCGCACCCTGATCGATCACCTTGACGATGCTCTCCGGCCCCACAAGGCTGAGCGTCACTTGCAGACCACCCGTCCCCCAACCACGCGCGATCGGAAGTTCGCGGCTGGCATACGGCACTTGATAGCCCGGCACCGCGATCGCTTTGAGCGTGCGGCGGCGAATCTCGCGCTTGGCGAAGTCGTCCAAAAAGCCGTAAGCATAATCCTGACGCGGCGTAGATAATTCAGATAGGGTCGTCATGGTGTGCTGATCGCCTCCGGGACGGCTGCGCTGGCTGCTTCGATTGTGTCATCCGCCGCCTCGACATCCTTGTCTGCGCCGTACATCTGCACCATGATCCCGCGCAGCGCATCCAGGTTGCTGGCAAAGGTGACATAGTGCGGCAGCTTGAAATGGATACAAAACCCGGACGCCTCGACGGGTTCGGTATGGTACAGCACGAATTCTTCTTTGTGCGCCGGATGCGGATCGCTCTCATTCATCGCCATATCGAGTGTGGCACCCGCGATTGTTTTGACCTCATTCCAGCCGAGCGTGGCCGTGAAGCCCGTGCGCATCTCATGTTTGCCGTTTTGGCCGCCGCTGCCCTCGGTGACGACTTCTGCCTGGCTGACGCGCACCCGCCCGACGCTGAACTCGACGCCTGTGATCGGATGCTTGAGGCGCACATCGGCGTGTGCCAGTCGCAGTTCGTTGACGGTCGGGTGCGACATGCCATAGCCGCGCATCACCGAATAACCGAGCGCCAGCACGCCGCCCGTATCGCCGCGCGCCAGCGATTGCAGCCGATGCGCACGGGGCGCGGGCAGCAGCAGCGGATCTTTGGTGATGTCCGGGATCGTGGCCGGATCGCTCGTGTCGGTTTCGACGGGCGGCAGGAAACCCTGGGCACGCTGCCAATCGGCCACCATCGGATAACTTGGGGGCGCGGGTTTTTCGGCGGGCGCGAAAGGCTCAGTATCGGGGTTCGGGAGGCCATCCAGCACATCCATCCGCAGCAGGCGATGGCTGTAATCGAGCGACGGCCCCAATATTTGGCCGCCCGGAATATCCTTGAAAGCCGCCGAAATTCGCCGCACGGTGATCATTCGGTCGGCGGTGACAGGAGCAGCATAGGCCACGCGCGGCTGCGTCGAGCGATAGGCGCGCAGCAGCAAGACGGCCTCGTATAAATCGCCGCCCGTCTGCGCGATCGCCAATGCGGCCAACGTCGGCGCATACAGCGAACTCTCGCCCATCACGCGATCGACCAGATACGGCAAATGTTCCTCGATCTGGCGCACCTGCTCAAGCGTCAAATCACCGTTTAGCGCGTGATACAGCTTTTCGGCTTGCAGGATCGCGGTTTCGCCGCCGCGTGCCGCTACGTATGCCATAGAACACCTCTCAACTTAAGATTCACCTCACCCCCCGACCCCCTCTCCGTAATCACGGAGAGGGGGGGACAACCACCACTTTTATTCGGACACTTACGTTTCATGGGGGTTCCGTTCATTTGGAAGGACGAGTGGGTATGTGGCATCGTCCGACTCCCCCTCGCCGTGAGGACGGAGAGGGGGCTGGGGGGTGAGGTGAATCGCCGTGCTGCGCGGCAGGCCGATGACCTGAGCGCCCGCGACCAGAAAAATATCCCAGCCCAGCGGAAAACGTCGCGTTCGTTCGCGCAATGCCCAAAAATTCGCGGGCAGTCCGCCCACCGCGATCGTGCCCGATGCCTGAATACCCGGCCCGCTCAGCGTAAGCCTAACGCCCGAACCGAACTCCGCGCCCAAAATTAAGGTAGCGGCACGATCGGGGAACAACATCTCGCCGATGCTGGCACGGCTCAGCGTCTCTAAATCGCCATCAGTGAGCACCGGGTAAAAAATATATTCGGCACTCTCGATCGGAGAGGAACGCGCAGTCGTGCGGCGGAGCAAGGGATCGAGGGCGGTGTCCGGGGTGAAATAGCTCGTTTCCAGATCGAGCAGCACCGCGCCGATCGCCTCGAACGGGTTTTGCGAGTCGGCGGCCAATGCGTGGACGCGCCCCGGATAGCTGAACGCCCACATGAGCGCCAGAAAGGTGCCTCGATCGCGGGCTTCGGCGGCGGTGAATGCAGGTGCGGCCATGCTCAGAACGTCTCCATTTCGGCGCGGGTGGCTTCGACGGCGCGCAGCAGTGCATCATCCTCGTCGGCTTGAGCGGTTGCTTGCTCGCTGACGTACTGCAAAATCGTCTTGCGGCTAATTCCAGCGACCAGTGCCGCATCGAGCAGCGCAATGGCGAGCGCCTGCTCCAAATCGAGCGACAAGCACGCGCCGTACCCCTCGACCCCCGCCGCGATTTGTATGCGCGCCTCTGCGATCAAGACCTCGCCAAGGTGAAAGATCGTGCCACCTGCCGAATCGGTATAAGGTAGCATCACCAGCCCAGTACGGTTGTAGACAACATTGATCGGTTCGAGACCTGGGATCAACGAGTCGGCGAGCAGTTTGGTGGATTCGGCGGAGGCGCGGCTGAGGATGCTCAATATGTCACTTGGCGCGAAATCAGTTGTATTCCCGGTCAATATCGACGGTTCCTTGAATTCAAAATTATGGGGCGACTCGATCGAGTCGCCTACAGATTGTACAGTGCAACCGCGTTGAGTAAAGCAAAAGAGGCGGCAGCGTCTGACGCCCCCTCTCTGTGAATACTGAGAGGGGGTCGGGGGGTGAGGTTTACTTGACGAGCGTCTTGACGTCGATGCCCAGCGTCTTGGCGATGTCGCGCAGGATGTCGTAGTAGTTATCCAGCGACTTCAGACCCATATCGGCGCTCGGGTCGGTGTACCAGAAGCCATTGGCCTTGATCCAGTCGGAATCGTTCTGCAAACCGGTGGTCAGGATGGCCTTCAGTGTGGCCTTGAAGGTATCGGGCAGCGCATGGTTCACGGCGAACGGCGTGCCGGGGATCGGCGACGAGAAAGCGATCGGGACGATTTGGCCGTCTTTGCAAGAAGCATACAGCGCGGCGAATTCGTCAGCGGTGCGCTGCTTGAAGATATCATTATCGGCGAAGTAGCACAGATCGATTTTGCCCGCGGTCTTCTGCGCAAACAGGTTGCTGATGTAGGTCGCGCCCGCATCAACCTTGCCGGCTTCGACGGACAGCACGGAGGTCGGGTGCGAACCCGCATAAATCGCCTTGATGTCGGTGTCCGGGTTGATACCAGCCTTGCTCAGGATGTACGCGGGCATCAGGTGGCCGGAGGTCGAGGCCGGGTCAACGAACGAGAAGCTGTGACCCTTGATGTCTGCGACGGTCTTGATGTTCGCGCCGTTGCCCTTCTTGGTGATGATGGTGCTCAGATAAAACGTCTTGGCGTTGGCATCGAATGCCTTCGCATCGCTGGCATCGGGTGCGTGGATGCCGAGCGGCTCCGCATTGGCGACCTGGGCGGCCAGCACATACGAGAACGGACCCACCTCGAAAGCGTCAATGCGACCCGCCTTCATGGCGGCGATCACGGCGCTATAGGAGGTACCCGTGTACACGACGACGCGCATGTTCTTCTTGATGGCGCCGAGCTTCTTTTCCAGATAAGCGCGCAGCGGCTCGGCACTGGTCAGCGCTTTGCCCACGTCACCGCTGTCGAACACGCCATAGATAAAGGTATCCGGCCAGCCAGCCGTATCGACCGAGGGGGTGGCGGCGGCGGTGGGAGCAGCGGTCTGAGCATTGGTCGTGCTCATCGCGCCAAACAGCATGGCGACCACAACTGCGGCCAGGGCGAGAACGTGGAACTTCTTCAAAGTAACCTCCAGAAATGAGCGAACATTCAGATGTGCAAGACGCGAATACGAGACGGTTAAATGAATTTCCTGCGCAGGAAATCACTGAGACGGTCAATGACCGTAACAGTCACCACGATAATGATGACTACACCGAGCAGCCGATCGAACTCGAACAACTGGATATACTGGTAAATCAGGATACCCACGCCGCCCGCGCCCACATAACCCAAAATGGTGGCCGCGCGCACGTTCGACTCGAAGCTGAGCAGCGAATAGGAAATCATAAGAGGCAGCGCCTGCGGGATCACGCCATACACGAAGCTCTGCAGCCGTCCCGCACCTGTCGCCCGGATCGCCAACACCTGCTGTGGATCAATATTCTCGATCGCTTCGGCGTACAGTTTGCCTTTTGCGCCAATTCCCGCGAAGCCCAACGCCAGTACCCCGACGAACGGCCCCAGCCCCGCCGCCGATACGAAAATCAGCGCAATAATCAGTTCGGGGACGGCACGGATCAAATTGAGAATGAGGCGCGTGAATTGGTAGACGGCAGGGTGCGGCGTCGTATTGCGTGCGGCCAACAGCGCAAAGGGGAGCGACAAAATGACACCGAGCAGCGTTCCGACGATCGCCATTTGGATCGTCACCGCCACGTAACCCAGCGCGATTGGTAGGTTGAGGGCGGCTGGGCCGAGTTTCGTTGGATCGCTGTAATCGTAGGTGGCCGGGAACATTTTGATCACGAAGTTGTAAATGGCCTGCAACGGTGGGACGCCGCGCGTGATCATCACCCAGTCGGGCTGCACACCGCTGAGTGACCAAGCCAGAATAATGAGCAGCACACCTCCGATCACGAAGCTGCGCAAACCAGGGCGCGGGAAGGATTTCAGATAAAGTTCGCGCACCGTTTCGGGCAGCGTGGGCGCAGCGGCTGTGTTCTGGTTCGCTTGCATATCGGTCATGTCGGCCACGATCTGCTATGCCTCAATTGATGACGTTGGCGCGCCCGGAGGCGGTCAACGTGGAGACTGGTCGGTCAAAGTGATAGGTACGATCCATCGCGGCTTGATCGAATTCGGCGGGCTTGCCATCGAACACGACGCGACCCTGTGCGATGCCAATGATCCGATCGCAAAACTCTTTGGCAAGGTCTACCTGGTGTAGGTTGATGATCGTCAGCACATGGTCTTCGCGGCTGACTGTCGCCAAATCGTGCAGCACCTGCCACGACAAGCCCGGATCGAGGCTGGCGACTGGCTCATCGGCCAGGATGATCTTGGGCTGTTGGGTCATCGCCCGCGCGATCGAGACGCGCTGTTTTTCGCCGCCGGACAGCCGATCGGCACGGAAGCCCGCCCGGTGCAGCAAATTGACACGCTCCAGGTTGCGCACCGCGATCTCTCGGTCAGCACGCGAAAAATAGCTGACCAGACTTGACAATCCTCGGTTGTAGCCGAGCCGCCCAGTCAAAACGTTGCGCATCGCGGAAACGCGCTCAACCAAGTTGAATTCCTGCCAGATGAAACCGATCTGCCGCCGCGCCACGCGAAGCTGCGACTCATTCATGGCTGTGATTTCGTCGCCGTCCAAGATGATCTGTCCAGCCGCCGCTTTTTGCAGGCCATTGATGCAGCGCAGCAGCGTCGATTTGCCCGCACCGGAGCGCCCGACGATGGCAATAATTTCGCCCTTTTGCGCGGACAAGGTGACCGATTTGAGGGCTTCGTTGCCGTTTTGATAGATAACCTGCAAACCCGTGATGGATAACACCAAACGCTATCTTTCCAATATTTGCACCCAGTCACCAAAGTTATCCAGCAAAGAATAAGATCGGGCGGTGCTTCGTTTAAGTGTGGATTATGGCGGCTTTAAGGAGTCTTAATCGGCGAGGGTCGTGTTCCGACCTGAACACCCTGGGGTTGAGTTGGAAAAACGTGGGCGAAGCAGGCCGAGTCCATTTGAGCTTATGGTGAAATCAATTAGACACCACGCATTGAAGAACCTCACCCCCGGCCCCTCTCCGTCCTCACGGAGAGGGGAGTTGTGCGGCTTGACTCCTCCTCTCTGTGGTGACGGAGAGGGGGTTGGGGGGTGAGGTGAATGCGCGAACTTTATCTGGTTTTACCATTAGCCCGCGCTCAGACCGAACCTCCATACTCACTGAGTCGATGCTTAATATCGCCTTAGCCGAATCGATCTTTTTCGATAACCTTCATTTCATACTGTGCGTGGATGCTTAAGAACTGGCTCAATGGCCTTGCCTGATCGTCAATTTCGACGATCACGATGATGAAAGGATGCCAGCTTGTTTAAGAAGCGCCTCGTTTCCGGCCTGTTAACCATCAGCATCGTTTTTGCCCTCGCGCTCACGCTCATTCCGCTCCACGCTCAAGCTACCACCGTGATCAACCTGTACAGCAGCGGTGACACCAACATCACCGACTGGCTGCAAAACCAGATCGTGCCTGCCTTCACCAAGCAATATCCTCAATACACCGTGCAGTTCGTGAACAGCCGTGCGTCGGGTGATGATCCGATCGTGGCGCGCGCCCTAGCCGCGCTGCAAACCGGCACCGATGCCCAGGTCGATGTCATGGATATTGACCCGCGCGACTTTTCCGACTCGGTCAAGGCGGGACTGTGGTACAAGCCGACCGTCCAGGATATTCCGAATCTGGCGAATGTGACCAAAGCCGCTCAGGTGACCGATTTGGCCGCCTCCTATCGCGGTTCGCAAGTATTGATCGCCTACAACAGCGATACCGTGCCCGCCGATCAAGTGCCGAAGACCTTCGCCGATCTGCTCAAGTGGATCACCGCGCACCCCGGCAAGTTCGTGTATTGCCGTCCCGATAAAGGTGGCAGCGGCGGCTACTTCGTCGTGCGCGCCCTGTACGAAGTGTCCGGCAAGAACCCCGATTTGTTCAAGACCTTCGATCAGAAAGTTGTCGATCAGTATTATCCCAAAGTGTTCGATCTGCTCAAGAGCATCAACAGTGCCATCTATGATAACGGTGCGTATCCGGCTGGCAATAACCCGGTACTCAAACTGTTCGCCAGCGGCGAAGTCGATATGATCTCGGCTTGGTCGGATCAGGCGATCCAGGGGATTAATCTGGGACAACTGCCCGCCAGCACCAAGCTCTTGCAGTTTACCGATCTGCCGATGCCCGGTGGCTACACCACGCTGGCGATCCCCAAGACTTCCAAAAATCTGAAGGGCGCGCAAGATTTCGTCAACTACATGTTGACTGTCGAAGCGCAGGCTTCGGTCGTCAAGACTGTCGGTGGCTTTCCGGCCATTGGTTGGGACAAGCTGCCCACCGAATTGCGGACACAGTATGACAGTGTGATCACCGACAACGTGCCGTACTGGCCGGGTGGTGAGTGGAGCGCGCCGCTCGTCAAGGGCTGGTACAACAATGTTGCCACCAACCTCGTGTTGACCGCGACGCCCGTGCCGACCGCCGCCCCTGCCACCATGAGCGCGACCATGAGCGCCACAATGGCCGCCACACCCTAATACTCAGGCATCGTTAGCTGGCGCACCGCCCTCGAATGTTTTACGGGGGGCGATGCGCCGTTCATATTCAGATGGTTTGGTTTATTCTATGATCCAACACGAAACAATGAATCGCTTGGGGCAGCCATCGCGGGGTCGCCAAATCCGAGATACTGCGCTGCCCTACCTGCTAGTCGCGCCGCCCGTCTTTTTGGTCGCGCTGCTGATCTTTTTCCCGGCGATCGAGTCCTTCATCCGTACATTGACGCCCGACGATGGATCGGCCTTGTCGTTCGCGCGTTGGTAGTGATGTGAGATTATCACGTACCTACGGGATTTTGGCGGCGGGGTGAGGTAGGATGGGGTGTATGAATACCAACCCACCAACCCACCCCCGACCAGCGCTGGAAGCTTTAGCCTGTGTGAATGAACGCTGTACCCT
>JBBRMW010000166.1:0-13099 GCA_038230635.1 Aggregatilineales bacterium | reverse complement strand
TGCTGTCCGCCCAGCGCCTGCACTACCCAGCCCACCCAGTCCGTCCAAAACCCTTCCATTGGAAAATTCGAGTTGCCCAAAAACAGCCGTATCCGCCGCGTCGCACTCTCTACTTGCTCATGTCCCCGCATCTGCCGTGCCACCTTTTGCTGCTGACAGCCTTCGGCTTTCAGCACCCCGTAGCTCATCAGTGCTACATTCTCCACCTGCCAACTGTTCAAGCTCGGCAGGTGCATCCCGATTTCTTGCTCCCACTGGTACAATATCTCGTTGTTCATCGTTCCCTCTGGTTGACTTGTCACTCTCAGTTTGAACGATGAACACCTTTTTGCCAATCCCCTTTTCTAAACATGTCCGCTCCCCAGACGCCAGTGGGGAGGGGGCTAGGGGGTGGGGTCAATGGTGATCTCAACACTTCTCCCTGACTTTGCAATGCCCTGGGGCGAGGGGTGGCAATGCTGGCAGTGTCGCGCCAAATCGCTATAATAATTTCAGCAGCAGATTAGCAACCAGAATCGATCGCCCGTACAAGAAGCCATCGCTGCCATGCAATCACTTTGGCAAGAAAGGATTTGGATTCATGCAAAAATCAGATTTGTTGAATCTACCTGTCGAACATCTCGACATCAAGACACTCAACGTCGTGCCATTGCTCGAAATGATGAGCAAAACCGGATTCCAGGCGCGCAACCTTGCCCGTGCCGCCTTCATTGCCGATGCCATGGTGGCCGATCCCGCCGCCAGCGTCATCTTGACTCTCGCCGGCAGCTTGATCTCCGCCGGACAAAAACTGGTCGTGCTCGATCTGATGCGAGTGAATGCTATCGATGCGATCGTCTCGACCGGCGCAAACATCGTCGATCAAGACTTTTTCGAGGAGCTCGGCTTCCGCCATTATCTGGGCAGCCCGCTGATGTCCGATAACACCCTGCGCGAACTTGCCATCGATCGAATTTATGACACCTATATCGACGAAGATGAGCTGCGCATTTGCGACGAAACCGTGCGTGATATCGCCGATACGCTCGAACCGCGCCCCTTTTCCAGCCGCGAATTCATCACCGAAATGGGGCGTTTTTTGGCGGAGCATCACCCGACGGTAGACAGCATCGTCTTGGAAGCCTATCGACGTGATATTCCGATCTTTGTGCCAGCGTTCTCGGATTGTTCGGCGGGCTTCGGGTTGGTGATGCACCAGATGACGCATCTCGATCGCTCTGTGAGCATCGACAGTGTGAAAGATTTCCGCGAATTGACCGAACTCAAAATCGCCGCAGGCGTCACAGGTTTGATCATGTTGGGCGGCGGTGTGCCTAAAAACTTCGTGCAGGATACGGTCGTGGCTGCGGAGGTACTCGGTCATGAAGTTTCGATGCACAAGTACGCGATCCAACTGACCGTTGCCGATGAACGAGATGGTGCGCTCTCCGGCTCGACGCTCAAAGAGGCCAACTCGTGGGGCAAAGTGGAGCAAGGTCAGGAGCAGATGGTCTTCGGCGAATTGACCGTGACGTTTCCGCTGTTGGCGGGCTACGTCTATCACAAAGGTTCGTGGAAAGATCGCCAACCACGCGCGTTCAACAAAATGTTCGAGCGTGCGAACGTCGGACCCCTCATCCCCTAGCCCCTTCTCACGCAGGGGGCAGCAGAATCGGACGGACGAGGCAAGCCTCATCCCTAAAGGAATGACGGTTTTCGTAGGGACGAGGCCTGCCTCGTCCGCTAGGGGATGAGGGGTTCTCACGGCAGGCCGCCTCGTGTTATAGTTAGGCCGCTGAAGTTTTGATGGAACGGGATAAGCAGGGTATCCAATTTATGGAAAACGTTCAGGACGCCGCCACGCCGCCAATTAATGTCGCGCCTCCCTATGGCAACGCGAAAATGGACGAACTGGCGGTCGTTTCATCATCGCGCCGCGATCTGACACAGGCGGCTATCCTCGTCGGCGCATTGGTGATGATGTTTGTCGGCGAATATCAGATTTTCCGCGATCCGCCCGATGCGCTCACCGGTGGCAGCCCCTTCTTGATCGCGTTTGGCGTCATTTTGCTGTTGGTGGTGTTGGGAAACGGGCTGCGCACGCAGGCAACCGCTCCCGCCGTCATCGATGAAGGTTACATCGAACCCGTGCGCATCAAGCCCGGTTGGATGGCGGCCTCGGTGGCATTGGCAGGCTTCGCAGCGTGGCGCGGCATTCTGAAGCCGCAGCAAGCCTACCTCGGTGAATATTTGTTGGTCTGGGGCATGGCGATGCTCACCATGATCCTGGCTGTCCTGCCCAGCGAAGGGCAACCCTATGCCAAAGACAAAAACCCGATCGGCAAACGCGAATGGGCGTTGATCGGCGTGCTGCTGCTGGCGGCGCTGGGGCTGCGCGTCGTCAATTTGGGCAGCGTCCCGTATTTGATGGATCAAGACGAGGCGAAATTCGCCAACGAAGGCGCGACGCTCTATCAGCAGGTCAACTTCCAGGCCACGCCGTTCGAGCCGGGCGTCGATTCGCACCCGCGCATTTTCATGATGATGATTAGCGTCTCCGTCGGACTTTTGGGACCCACGTTGTTTGCGGCGCGGCTGCCCTCGGCGATCATGGCCGCGCTGTGTATTCCAGCGCTCTATCTATTAGGCCGCGAAATTTTCGGCTGGCGGCTGGCGCTCGTGGCGAGCCTGTTTATGCTGCCCTGGTCGTATCAGATTTTATTCGCCCGACTCTCGATGAACCAGCCCGCCGATCCCTTATTTGCGACGCTGGCCTTCTACTTCTTGCTGCGCGGGCTGCGGCGCGGCGCGGTCGTTGATTTTGTGGCAAGCGGTATTTTTCTGGGCGTCGCACAGATGTTTTATCTGGGCGGGCGCATGGCACCCGTCGCCATGCTTGGCTATTTGATCTTTCAGTTCATCCGTGATCGCAAGGTCATCACCCGCCAGTGGCGCGCGCTGATCCTTGTACCCATCGCGCTGCTGATCATCACGCTGCCGCAGAATTTCTATCTGCTGTACTTCCAAGAACCGTTCAGCACGCGCGCCGATAAGAGCGTCTTGCTCAATGGCGAACTTCAGCACTATCTTAATCTCGGCGGTGATACGCTCCGCAACTATGTCGAAGATCAGGTGCGCTATTCGTTCGGCGCGCTGATCTCGACGGGCGATCGCAGCGGTTGGTATGGGCGCGGCTCGAACCTGATGGGCTTGTTGGGCAGTCCGCTGATCATCCTGGGAATCATCGCCAGCTTCTTGATGCTTTGGAAATTCCCCAAATGGTGTATCCCGATCGGTTGGGGTTTCACGATCATCTTAGTGATGTCCACGCTGGGTATTTCACCGCCGGAATACGAACGCTTTTATCCCGGCACCAGTGCCTACTCGTTATTAGTCGCACTTGGCGTGCTCATGGTGGCGTTGGCGATCACCAGGGTGATCCACAAGCCGGAACTAGTCAATCGGCTGGTATTGGCGCTGGGAGTCTTGTTGTTCATCGGCAACTTGGCTTACTTGACGCTTGATTACATTCCGTCGCGGGGTTACATCCGCAACCGCCCGAACTGGGTAGTCAACCGGATCGCCTCGCAAATGGTCGATGAAACCAACGCCGGGCGTTATGTCGTCATGGTGGGCGGCGGCCTCTCGGAAGTTCAGAATGCCGATGTCGTGAAGTATTTCATGAGCGGCAAAGCCTACACCTATCTGGATATGCCCGTCGATGCGGGCGTCGAGACGCCGGGTTCGGGCATCGATTTCAGCAAGCCGCTGACCTTCGTGGTGGCCGCCCAACGTGGTACGGATATGAGCACCTTGCTTGCGCTGCTGCCCGGCGGCACGAGTTATGAAGTCCATCTCGATCAGGATGGGTCGCTCGTCTTTTTCCTGTACAAGGTCGATCACAGTCCCGCGAACCTGATCCCCAAGCAATCATGAAGTAGGGATGCGGGCTGCCGCGTCCGTCTCCCCCTCGCTGTTACTACGGAGGGGTGCATTCAAGGTTGGGGGCGAGATTCGGGAATGGACAAACCCCTCTATCCCCAGCCCTTTCCCCCACGCAGGCGGGGGGACAGGGAGCCGAAGCGCCGGCGCTCGCTGGGGCGCACCCAGCGGCTGAGAGCTGCCTGGCAATCTCGGTCAGCGATCGGCTGTGACTCCCCTTTCCCCCCGCCTGCGTGGGGGATAAGGGGTGGGGGGATAGAGGGGTTCTATGATCTGCCCCAATCCCTGAATGCACCCCCTAAAAGAGAGGGGGTAGGAGGGTGAGGTTCACCGGACATCAGATCAACTGGCGGCGAATCAGCGCGGCGAAGATACCACCCCGACTCATCAGTGCCTCGTAGGTGCCGCTCTCGACGATCCGCCCCTTATCGACAACCAGGATGCGATCGGCATCGACGACAGTGCTCAGCCGATGAGCAATCACGAATCGTGTGGCTTGCAGGTTTTTGAGGCTCTCCGTGACTGCCGCTTGTGATTTATCGTCGAGCGCGCTGGTTGCCTCATCAAAAAAGATGATACGCGGTCGTGTGACCAATGCCCGCGCGATGAGCAAGCGCTGTCGCTGCCCGCCCGAAAAGGTTGCGCCGCCCTCGCTGATGTAGGTGAACATGCCCATTGGCAGTTCGCGGATCGTGGCGTCAATGCCCGCCAGCCGCGATGCTTCCCAGGCGTCATCCATCGTCAGGCTCGTCGAACCGATGATATTGGTCAGAATATCGCCCGCGATTACTTGGCTATATTGGAGCACCGCACCGATCTGCCGCCGCACCGCCCGCAAATCGAGTTCGGTAAGTGCCTGGCCGTCGTAATAAACCGCGCCCGACAGCGGATTCTCGAAGCCGAGCAGCAGTCGCAGCAAGGTCGATTTACCCGAACCGGACGCGCCCACGATCGCCACGAACTCGCCGCGCCGCACCGTGAACGACACATCGTTGACGGTCAGCGGACCGTCGTCGCGGTAGCGGAACGAGACGTGGCTCACTTCGATGCTGCCGCTCAATTCGCCGGGGTTAGCTTTGAGTTCATCGACTTCGGGCGGCGTTTGGATGATCGGGCGCAGCCGCTCAAAAATCGGAATGACCGACAGCCCATTCACGAAAGCCGCGCCGAGTTGCAGCCCCGCCGTCAGAAACAGTGCGAACGCCGCATAGAAGGCCAGGAAACGCCCTGTTGTCAGGTTGTGGCGGCTGTATATGACGCCGAACACGACGATCGCCGCCAGCACCGGATACACCGCAATGATCACGATCAACATATTTTGGACGGTGCGCGCTCGGAAAGATAGCCGTTTTTGCCGACTGAACGTATTCGCCCACAGCGCGAACGCCCGCGCCTCCGCGCCTGCCACCCGCAGCTTAACGATGCCGCCGATCAGTTGCGCGATCAAGCCCGATATTTCGCCCTGCAACTGCGTCACCTGTCGTTGATCGCGCAGCAAGAGCTGACCGAGAGCAATGGTGATCAGAATCGCGCTCAGCACGATCGCGGTGACAACCAGCGCCAAGCCCGCATCATAATAAAAGAGCAGCGCAAAATTAAACACGGAAAAGATGCCAGACAGCAGCGACAGCAGCAATACGCCGGATAGGATTTCTTTGATATCGTGGATACCCATCGCGCGCCGTGTCAGATCGCCCGCTGAGAACTTGCGAAAAAAGTCGGTCGGCAGATTCAGCAAGCGATCCCAGAGTGCCGCGCCGATGCTGCTTTCCAACCGTCCACTGATCCGCATCAGCACGAGGCTGCGCGCAAATTGGAACAAACCCACCGCAAACGCCGCGATCAGCAAGATCGCAAACATCAGCGTCAGTTGCGATCGATCGCCCGCCGGAATAATCGAATCGAACAGTGTGCCAATGATCAGCGGCGTCAGCGTGCCCAGCAGTCCGCCCGCGATCCCGACTCCGACGAAGATCACCGCATCGCGCTCCATACCATGCAAGCCGAAACGCACCAAATCGCGTACCCGGAGCAGGCGCGCCGGAAACGATCGATACAGCATATAGGCCTTCTTGTCGAGTTCGTGCGCCAGTTCCGCCGTCACCAGGCGCGTTTCACCGCTCACTGGATCGCGCAGTTCATAGCGTCCGCCCTCTATCGGAATCAGCGCCACCGGGTGTTCGCTAGCCTCTTTGCCGCGACTGGCGATCAACGGACCATTATCTTCGCGCCACCAGTCGCCGCGCAGCGCGACTTGGCGATGGCGAATACGCGATGCCCTGGCGATCTCAGCCATCGCATCGTTGCGTTTGAGTTGCGCGGAAAAATCAGGCGGAGTCACAATCATAATTCCCAGATCGCGCGCGACGATCCGGCAGGCTGCCAACAGCGGATCGCGGTTATCGGCCTCGAACGGCGGCGCGAGATAGTCATCGCCCCAGGCGGCGGCCAATGTCGCAAACGCCGTCTCGAATCGCCCCTGATCGATCGCCGCGCCCGCGCGAATTTGCTGACTCTCGGTTTCGAGATCACGTTCCGCGTCACGTTCGATGCAGTTGAGGATCAAACGATGAAAGCCGCGCAAAAATGCCCATTCAGGATCATCCGTCAGCAGTGTCTCCGATTTGACCCCGGCGATCGTGGACGGCGCGGACGCTTCCAGCCAATTATGCTGCGAAAGCGGAGTCAGCATTCCGGCGCTGATTGGCGGCACGTCGGCGCGCCCCATATAGCGCGATTCGCCCGATTCCTGGCGCGCCCAAGCGACATCTTTGCCCGACCGCACGATCGCGCCCGTCGCCAGCGCCACGGTTTTGCCCGCCTCGATGAACTGGTAATCTTTGGGCATGATTGGCACGCTCAGTCCCGATCCAACGGCTGTCGTCCATTGATCGATCATCCCGGCGATCAGCGGCGCATACTCGTCTTGTTTCGCCAATTCTTGCAGCCGCGCCAGATCGAATCGAAGCAACTGCGTATCGGGCGCGCAGCTTACCAACAAGCCGATCTCGCGTCCGGCGTAATCCGCGCCGAACATCAACTGATCCTTATCCGCGCGGAAAAAGTGGTGGCGCGCGCCGACCGATTGACCCGCTTCCAGGCGTACCGTGAACACATCTGCCACCCCGGTATATACCAGCCACGCCATGTTGCCCGCCAGTAAAAATGGTTTGTTGCGGCTCAGCGTCAGCAATTCCGAATCGCGGTAGCGCAGCTTAAGCAAAAATAGCTGCCACGCTTCTTCGGTCACGCGGTAGATCGCGTGCATTTGCTGCCCTTTGGCGGGTTGTCCGGTCTGCACCATGTATCCTCTTATCATCAAACCAATAAAAAGCGGGCGACCACACCGGGTTCGACCCTACCCAAAGCCCAGCGGCGGTAGGGGCGGCCCGATGTGGCCGCCCGTTCCTGGGGGGGGGGTGAGGTTGTCTTTTAGATCAGCTTGTCCAGCAGCGATTTGACGTTGCGCTTGTCTTCTTTTTTGGGACGTTCCGCGCCGACCAATTCCGCATACGGGCCATCTTGCCGAACCAAATCTTTGTGCGTTCCGCGCTGCACGATCTTGCCATGATCCATGACGATGATCTCGTCGCTGTCGCGGATCGTGCTCAAGCGATGCGCCACGATCAGGCACGCGCAGCCCCGTCGCCGTAGATTATCGTCAATGTCTTTTTCGGTCAACGGATCGAGCGCGCTGGTCGCCTCATCCAAAATGAGCAGCGTGGGATCGCCGACGAGCGCCCGTGCAATTTCGAGCCGCTGCCGTTCGCCGCCGCTGAAATTGTGACCATTTTCTTCCAAGATGTGATCGTAGCTGCCCGGATGCTCTGAGATGTGTTCGTGGATACGCGCATCTTTGGCAGCCTGGATGATCCGCGATTTCGGTACGGTCGGATTCCACAGAGTCAGGTTGTCGCGCACCGTGCCGCCAAATAACTGAATATTCTGATCAACCATCGCCACCGAAGCGTTGATCACATCGCGTGGGATCGCGGTACGCGGCTTGCCATCGAACAAGATTTCGCCCGACCAGGGGTGAAAAAGTCCCGCCACTAGCTTGGCAACCGTCGATTTCCCGCTGCCCGATGTGCCCACCAGTGCCACCCGATCGCCTGGTTTGAGGCGCAAGCTGAAGTTTTCGATCAAGGGCGGATCGAGACGGCTGTAGCCGAAGGTCACGTCTTTCAATTCAAGATACCCTTCGAGTTTTTGCGCATCACCCAGATCAGCCGCTTCGCCGCTCAGATTCTCGGTATCCAGCGGATATTTCAAGATGTCGTCGAGCCGCGCCAAACTGCCCTCGACCTGCTGTAAGCGTCCGCCCAGGTTGACCAGCCGCGACACCGGCTCGCTGAAACTGAGCATCAGGCTTTGGAAGGCGACTAGCAGCCCCACGCTCAGCGCCCCGCTCAGGATGCGGGTGCCACCAATGTACAAAATCAAGGCCACGTTGAGCGCTTGCAGCATGGGCGGCACGACGGCCAATATCTGCGTCAGGCGGTTAACCTGCTGCTCAGCGTTGCCCACCCGCGCCTGAAAACCTGCCCAGCGCGCAAAGAAGTCGCTTTCGCCGCCGACCGCCTTGAGCGTCTCGATCGTGGTTAGCCCGTTCAGCGCCGTTCCGACCATGCGCGCGTTGTCACTGAGCAGGCGGTGATTGGCGTCCACCCAGCGCCGCGAAATCAGTCGCAGCACGACCAAGTTGACGACCGCGATGCCGATTCCGATCAGCGTCAGCGGCACATCATACACAAACATCAGCGCCGCGTAGAAGACGATCAACAGCATATCGATCAAGGTGGTCGCCAGTTCGCCGGAAAGCAAACCAGCCACCTGATCGTTCAACTGCACGCGAAAGGCGATGTCACCCGCATAGCGCTGCGTGAAAAACTCGACGGGCAGCCGCAGCACATGCCAGAAAAACTGACTGGATGCACTCAACGCGAGCTTGGTTTCCAGGCGCAGGAGATACGTCTGTTGCAGCCAAGTCAGACCGCCACGCGCGACCGCCACCAATGCCATCCCTGCTAACAAGGGCAGGATCCAGTTTTTTTGATCGCCGATGATGATGTCATCGACAAAAACTCGCAAAAACGTGGGAATCAGCAAACCGGGAATCAGCAAAAACAGACTGACCAGCAGCACATAGATCAGCCCCGCCTCAGAGTGTCGCAAGCGCGGGCGAAGTGCCTTGATCAAGTTGAAACGCTCGCCGCTCTTGACGAACGTCGGCCCCGGTTCCAAGACCAGAGCCACGCCCGTAAACGCCTCGTTGAATTCGGCCAGCGTAACGGTACGTGGCCCTACCGCCGGATCGTTCAAATAGACGACGTTTTTGCCAAAACCTTCGACGACCAGAAAATGGTTGAAATTCCAAAATAGGATCAACGGTAGCGGCAGGTCGCGCAGACCGTCGATACTGCTGCGTCGGACACCCTTCGCCTCCAAGCCATACGAGCGAGCCGCTTTGAGAATATTCGCAGCGTTGCTGCCATCGCGCGAGATGCCGCACATCAGCCGCAATTCTTCGAGCGGAATATATTTGCCGTAATAGCGCAGCACGATTCCCAATGCAGCCGCGCCGCACTCGACCGCCTCCAATTGCAGCAGCGTCGGGGTGCGTACACGTCCGTTGGCACGTTTCGGCTTTGGCTGGCTGATCGGTTCTGACTGCTCTGGTGGTTCCATTGCCTTATCCGAACCTCACGATGAGCGCGAAAAGAGTCGGCTGAGCAAACTCTCAGAACGCACAATAATCGTTACTGCGCAAGGCGTATCGCTCACGATGGCGAAATCAGGCCGATGCGCCGTTGACCAAACATAACCATCTTCTGTCGCGGGCTTCAGGCTGATCCGCACCTCGAACACCTGCCCTTTGCTGATGAGATCATCAACGCGGCTGCTATCCTTCAGCACAGTCAGCATTTCTTCGCGCACCGACGCGAACGCCGCCACCGATTCGACTGTGCCAAGCAAATAGCCATATTGATCGTGTGGCGCGGTGTACGGCTCGATCTGCACGGCAGCGCCTTTTTGAATCTGTTGACCATCGCTCAGCGCAACATAAATGATCGCTTGCAAAGGCTGTGCATTACTACTATCAAACGATTCCACGCTCAGCAGCGGCGTTCCCAGGCTGACTGACGCACCCACCGGAGCGCGCACCACAACCACGCGCCCGTTCACTGGACTGATCACGTCTTTTGCCGTGTTGTCGGCGGAAGCGACGATCTTGCCAACGATCTGTCCGGCTTTCACCACATCGTTCGGCTGAGTGCTCATCACCATGATACGACCCGCGTCGGTAGCAGCCACGACCACGATCGGGTTGCTGAGCGTGAGCGTCCCAGTCTGCGCCACCGTTGTGGTCAGCCTGCCGAAAACGCCCCACAACAGCGCGATCGACAGTACACAGGCGACGCCACCCAGAATGAGCCACGCGCGCACACTGGTGATCTGCATCAGGCGATCGAGTTCCTCCGGTGAAGAAACTTTCGCCAGCGCTTCTTTGCGATAAATTGGCGGTCGAAAAGCCGTCATTAGCGATCAAATCTGCTAAATAAGAACCTAGTGAGCGATCATAACGGACTTCGCCAACTGCCGCAACGCCTTGGAATCAAACAAACTGATCACAAAATTCTGACCTCATCCCCTTTCCGTAACCACAACGAGGGGCGTCGAGTCATGCACCCCTCGCCGTTCGTCCATCGAGGGGCTGGGGGTGAGGTTCTTTTATTCGACCAGCGACAAATGCTTTTCGATCGCGTCGAGTGCGCGCGCCAAATCACGGTGGCGGCCTGCCAGTGCGCCTAAACCCCCGATCAGGCCATCGATCTCGTCATAATAAGCCGCCCAAAATGCCGGATCATCAATGGTGGCGATATGTTCGAGCACCTGGATGCCCGTCCACAGACCGTGTTCGTCCGCCGCATTCAAGAGTTGTTTGAGCGCGCCAACCAACCCAGCAGGATTCAGGCTGTAAATCGCCTCACTGACCAGCGCGACATTTTCACGGCCATGCTCGATCGCATATTCGGCGAGGCGAATCACCGTATCGGAGTCGGTGGCGATGCCGCAGCGACCGAGCGTGTAGGCGATCAGCGCCGCCTGATAACGATTGAGTGTGTTGCCCGCGGCCAGAGCGCGCAGCCCATCCAGGCAGCCCGGATTGGCGGCGACGGCGGCGCGACGATTGGCGATCAGCCAATGAAGCAGCGTCCCGGCGTTCTTTTGAATGTGCGGATCAGCTTGTGCCAGGAAAGGCGGGAGCCAGATCACATACGCGACGGCGTGATCGGGCGTCAGTGCGCCATCTACGAACGAAATCGGCTTAAGTGTCTGGCCGACGCTCAGGAACAAATCGAGTTCGTTGGCGGTTTCGGGATAACCCGCCAGTTCGAGCAAAGACAATGCCGCTGCTTGCTCGGTTTGAAGATCGAATCGAATAGCGAGCCGTTCGGCGCGGTTCAGCGCGACGGTCAGCGTGTGCGGATTGACACCAGTCAACCCCGCACGGATCAGCTTGGCAAAGACGCTGTAAGTGTTCGCCATGCCCGCGATTATAACACGACTGCCCTTCTCGCCCTTCAAATAGCAAGCCTGATCCGCACTCCGCCCCGTGATCGCGTCAAAATCTGAATCTTGACGCGATTACCCTGCAACCACATGGAATCGCCAGCGAGCTACACCAAGCTCAGGACGCCGAACGCGATCTCGGCGATCAGCGTTGCCACCAGATCGACGGTTAGCGGTGGACGATCCACGATGATCCCTATTACGCGCGCGGCTGCCGAGCCAAACCAGCCTGCCGCCAGCATCTTGAACATCGCTGGATCGCGGTCAATCATCGTGATCAAGGCCAGCCCGATGAACAGTCCACCAAAGCCGACGCGCAGCTCAACCGAGCCGCGACCATCGAGCACGGATAAATGCAACAGTTTGGCGACGAATGATGGGCTGATGATGCTGAGTATGCCAAACAAGAGTGTGACAAGTGGACTGCTCAAATTCAGGAGTTGATTGATTGTCATTGGTTTTTCCGATCCTCTCAGAGTTCGCGTCAGATACCTTGAGAGTAGGGAAAAATCGCTGCCAAATCCACGAAAATGACTGCCAAACACTGCCAATCAATGAAAAATTAGGGAGATGGGTGGCGCAGGTCGGCAGCCACCAATTTGGCGGCGGCATTCTGCCAGTTATACAGTGTCCGCTCTGGAACTTCGCGCTGAAACCACCTTAACACGTCTCGATTTTCATGTTCCTGTAAATCGTCGTTCGTGCTGTGGGCGAGGTATGGCTTGAGGCCAACGACATAAGGGAAGTACAGCGCATTATAGTGTCGCCACTCTGGTGCTGTCCCGAAGTCGCCGTTGTTGGGTTTGAGGCGTCCAATGGATTCGGCCAGCAGATGTTTGAGTTCAACCGCGCGTTCGAGTGTATTCACTCTGCCGCCTTTCGCAATTAACCGCTGTTCGATGGCTGGCAAGTGAATCAACGGACTTGTCGAGAGTTTGGGCAAGTCGCTCAAGCTGCTCAAGGCGCGTCGTGTCAACCGGGTGAACTCGGAGTCGTCGAGTGCATTCAAGTCGGTCGTGATCGGCTGTGCTTCGGGAAGTGCAGCAGCGGCTGCCCGCAGATCAGCGCGCGCCTGATTCAGTCGCTGTTTGCTCAGGGTAGGCAAATAGGCGAAGGCAAAGCGATCGAAGGTACTTTCGATGCGCCCAGACAGTGTTTGCGCGAGGATGGCGGTCGCCAGCACCCCAAATAGCAGCGCGATCATCGCCGCCGACTCATTTTCGATCAGATGCGCGACAATTATCACTTGACCAACAAACACGAGGCTCGTGAAGAAAGAAGCATCAAATGAACGTGCCAACGAGAGCCAGGGGCTTTCTTGATTTTGCCGGGCTTCCCGAAAGTTGATCAGGATGCCCACGCCGCTCAACATCATTGCAAAAATGACGAACCATCCATTCAGCGCAAGATCAGCCCGTTGAATCGAGTAGGCCGCCTGCGCCATCGCACACAATCCAAGCAAGATACCAACCACCCCGCGAGATAGAATCCAGGGCGATCGATTCAATAGAAATAGGCTCAGCCACCAGCAAAACCCGCTCACAAAAACGGTGACCATGCCCCCCTCAAACTGCTGAGATTCAATGGGATTTCAGCCACGGGC
>JBBRMW010000165.1:0-13138 GCA_038230635.1 Aggregatilineales bacterium | reverse complement strand
AGCGATTCACGATGCGGTACGTGCCACCTTCAAAAGGTGATTCGAGTCGCCGTACCAGCGGAATCACCTCGACTTTCGTAATTTTCATCAACCTAAAACCCACAATCTTAAAAGCGCGAAAGTTTTATCTGAATTTATTTCGTATATAATATGCAGACTGTGGAATTTTGTCAATAGTTGTTGAAATATGACTGAAACGACAAGTTTCAACAAACACCAAAAAGCGCACACACTTGTATTTTGAAGAAATGAGGACAAAAAAGATGAACCTATCTGTATCCGCTTGGTCATTCGAAGCATTGCCGATTGAGGGTGCGCTTGCCGTGTGCCATTTTCTGGGATTCAAAAGCGTGGCGCTGGCGGGCTTTCGCAATCGCGGCGAATCTAGCTATGATCCGGACGTGGTGGCCGCCGATCCACGCCATGCCGCCGATCACTTGCTGCCCTTGCTCGAAAAATACGTTCTCCGCCCGGTTGATTTCTTCGTGCAGTTCGAGAACAATTTTATTGATCGCGCGATCAATCATCCCGACCAAGCGGTGCGCCAAAAAAACATCGATGCGTTTCGGGAAATCGTCCGTTTTTGCCAATTGACGCATATCCCCAATATCACGCTGCTGCCGGGCATGGAACACCTCGGCCTCACGCGCGAACAAAACCTCGAAACGGCAGCAGATGTCTTTCGCACGCTGCTTGACATCGCGCAGCCAGCCGGGATCACGGTCTGTTTTGAGCCGCATATGCAATCGTTGACTGATACACCCGAACGCGCGCTCGAACTCCTGTCGCGCGTGCCCGGCCTTCAGGTGGCGCTGGATTACTCGCACTTTGTCCTGCAATACGTCGAGTTGGAGCGTATCCACGCGCTCATTCCCCATACTGGAATCGTCCATATCCGCCAGGCGCGCTTTGGCAAGCTTCAGACACGGCACGCCGAAGGCACGATCGATTTTGTCGATATTGCAAGTCGCCTGAAGGCCGTCAACTATACAGGCAGCTTGGCGTTGGAATATGTGTGCGCACCCTGGTTCGATGTCAATCAGGTTGATACGCTCACCGAAACGCTTACGACCAAGCGTGCTTTGGAGGCATATATCCCGGTGACCTGATTCATCTGCGTGAAGACGGGCGAACCCTGCATCGTCGCCCGCTTTTTGGCGCGTTTTGCAAACACCTACCGTTAAGCGGGGGTCTGTGCGGTCAGTCTACGTGGAAGTATTCCTCCAATTCCAGCATTGTCTGATCGGGCCGCGAACCGCCCAACCCTTCAAAATATGGCTCCATGAATGTTTGCCAGCGCAAATTGACCGGCTCTTTCGCCATCGCGTCCAGCGACGCCTGGAGGCTTTCGACGGCCTCGAAATAGCCGAAGACCAGCCCATCGTCGCGGATGAACAATGAGTAATTGTGCCAGCCAGTGCGATGCAGCGCTTCCTTCATATCCGGCCAGACCGCCTCGTGATGCGTTTTATACTCGGCGATTTTGTCGTGCTTCACTTTCAGAATGAATCCAACGCGCTTCATGGTTCAAAATACTCCCTTTTGCTTCGTATACATGCCATTGCAAACTCACGCATAGAGTGAGGCGACGCTGATGGGTACGCCATCCTGCGCCGCCGACCGATAGGCCGCTTCGAGCAGTTCAACGGTGTACAGGCCATTGGTTTTGCCAGGGAAATAGTTCTTCGCGCCATCCTCAATAATTTCAATAAACTTTTCCGATGGCAAATGACCAGGATACACCGGATGGATCGGGCCGATGCGCTCCTCAGTACCGTTGTGCAGACGCATGTACATCGCGCCCGAATAGCCTTCGACCAACAAGCGCCCCTTGCTGCCATGTAGGTGAATCTCGATCAGGGAGGGGTCACCGGGGCCGACATTGCCCGAACTGCCCACCGTCGCCACCGCCCCATTGTTCATGCGTACCGCGAACGCATCGACGACATCGACCCGCGTATCGAGCATATTCATGAATGAGCTTACGCGATCTGCACGCAAACCCGGCGCATAATAAAACATCATCGCCACCGAATGCGTAATTTGAAGCTGCGCCTGTCCACCTCCGGCCACCTTCGGATCGCTGTAGGTGCTTGCTCCCGGTGCCACGACCACATAGTTCATGACGGGATCGTAGTTTTCGGGTTTGCCACGATAAAACTCGATGGCGAGCGAGGTCATGCTGCACGTAATGTATTCGATGTCACCGAGTAAGCCATCATCGACCCGTTTCTTCGCTTCTTCAAGCGGTGGCAAATAGGGAAACGTGTAGCCCATCAGAATCTGCAAATGTTTCGACTCAGCCAGATCGACGAGTGTCTTAGCCTCCTGAGCATGGAGCACCATCGGCTTTTCCATCAGCAGGTGCAAACCCAGTTCCAGCACCTCTTTGCCGACTGGATAGTGGGCGGCGTGCGGCACGGCCACGATCGCGCCTTTCAGATCAGGGTGCGCGGCCACCGCTTCGGCCAAGCTGGTAAACCGCTCCTTGACATCGTACTTTTCGGCGGCGGCTTGGAGTGCGGCTGGATTTTTGTCCACCAATACCATTTCGGCACGCAGGTTCGCTTTCAACGCGGGAATGTGCGCCGTGGTCGCCCACCAACCGGTTCCCACCACAGCGATCTTTGTTTTTGTGGTCATAAAAAACACGCTCCAAACAATTTAGAATATAAGATGGTGCAGCCGTTTGACTTTTCCTGATGATTATGATACGGTTTTTAGAAAAAATCAACAAGTTTCAACAAGTTTCAACAAAATTCGACGCGCGAAATATCAAATGATGCGCTTTAAGCGAGGAACAAGCGATGTCTGTCCAAGACCGAGTGGCAATTGTAACCGGGGCGGCTCATGGGATCGGCGAAGCGACGGCAGGTGTATTAAGCGGCCAGGGGGCGACTGTGGCAATCGCCGATATTGACCTGTCGGCGGCGCAGATCGTGGCCGAACAGCTCAACGCAGGCGGCGGCCATGCACGCGCCTACCTGTGCGATGTCGCCAAACCCGCCGCCGTTGCGCAATTGGTGCAAGAAGTGGTGAACGACTGCGGACGGCTGGATATTCTCGTCAATAATGCCGCAATATGTCCCCGCATTGCGATCACGGATATGACCGAAGAATGGTTCGACCGAATCGTGGATATCAATATGAAATCTGTCTTTTTTCTGACGCGCGCGGCTGCTGAGGCGATGAAGGTGCGCGGCTGGGGGCGCGTGGTCAATATCAGTTCAACGGGTGGGCGCGTCGGCGGCGTTTATAATTCCACCGTATATAGTGGGACGAAGGCCGCCATTATCGCCATTACAAAAACGATGGCGCGTGAATATGCGGCGTTTGGTATCCTCATCAACAGTGTCGCACCGGGCGCAGTCGATACACCCATGATGACCAAAGGCAATGCGACGCTGGAAAGCTACATCCAAACGGTCCCCCTGCGACGGCTCGCGCAACCGATCGAGGTCGCGCATTCGATCGCTCACCTCTGCTCGGATGAGACAACCTGGGTCACGGGGGCGACGCTCGATGTCAACGGTGGCGTTGTGATGGTTTAGGGCGTTGCATTCGCTAAATCCGCTATAATCGGCAGGAAACGAGCCGCATACACTTTCAGGAATAGCATTCAATCGTGACTACTTTTGAGCGTCGTCGGACCATTTTACGCATTGTGGGAGAACAAAGCAGCGTGCGAGTGGCCGATCTCGCCCGATTATTGGATGTTTCGGAGGGGACTATCCGCAACGACCTAGCCGCGCTCGATGAAGAGCAGCAGCTTATGCGCGTGCGGGGCGGGGCGGTGATGCTGGATGAGGGCGTCAATCCCCGGTGGGCACGTCCCCAACGCAACGACAGCTCGAGCGAAAGTACCGCCGCCAAACTGCGCATTGCACGGTGGGCGGCTGAATTGATCGAAAATGGCGATTCGGTGCTGTTCGATGCCAGTTTGACCGTCCAAAACATGGCGCTGTATCTCAAGGATCGTCGCCATCTCACCGTCGTCACCACGGGTCTGGACGTGGCCCGCTCGATGGCCGAAAATCCGTCGAACACGGTGATCCTGATCGGTGGAATCCTCGCGCAAGATGGTCTTTCGGTCAGTGGCCCGCTCGCCGAAAAATATTTGAAAGAACTGCATGTACAGCGCGCTTTCCTGACCTGTTCCGGCTTTACACTGGAAAATGGGCTGACCGAAATCGATATTCACCAGGCACATATCAAGGCGCAGATGGTACGCTCCGTGAAGCAGACGATCGTCTTGATCGACTCCAGCAAATTCGGCAAGCTGGGTTTGACGCCGTTTGCCAGCATCACTGAGGTCACGCATGTGTTCACCGACAGCGCAATCGAACCCGGCATGGCCGAAGCGCTTCGCCAGCGGGTTGCCACACTGACAATTTGCGAGGAAAGTACGGTATCGTCGTTCACACAGCAGCGCGAACGCGAGCGTTCGCACTTTCGGATCGGTTTTGCCAACCTATCGGAAGCGATCCCTTTTGCGGTCGATGTCCGGCGTGGTCTGGAACGTGCCGCAAAAGAGGAAGGTCATATTGATCTGATTGTGGGCGATAACCAACTCAGTGCGGAAGCGGCGATGCGTGTTGCCGATGAGCTACTGGACAAAGACATCGATCTCATCATTGAATATCAGATCGACGAAGCGATCGGCAGCCGCTTGATGAACCGTTTCCAACAGGCGCAAGTTCCGGTCATTGCGGTCGATATTCCGCTCGTGGGTGCAACGTTTTACGGCATTGATAATTATCAGGCTGGCCTCTTGGCGGGGAATGCCCTCGGCGAGTGGATTGCCGAGCATTGGGGCGGCCAGTTCGATGCGCTTGTGGCGCTCGAAGAACCGCGCGCGGGCGTTTTACCCGCCATGCGGATGCAAGGTCAACGTGATAGTCTGGCGAAAGTGCTGGCCGATTTCCAGCCGCGTGGCGCATATCGGCTCGATTCGGGTAACACAGCCGAAACAAGCGAGGCCGCCATGCGCGCCCTCCTGGATGAAATCCCCTCCACCTACCGCATCGCCGTCATCTGTTTCAATGATGATGCGGCCTTGGGGGCGCTGGCTGCGGCACGCGCACTCAAGCGCGAGCGCAATATGGTGATTGTCGGCCAGGGTGCGGATCGGCTGGCGCGCGAAGAAATCCAGCAGCCAGACTCGCGTCTGATCGGCTCACCGGGTTTCATGCCAGAGCGCTATGGGGCAAAGTTGCTTGAGGTCGCCTTGAAGATTCTGCGCGGCGAACCGGTGCCGCCCGCCATCTACAGCGATTGTGTGTTCATCGATGCCAACAACATTACGGAATATTATCCTTAACAGCGGACTCCAATTCGTTCTCAGGCGGCGGCTACATGGGCAGCGCATATTTGTGCACCGTCTCTTCGACGACATCTGCGCCCAAGCCATTCCCATCCGGTGCGCTGATCCAACCGTCGTGGTGCGCTACTGGGTTGCGCACTAGCTCATGGTGCATCGCACTGTCGATCGGCTTTAACTCAAAGATCGTGGGTAGCGCCGCCGCCAGCGATAGGTGAATGCTGGCCGCCGTATTGATTGCCGTGCTCCAACTGTGGGCATCGAAAGCAATATTGTGCTGCGCCGCCAGTCCGATGATCTTGTGTGCGCCAGTGATCCCTTCGGCACGCCCCGGATCGACCAGTACCACATCGGTCAGCTTCGCCTCGAACATTTGACGATAGGTGTCCTGGGTGAAATAACGTTCGCCCGTCGCAATGCGCATCGCTGGAACCGCCGCGCGCAAATCCCGATAACCGTTCGAGTTGTTGGGCGGGAACGGATCTTCGAGCCATAGGAGATTGTGTTCCAAGAAACGTTGCGCCCGCCCAATCGCGGTTGGCGTATCCCAGTGAACTTTGGCACCCACATCGATGATAAAGCCTGCCTGCGGGCCGATGGCGGCGCGTACCGTGCTCACAAATTGGACATCCCGATCGGCATCGACCCCAAGATTAGCGTGACCCTTTTTGCCAAAGCCAACCTTCACCGCCTGAAAACCGTTCTCAATGTGTCCGGCCAGTTCCTGCGCCATCGCATCGATGGTGGCGGCTTTGGGATGCGAACTCGCGCAAACCGGCAGCCGATCATGCTTTTTGCCGCCGAGCAGCACGTAGAGGGGCACGCGCAGCAACTTACCCTTGAGGTCCCACAAGGCCATATCGATCGCACTCAGGGCGAAGGCAGCGATACCACCCACGTTGCCATACCACCAGACTTGCTCACGCAGCGCCTCCCAGATCACTTCGCTATCGTAAGGGTCTTTGTCGATGACCTGATCCGCCAACCCGTATTTCAACAACGCGGCAGTCGCAAATGTCGCTTCCCGAAACAGCGTAATACTTTCCCCCCACCCGACCGTGCCATCGTTCGTTTCCAGGCGCACGATAACGACGTAACGCTGCGAGTTGTTGTCATTCGGTTCGAGATAGCCGATCGGAAAAATATCAACTTTTGTGATCAACATTGATTTGTAAATCCTTGACAGAAACCCTCATTTTGTCCTAGTATAGAGAACAATAAACAAAATTCAACAAAACCAGACTCACTCGTCCGCTAGCAAAGACTGTCACGAAATTTATGAACGACCATCTCCACGTTTATGATCCGGAAGTTATTCCGTGGGTTATGCATCCCACAGTCTCTGGTTTAGAATTGCGCATCTTTGAAAATTTGGCATCGCAGGTTGGATACGATGCTGTGCTGGTACGAGTCGCACCAAACGGAGTAATCGATTGGCATTTCCATGCCGTTGCCGCTGAAACGATTTATGTGGTGGAAGGACGTGGCCTCATCTATGGCGCGGCAAATGAATCTGAGCAATCTGAAGCAATGGGGATTGCGTTAAAACAGGGTGACGTTGCGAGTATTCGTGTCGGTTGGCGGCACAAAGTCCAGAATTTAGATTCCCGACCCCTGAGCCTATTCGCTATGCATAGCCCGGCGACGCTCTGAGAACTGTATGGTCAAAAACCTTGACTGGGTCGCCGTGGATCACGGGTTTTCTTAATGGGCTAGGTGATGGGATTATCGTTGCTGGCGTTGCTGGTATCCCACATACAATGTAACCCACTACAAGATGGCTATTGTTTTGGTAACGGTACCTTAATAATCCATTTTGGTATTGCAGGGTAACTTTCGGAAATGAGGTGTGAACCGTGTCAAACAAACAAGAATTAGGAAATCATCAGGAGCGGTCAGCCCATTCCTCGCCGAAAGATGCAACCAGCATGAGTGGCGACAGCATAGAAGTGGTGGAATCATTACCCGCGTGGAATGCCGTTCTCCAGAGTAATCCGACGCTCAAATGGCAGGCAGGAGTGCTCGGCAATCCACATCTCACTACGGTACAGCGGCAGGCGTTGGCTTCACGATTGGGCCGCGTCAACGGCAATCGCTATCTTCAGCGTGTGTTGGCTCAAATGAATGCCTCAGGACTCGGCACCGAGTCATCTGCTGTACAGCGCGATGATTCAGACAATACATCGAGTACAGCGACAGACTCTGCAACAAGTGCTACTACGGACTCTGCCGCGAACGCGGACCAAGAGAATGCTGACAACCAGGGCAGTGACGGCGAGACGCCAGACGTTATGCCACCGGAGGCGGAGGGCGGCTCCGGGACAGGTGACTATTTGGAAAAAGCGAAGGCGCTGAAAGTTATACAGGACTCATTTGGCTCTTATAAGACAATGGTGGAAGGCACCGTCACCATTCTGGCCCAGGCTGAGTTCCAGTCCGCCTACGATAACAAGTATGGCACAACCATCTATTCGTGGGAAAAATATATCAAGCCCAAGTTTGGCAACCTCGGCGGTTTTGCCGACAAGGACAAGAATATCAACTACATCAATAGCAACATAGCATCCTCAACTACCGTACCACATGAAATGCTACATAACAACGCCGATCTCAGTTGGTCACCGTTTGTCGGCTCGAATATCGATGAAGGCACCACGGAGTATCTCACCTTTGTGGCGCTGAAGGCTGCCAAGTACACGGGTATGACATCAAAATATCCCAATCAATATGGGGTCATCACCGACCTGGTAGCGGTCATGGGCGATGAACCCCTCAAACAGGCGTATTTCAAAGGCGCGAACGAGGATCTCCGAAAAGCGTTCAACCGTAAATGTAAGGGTGCATGGGTCGATTTCAAGACGAAGATGGACGAGGCCAATTGGACTCAAGCAAAAGCGCTTGCGGTCGCCAATCCATAAGAAGGGTCAGGAGAAAAAATGATGGCTGAGAACCGAGAGGCGCGTTATAAGGCGGTTGCGGATGTCGTGCTTTCGGGCATCCCGGACGACACATATAGGCAAGGGCTGGAGCGTATCAAAATTCTGGTTGATGGCTGGTATGACGGGGCTGGAGGCATTGACCCGGATGATCTGTTCCACATCGGGTTGGCCGATCTCAAGAAAGCACTCGCCGATGTCCCGCCGTCGAAGCGGTTGCAGAAATTGGATACTTTGGTGATCGAACATAAAGTCGAAACGCTGTCGGCGCGGGCATTCCGTCTGGCATGTCGTGTCGTCGACAAGGAAATGTCAGCGAATGCTGCCCATGCGGACGCTCAGGCAATCGCTCGAGAGATCGATGGGCTGTTGCCACAGGTTCACCAGCTTAAGGACATAGCACTTAAGGAGCGCTCCCTGCGTGAACTGGCAGACGCCGACTTGGAATGCCGCTACATTCAAGAGGGACAACACGACGGACTCACAAGTATACGCCTAAATCAATATATGCATCGATAGATCATGTTGCATCCGTTCGAACGAAGTAAAACTTCTTCGCAAAAGTGGCTGTTCCATTCGAAAGATGCGCGTAAGGTGCGCCAAAGCCGTCCATGGCTGCAAGACGGGTTAAGCAGTCTGACGGTAGTAGTCGTAAATCTGGGCATCTAAAACGTCACGACCGTGCATCTGTCCTTCCAGCAAGCGAGGGACAAATGGAATAGGCAACGGCCTCAAGCTGGTGCGGCAGCGGTTCCACGCCCGATAAGCTGACTGCAAAAAAGGGATCCTAGGTATAGGCCAAGCGGATGCGCTCTGTTTCCACCAATAGAAACTGTCCATTTGCCGGGACCACATAGGACTCTTCGGCAACATGCGCTTCCAGTGCGCGCTCCAATTCATCCTGGCTGAGCGCGAGTTCTTCTAGCTGACCTGTCTCGGTTCGCACTCGAAGATAAATCAAATCACCTTCGAGTTCGGCAGCCTCGATAATGATCGGCCCAGCAAAGTAGGATGGCAGAAGCACGCGGCGATGAATGGCTTGTGAGACGTCCAAATGGGAGACTCCCTACAATGACAGCAAAGGTGATTTTATGGGAGGTATGTTGACTCTGCAATGCATTTAATGTTCTGGAATTGATGTTGGCGTTCCTGGGGGGCGCGGAGTGGGTGTCATTGTCGGTAGCACGTTGACAGGGACGCCCCACAATGTGAACCGTTCGCTCAGATTGAGGATTTGTGCATTCGCAAGCAGGGTTGAGTCAGAGTCACCAACAAGACGGGAAGCGTCCTTGGTTACTGTGAGCGGCTGTCCAGTTGACACATCCCGGATTGGCAAATCGGTTGAGCGATCTGCTAGACCATCCGGAAACAAGAGGGAATTGTCGGCGTTGAAGCGCAAGTTAGATGATGCGGTGGCAGGTATCGAAAATGTAGCACGGAGTTGGTTGGCGGATAAATCCTGGATATGAATAATCCAGTTGGCGCTATCGATAGCCGTCGTGAGTAAAAACTTCGAGTCTGCACTAAATGCCCCTGACAGTGCATTGCCATCTGACGCAAACATGCTCTCAAACTGCCGTGTACGGTCATTCCATTGCCAACCATGCAGTTTATCGAAGACCCGGTCACGCGTAACCAGGTAGTGTCCATTCGGGCTAAAAAGTGGAGCTCGCGCCCCGTCTACTGTTTGCACGTCTTGCCTACGGGCGATATCCCAGATATGGACTGTTCCGTCCCCGTAGTCCCAGGCCAGCAGGGTTTGATCAGGACTGAACGCCCATAGATTTAACCCTCCGATTTCGGGGATAAAGTCGGGGGTCGGCGTCGGTGCCTGCGGAACCCGTATCGTAAACAGCAATTGCCCGCTGTCGAGACTCCAAACGCTGTGATTTACATCGACCACATAATTAGGAGGTGAATCGCCGAAGATGGGCGATGGGATATTCACGATATGAATCGGTTTACCGTTAAAGTTGGACACGGGCGGCTGCGCTGTCTGGGTGGCCGAGGACAAGGTTGGAAGTGCTGACGGCGTTGGTAGCGTCGGCGTTAAAGCAGGCAGTGTGATTACGGTGAGGCTACCATCGCCATTTAATACGGTTCGCTGATTATCGGCATATGTGAACGCGGATTGCTCAGTTCCGGGCAGTAACCAAAACGGCAAATTATCGCAGTTACCCGTAAACTCACGCGCTTGCGGTGCCAGCCAGGCCGGACCGAAGTCAGACCTTACTTGAATCCAATGCCGTACTAGATCGGTCGCTAAGACTTGAAAGGTATCGCCAGTCGCCAGACTCCGCAGCAAAGAGGAGTCTACGGAAGCCTCCGCAAACAGGTTAGATACGGGAGCGGTCACTTGTACGCGACACACGTCTCCCGGCGATGAATTTACCGTTGGCAACAGTTGGGACATATTCCAGAGCCGCAACGTGACCGAGGAGTCGTTTCGCTCAGGCTGGATAAGTGAGTGCCAACCCAATACAGGCAACAATTGCCCACGCAATATGGCCCGTTCTACACCGTGCTGGAGATCGATGAGCCATAATGCTCCGTCGGGCGTTTGATCGGCAATGAATGTGTGATCGGGGCTAAATATTGTGCTGGTTCCATAGTGTGGGGATGAGACTGGGTACGGAACGGAGGGGTTATGGTCAAGAACAAGTAGCGGCACTATTCGACTGACATTGCTAGCGGTCATAGCTTCAAGGGGCGGTATCCGAAAATCTGTTCCGGATTGGGCAAGGACTGGCGCGGAGCTTGAGGCGTAAATCGAAAGCGTAATTATCGGTAGTGCAAGTAACGTTCGTTTCAAAACAATTGACCTCAGCAACAGTAAATACCCTATTCCATGGACAACAGACTCAACTGCAATTAGAGCATGTCCTACAGCCCCATGCAAACTGGGGCCAGGCCACACCATATGAAGGGCACTTCGGCGAGAGTTAGGCAAAAAAAGGGGAAAAAGGCGCAGTCCAGCTTACCAAACAGGTATTACTGGACTGTCCAAATGAGTCGTCCCTTACGAAGACACTGCGGGCTGCAAAACGCGCCAGACGGTCTTGAGATCACGTCCCATACGCCGTGCAATTTCTGGCTGTGTATGACCCGCTTTTCGCATGGTGTGAATCCGAGTGAGTTCAGCGGCGCTCAATTTCTCGCAACGGCTCGGAGCACGGTGGTAGTCTTCAGTGAACTGGCTCATCCACCGAATGAAGGTCATCGTGCTTTCGTAAGTGACCTTCGTCCAGCTCAGTTCCAGCCGGATTTCAGCCGCTGTGTAGCCTTCGGCCAGGCGTTCGAGAACGAGTAAACAGCGCTCGAAGATATCCGCACGGTAGTGCTGTTGGACGGTTTTCAACAGCGTTTCCAGATCGAGCCGCAAATTGGCAAGTTGGGTTTCCTTGCCGTGAAGGTCCACATCGCCATGCTGACTGAGCTGGTCGAGCAGGTCGTTGCGTTCGTCTTCATGGCCCGCGTCTGGTACGCGAAACTCGCGCGCGCTGCTCATAAACTGCACCCACTCAACCTCATCGTGTCGCCGTGATGAACCCCGACGACGCTGGGTCTGCATACGCAGATCACGGTAAGTCGAGCGCATAGCGAGCTTTCCGCAAATGACCCAAAAGGACTCTGGCTTAGCATCCCATTCTTGCTGATGGCGCTGATAATCATCCCAGAGTTTGATGAACGCACCTTGCACGATGTCCTCGACCAACTCAGGCTTGAAATGCTGGCGTGCCCAGTGGTGCAGCCGTCGTTCGATAATAACGAACTGAGTCTCAAATAACGATGGCTGCTCTTGAACGCCGAGGATAACGTTGCGTGCCATCGTCGCCCATTCCGCATCGGTGCTGGCTTCCATGAGCAGTGTGTCGCGCGTGTACCGAAGCCAAAGATGCGCGTGCGCTTCCTTTAGAATACCCTTCAGATGCTGATCGTCGTGGGCGGCAAACTCCAAACGGAGCAGCGGCTCGACTCGCTCCCAGCGCTCCTCGAAAGGTAGTGGAAGCGCAGCGGCAGCACACGGGGCGACAGAAGCCTGATAAAATTTGGACATGGTGGTTCTCCTTGAGATAGTCAAAGCCGCCTGAGCGCGTGTTGCTTCTCAGACCCTTCAATGCGGATATTCACCATGGGCGGAGCGGGCGAGACAACGCCCACCAGAGAAATTTCGGATCACACTGTCATCAGTCTACCCTGCTCAGTTTGTCGTCACTGCAACCAGATTGGCTGAGATGCCGTGCAATCTTCCTGGGAAGCAGGGGGCCGCCCGGACCTGGGGTGGATGGGATATGAGCAGTTTGAACGCTATGATGCCCTGCGGATTTCGGAGCGCTTGGTAAAACGTCAGGCTTGGGACACCACTGATCTGCATAAACTGTGTTGGCTTGGATTGGATACTGCAAAACAGTTTTTTGCCCCGCTATATGTTCAAGAATTTGGATCGACGATTAGACATCGCGTCCTGGACTTGAAAACTCGAACGAATAATCGCTGGATACCACACATCATGTCTAATCTGGTCTAACATGAGAAAAGCGCATAGGGACGCCATGTCTAACATGTCTAAGCATGTCCAAAGCGGTCGCATTAGACATCGTCCAGTCCATGTCTAATGTCTAGTCCAAATCCACACACCTGTAGGTGTGGATTAGACTAGACATTGGACTAGACTTGAGTGGCTGGTTCTGCCAGACATGATTCCATCCACTCAAGCCTCGGCAATGGCACGGGAGTGTCGCGTACAGATGGCGGCTGGCATTTCCAAGATGGTTTATTGAACAACGTTGTACAAGAATATGGCTGGATGATGCTCCGCCTTTTGATGTACTAACCGGGTTGAACCCGGTTGTAGCCCGGGTAAGGGTACGCTAACCGGGTT
>JBBRMW010000164.1:0-13142 GCA_038230635.1 Aggregatilineales bacterium | reverse complement strand
GGGGTAGGGGCGAACCCGATGTGGTCGCCCGTCTTATTGTCCAATTGAGAAAGTCGGGGTGGCAGCATAGATCGTCACCGTTCCAAAGTGAGCGACGGGCTTCCCCAATGAGCGCACACATGGCGACTCGTTGGATGTGGTATCCACATTGAGAGCGGGCGGTTTACTATCGCGGCTTGGCACATATTCGCTCGGACCCATGATCACGAACTGAATATGATATTGTCCGATCAATTCGGCGCAATGCTTACCCGCATACCAATCGGCCACTTCCGCGCGTTTGGTCAACGCATCGACCGTCTCGAAAGGGTGGCCGTAAACGACACGCGCGGGCGAGTAGGCTGGAATCCATAGACTGGTCGTGGGCGGCGCAAGGATCACGCTCCCAACCGCCGTGTTGTCGTGCAGCCAGCTTAGGGCATGGTTGTAATCGGCAGGCAAGAGTTGATAGTTGCGCAGGCCACTGGTGGGCTGAGTGATGCCCACCAACGGAATGAGCAGCGCAAAAACGTTACTGGGTATGACAAAAACAAATAACGTGACCAGTGCCGCCTCACGCCACTTGGGGCGGATGCGGTTGAACCAGAAATCTTCGAGTGAACGCACCGCGAAATACACGATCGGGATGATCATGCCGATCACCAGCCGTCGCTGCAGGTTGAACGGCGCATACAGCAGCAGCGCGTTCGTGATCAGCCAAACGAACATCAGACGATCGCCGTCCTGTTCAAAATGACGCAGCGCGCGCCAGAGTCCAGGCAGCGCCACCAACAGTAACAGCCCGAAGCCCAGGATATAATTGAACACCGATCCGGAGGACGTCACATTTTGGGCGTTCCAGTTGCGGTACAGCGGATCGAGATAGACGAAGCCGAGATCGTAGGCCAGGACGGGCAGCGCCGGGATCACCGCCAAGGCGACCCATTGAGACTGGTATTCGGGCGGCAGTTTGCGCGTCTGGATAGTTTGTACGACCAGATACATGCTCAGCGCAAATCCAATCGGAAGCCACGCCTGCGGTTGCAGCAAGGCCAGCACAAATGCCACAATTCCGAGTGTTAGGCCGCCGTTACCCAAGCTGGGCTTCACGTTGTAACCGGGACGAAATACGCGGATGAAGGTCGCCGCGATCAGTGTGACCAGCGCGATCGACAGCGGAAAGTGCGGATTGATGAACGTCGCGTAGAGCGGGATCGCCTCCGGCACATACAAATCGATGGGATGCAGCGTCGGGAAAAACAACGTCGCCAGCCAGCCCAAGCCTGAGCCAACGGCGATCAATCCAAAAAACAGCCGCCGCGCACGCAAGCGCTGCCAGATGGTCGCGCCCAGGAAGTAAAACGCAATGTACATGGCAAAGCCGGTGGCAATACGCGCCAAATGGAAGATCAACGGCGGCGTGAAGTTGAGCACATCGGCGAGATGGCCGAGCAGCAAATAAAACTCGTGAATCGCCACGCCGTCCGAAACCTCCGGCGTATGCGCCAATGTGAACAACCACTGACCGCGCACACCCTCACCGATCTTGGCAAAATAGGTGGCTCCGTCCAGCGGATTGCTGAGGATGCCCATGAACTGCCAATGATCGTTGGGCGTGTCGCTGGCAAATGCCCACACATAAGGCAGCAGCGTCAGCGTCACGAGCAGGCCGCTGAAGATGATTACCCATCGCCATTCACTGGAGGAGACCTCGGTTGTTTGTTGCATGGCAAGTCCTCGTTGCGTGAATATGCTGCTCACTGTGCCGCGCTCGGATCGTTTCGTTCCAGCATGTGTAGTATAATCGGGAAAACTTTAATGTCGATCCATTCGATAGATTGAGAACATAACAAATTGGCCGTCACACCCCAAGCAACTTTATTATATCGTTTACAGGTGATTGATCTCGCGTTGGCGAAGGGACGGACACGCCTTCAGCAGATCGATCAAACGCTCGGCCAAGACGCGCGTATCCAGGGCGCCCAGGCCGCGCATAAGGCAGCCACAGCGGCGCATAGCAAAGCGGAAGGCCATGCGCGCGATCTGGAATTGGAGATCAAAAGCCTCGCCGAAAAAATCGCCGATACCGAAAAACGATTGTACAGCGGCGAAGTGACGAATCCCAAAGAGCTGGGCGATATGCAAAACGAGATCGAATCGCTCAAGCGGCGCTATGTCAAGCTCGAAGATGATAATATGGAAGCGCTCATCGCCGTGCAAGACGCACAAACCGCCACGCAAGCGGCGCAAACGGCACTCGATGAGGCGATGGTAGTCTTCGAGAAAAGCCAATCCAGCCTGATCGCCGAAAAGAGACGTCTCGAAAACGAAGCCACCGAAGGGCGTGCCAAGCGCATCACGGCGGCTGCCGCGGTCGAAGCGCCGACGATGACCCGCTACGAAGCACTCCGCCCCAAGAAAAAGGGGATGGCGGTGGCGCTGCTGCAAGATGGTAACTGCACCGTGTGCGGCGTCGAACAGACTTCCAGCGTCGTCCAACAAGTGCGCATCGGCAAAACGCTGATCGCATGTGCGAGCTGCGAGCGTATTTTGGCGTTTCCATAAGACGCACTTATGGTGAAACCAATCAGACTTCGCGCATTCACCTCACCCCCCGGCCCCCTCTCCGTAATCACGGAGAGGGGGAGTCGGAAGGCAAACCTAGACATACGTGGCCTTTGATTGGTTTGACCATTAGGAAACGAGCGACCAAACGGGGTTCGCCCCATAGCAGACGATCTTTTGTAGGGACGACGGCCTGCCGCGTCCGTGTAGCGGGAAGGGAATTCATAGATGCGCTTTGATTTCGGCTCATTTTTGATTGGCTTTGCGGCGGCGGCCATCATCGGCTTCGCGCTCTATCGATTCCGCCCACAGTTGGTAAATATGCGGACGGGTGCGGGTGCCCGCTCGAACAGCCTGCGGCGTTTCTTGAGCAACAGCGCCGAAACGCGCTATTTTCAAGAGATTCTCAAAGTTGCGGAACGCTATCACATCGCCGGTGACAAGTTCCCGCTTTCACAGGTGTTTATCGAGCCGCGCTTCATCCCGTTGATCAAGCCGATCGATCTGGAAGAGACTGAAACGTTCGGCAGTGTCTACCATGTCGTGCCGCAAGTACACGATCTGCCCGCCATTTACAGCACCTACAACGTCAATACGCTCTCCGTCCACGACTTGCAAACGGGCGAACGCCACCTCGCGCTGTTGGGCGTGCCGGGAATGGGTCGCAGCACGGCATTGGCGATCATCGCCTTGTTCGCGCGCAAAGCTATCACAGTCGAGAGTCTGGACTCGATGGCCGGGCAGGTCCTCGTCGAGGAAGAGGAAAATCTCGACGATGCCGAACGTGCCGCTCGCATCAAATTGCGCGCCGAACAGCAAAATCGCGCGCTCAAGCAACTGCGTCAGAATCAATCGAATCAAGATGCCAGAGACGAAAAAGCTGGCCGTGCCCATGAACGAGTCGATTTCACGCGCCTGATGCCGATCCTGGTGCATGTACGCGACATCGATCTGGCACCGGAAAGCTATGGTGTCAAGGCGGACGGGCAGACTCGCCCACTTGATCCGGCGGAGCCGCTCGTCCGCGCGATTTTGCGACGATTCAGTGTGGTGGCCGCCAATACCGTGCCGCGCGTCGTCTATTATCGATTGACGATGGGTACTTGCTTAATCCTGCTCGATGGATTCGATGAACTCAGCCCAGCGCAGTTGGCCGAAAAGCTGACGTGGCTGGAACAGTTCAAGGCACTGTATGGCGCGAACTTCATCATCACGGCGGGCGCGATCGAAGGCTACGATCCGTTGGTAAATCTCGGTTTCACGCCGCTCATCATCCGCCCCTGGTCAGAGACCGAGTTCGATCAGGTGATCGCACGGTGGGCGACGGCTTGGTCGAACCCGCTCGATGCGCGCGGCAAGCGGCTCAGAACGCCACCTGCGCCGATCGACGAAGCGGTGCTCAAGCGCGTGCGGCATAACAATCGCGCTCGAACTCCGCTCGATGTGACACTCAAAACGTGGGCGGCTTTCGAGGTCGGCGAGGAAGCCGAACGGCGCGGTGCGTATGGCTATTTTGTGCGCACCCATTTATCTGATCCCGAAAAACAACTGCCGCTGCTGACGGCCATCGCCGCTGGGAGCCTGGATGAGGGCGGCGGCTCTATCAGCCGTGAGCGGATCAAGGCGATTATTGCGCCGATGCTGGTTACTGATGCGGGTAAGCCGCGCGCCGATGCCGATGAATTTTTGGGCAGGCTTCTGAATCAAAATGCGGTGCTGGGTGACGCGGCGGCTGGTCAATATCTGTTTCGCCACCCGGTAATTGCGGGCTTCCTGGCTGCCGAATCGCTGATTGAGGCATCCTCCGAACGGATCGCCGCTGTGGGGATGCTGGCAACGTGGACGCTCGCCATGCCCTTCGCCGCCGCGTTCGTTCCGCTCGACAGTGCGATCTTTGCCCGTCTGAACGCCCCACCCGATCTAATCTATAGCAACTTGTTCGAGGTGGCGCGCTGGCTGCCCGATGCGCCGACCGATGCGCGCTGGCGGGGCGATGTGCTGCGCCGCCTCAGTGCCGGATTGATCGCGCCCACGCAGTTTTTGGCGCTGCGCGAGCGGGCGTTGGCAGCGCTGGTCACTTCGCGCGATCCGAATGTGCGGACGGTGTTGCAACAAACGCTCCGCGCGACCGATCCGACGGTGCGCCGTTTGGCCGCGATCGGGCTGGGCGTGCTCGGCGATCCCGAAGTGATCAAGGACCTCGAACCGCTGTTCCGCGACCGCGATCCCGATGTGCAGATTGCGGCGGGCTTGGCACTCTCGGCGATTAAGAGCGACGGTGCGCTCGAACGGGTACGCGATGGTTTGTTCAATGGCGATGAGGGTTTGCGGCGTGCGATCGCCGAAGCGCTGGCCGCGATCCCCGATTACGGACATCCCATTCTGCGTGAAGCAATGGAATCATCCGATCCGTCGGTGCGGCGCGCGACCGCCTACGGGCTGGGACGGATCACCGCACCCTGGGCGCTGGCGATCCTCTATCGCACGTTTATCGAAGATTCGCAGTGGATCGTCCGTTCGGCGGCGCAGCAGGAATTCGACCGCGCCGAAAGCCCGGAAGGGACAGCCCCGCTGGCACACCCTGACGCGGATGCGCTGACATGGCTGATCGAATGGGCGGCGACAAAGGGGCAAGGCGTCCCCCAGGGCGAGGCGGCGCGCGAAGTGTTGGTCGATGCGTTACAGGCGGGCGATCCGCTGTATCGGGCGACTGCCGCATTGACGATGGCCTATCTGGGCTATGTCCCGGGCTTGAAGCCGCTGTATGGCGCGCTCCGCGATAGCGACGAAAACGTGCGCGGGACGGTCTATGAAGCACTGGCGGCGCTCCAGGTACGGTTGGGTAGCCCGCTGCCTGCTGTATAATATGTCGAATTGAAACTGGTGTAGGGAAAGCGACAGTATGGCAGTCCGAAAAGTCCTCAAAATCGGCAAGCATCAGAAGGTGCTGGAAACCAAATCTGAGGCGATTCACAAGTTCAACCGTGAGACGAAGGCGCTCATTCAGGATTTGAAAGATACCGTCGCCGATAATCCGGCGGTGGGTCTGGCCGCGCCGCAAATCGGGGTGCTCAAACGTGCGTTCGCGGTGCTGCTGGGCTATTACGATCGTGATGAGGAAGATGAAACGCCACCGCCACCGCCCGTCATCATGATCAACCCGGAGATTATCGAGAGCGAAAACCCGGAACGTGGCTTCGATGCCTGCCTGAGCATCCCTGGCATGATGGGTTATACCGACCGCGCCACGAAAATCCGCGTCAAGTATCTGGATGAGCAGGGTAAAAAACAGGATCGCGTCTTCGAGAACTGGGATGCGCGTATGATTCAGCACGAGCAAGATCATCTTGACGGCATTTTGTTCACGTCGCGGCTCAAAACACTCGATGACCTGTTCGTTTATGTGACGAATGCCGACGGCGAAACCGAGGCGATTCCGTACCCAGAGTTCATCAAAACGACGACCACGCAAGCCGTCGAAAAGCCGATCCTGCCCAATCGCACCGAACTGGCGTAACGGAAACCCGACAATCGCAGGCAATCGTCAGGTGATAGCCGCCTAAATGCCCTATACAAAATCGCCGGGTTTTGTATACTCCACACCACTTTCCTGTGGAGTATGTGTCCTGTGTATGTCAAAATATCTCGCCTGAGCCGGATTTGGCTTGGTTTCAGTCTGTGCTTCGTGATGTTATACGCATCGTTTGTGCCGAACGCGATCGGCTATGCCGCCCAAACGTCCGCCGATTGCCCTGGCACACAAGCCTCGCGGCTGATCATTGGCTCATTCGCAGTCGTCACGCCCGGTGCGCCCAATAATGTAAGGGGCGGCCCTTCGACCAAAGCCGAGATCGTGACACAGGTCTACCCCGGCGAGACCGTCTATGTCCTCGATCATCCCACCTGCGCCGAAAGCTATGCGTGGTGGCCGGTGAAAACGCTCAGCGGCTTCAAAGGTTGGACGGCGGAAAGCAGCGCCACCAGCTACTTCCTCGCGCCAACGAGTTCGGCTATCGAGAAGTTCAGCCTCGTACCGGGTGCGGGAAACGTCAGGGCTAATTATAAGGGGGCCAGTTTCACGTTTCCCGCCACGCTTGGCGCGATCGTCGAGGCGAAGACGGTATTTGAAGTGCGGCGGCAGCCCGACAGCCTTTCTGATGATTATCCGCAGCACATCGAATTCGCGCTCGGTGGGATCAATCCGAATAACCTGTACAATACTGCGACTCTCGACATCTACAAGACCGCTGCGATTGTTGCGCATGGTACGGATACCGCCACATTCGAGAGTTTCCGGCAGCTTTTGAGCGCGCATCCTGATGTCGCGGGCGGCGAGCCGATTTCGGTATATCCGTCCGTCCATGCGGGACAGATCATCGTGGCACGCATGGGCTATCTCCCGTTTCAGGCCGGATCAGGTATTCGCTTTGTGACGCATTATGCCCAAAGCGTCGAACCGCTCACGGGAGATCGGCTCATATATACCTATCTGGGATTGACCGATGACGGAAAAAATTACGTGATCGCCCAAATCCCGGTCAAAACGCCCATATTGATCGGCAATGAAGCGCAGATGCCCGATCTGAACGAGCCGCAAATCACCACCCTCTATACGGCCTATGTCAAACAAACGGACGCGAAGCTGAATAAGGCGAAGGCGAGCGATTTCGTGCCGAATTTGGACGATCTGGATAAACTGGTAAACTCGCTCAGCATTCAGTAGAATCCGAGTCGGCAGCGCTTAACGTCAGATTCACCTCACCACCAGCCCTTCTCTGCAACTACCGCGAGAGGATGTTCAGCCGCACCGCACCCCGCTTCATGAGTGCGGAGAGGGGCTGGTGGTGAGGTTCTTCATTTTTGAAAGGTGAATCATCTTGGTCAATTCCTATCCGCCTGTCAACCCGAAAGCACCCTTTCTGTGGCACGGTGGCGACTACAACCCCGAACAGTGGCCGCCGGAAATTTGGCCGGAGGATTTCCGCCTGATGAAGCTGGCGGGTATGACGGCGGCCACCGTCGGCGTATTCAGTTGGGTGGCGTTGCAACCCGCCGAAAATACGTTCACTTTCGACTGGCTGGATCAAATTATGGATGGCCTGCACGCAAACGGACTCAGTGCGGTGCTTGCCACGCCCAGCGCCAGCCAACCCGCCTGGATGTCCGCCGCCTATCCCGATGTGATGTATGGCGACGATCACGGTGTGCGTCATCAGCACGGACGGCGCGTGAACTATTGTCCGAACTCGCCGAGCTATCGACGTTTCAGCGCGCAGATGGCGGGGATGCTGGCCGAGCGCTATAAAGCTCATCCGGCGCTGCTGTTATGGCATATCAGCAATGAATATGGTGGCGAAAATGGGGCGCATTGCATGTGCGAGACCTGCGCTGCGGCGTTCCGTGAGTGGTTGAAAAAAAAGTACGGGACGCTCGATACTCTGAATGTCCGCTGGTGGACGGCGTTTTGGGGACATACCTATACCGATTGGTCGCAACTGACGCCGCCTTATGCGACGGGTGAAAACAAAATTCACGCCCTCAATATCGATTACCGCCGCTTCATGACCGAAAGCTACCTGGATTGTTATCGCAACGAACGCGACGCGATCCGTAAAATCACGCCGAATGTGCCGATCACGACGAATATGATGGGCACGTATATGCCACTCGATTATCGGCGCTGGGCGAAAGAAGTGGACGTGATCACCTGGGATTGCTATCCGCCCGTCAACGCAGATGTGGCCGATATTGCGTTCTCGCACGACCTCAATCACGGCCTGCGCGACGGCCAGCCATTTCTGCTGATGGAGCAAACGCCGAGCAGTCAAAATTGGCAGCCCGTCAATGCGCTCAAGCGTCCAGGTGTGCTGCGCCAATGGAGCTATCTGGCGGTGGCACATGGCGCGGACGCGGTGATGTATTTTCAGTGGCGGCGCAGTCGCGGCGGCTGGGAAAAATTCCACAGCGGGGTGGTCGATCACGCGGGGCGTGAGGACACGCGCGTGTTCCGCGAGGTGGCGCAGATCGGCGCGGAACTGCACACACTCGGCGATTCAATCGTCGGCGCGACCACGAACGCCAAAATTGCGATCATGTACGATTGGGACAACCGCTGGGCGATCGAGAATGGTAGCGGTCCCGTGATCGACAAACGTTACGTGGCGACAGTCATCAAACATTATCGCGCGCTCTATCGCAAAAATATTGCCGTCGATATGGTATTCCCGGATTCGGATTTCAGTAAGTACGACGTGCTGATTGCGCCGATGTTGTACATGGTCAAGGCGGGTGTGGCCGAAAAAATCGAGGCTTTGGTGAGTCGCGGCGGCACATTCGTCACGACGTATTTCAGCGGCATCGTTGATGAGACCGATCTGGTCTACGAGGGCGGCTATCCGGGACCATTACGTAAGGTGACAGGTATCTGGGCAGAAGAGATCGACGCGCTGTATCCCGGCCAATCCAACACGATTGTCATGTCCGATCGGAGCGGCGCGTATGCCTGCGATTACCTCGCGGAGGTGATCCATGCAGAGACGGCGCAGGTACTCGCCACCTTTGGTAGTGACTTTTATAAAGGCAGCCCAGCGCTGACCGAAAACACGTTTGGCGAGGGCAAAGCCTACTACATCGCCAGCGATCCGAATGACGAGTTCCTCAACGTGTTCTACGGGCGCATTCTCAATCGACACAACATCAAGCCGCTGTTGAGCCGAAACGTGCCGGGCGTGGAAGTGACGGTGCGCGTCAAAGATGGCAGACAAATCGTATTCGTGTTCAATCACAATACGGGGTCGGTCGATCTATCTTTGGGCGATCTGAAGTTCGAGGATTTGTTGAGCGGCGAGGCGGTGAGCGGTTCGCTGACGCTCAAAGAGCACGATACGCGGATTCTGCGGCGATAAGAACCTCACCCCACCGGGCCGATTGCATCTAATTATGCGACGGTTAGCCGCGTCCGTTTCGTTGAAAACACCTACCCTTGAGAGCCTCCCAAACCACCCCTCTCCGTGATTACGGAGAGAGGCAGGGGTAAGGTCGGTTACTTGACTTCGATAACCGCGCCATCGGCTTCGAGGCGCTTCTTGGCGTCGGCAGCGGCGTCCTTCGTGACGGCTTCCATGACGTTCTGAGGCGCGCCTTCAACGAGGTCTTTGGCTTCCTTCAGGCCGAGGCTGGTCAGCGCACGCACCGTCTTGATGACGTTGATCTTCTGCGGGCCGATTTCCTTCAGCACGACGGTGAATTCAGTCTGCTCTTCTTTTTCTTCTGGAACGGCTGCTGCAGCCGCGCCACCCGCTCCGGGCATCGCAAAACCAGCGGGCATCGCAAAACCACTGCTGGCCTGTACACCCCACTTGTCTTCGAGCAGCTTCTTGAGTTCGACGGCTTCGAGGACGGTCAGACCGCCCAGTTGTTCAACGATTTGATTCAAATCTGCCATGATCGTATTTGCCTTTCAATTCCGATTAGGCGGCTTGATCGCCGCTGTCTGTCTTGTCTTTGTCTGCATAAGCTTGCAAAATGGCGGCCAATCCCTGTGCGGGCTGCGTCAACAGGCCGATCAGTGACGTGGCCGGGGCGACGATGGTGCCGATGAGTCCAGCACGGGCTTCGTCCAACGTCGGCATGGTGGCGACCATATCAAGCTGTTCGGCCTTGAAGGTCGTTAATCCCATGATCGCGCCCTTGAGCTTGAGGCGCTCATCTTCTTTGGCACGCTGGATCATGACTTTGGTGAGGCTGGGCAGGTCGCCGAAAGCGACGCCCACAGCAGTCGGTCCGACGAGCAGGTCTTCGGGAACGGCCATGCCCGACTGTTCGAGGGCGAGCTTGAACAGCGTATTCTTCGTGACGGTATAGCTGGCGTTGGCGCCACGCAGCACCTTGCGGGTTTCGTTGAAGTTCTTCATTGCCATACCGCGATATTCGGTGATGACCAGCCCCTGTGCGCGGCTGAGCAGTTCAACGTAACCTGCCAGAATTTTGTCCTTGTCTTCTTTTGTGATTGCCAAGCGAGTTTTCCTCCTTTCCGCGAGGATATGAATCAAAAACGGCCTTCACAAGCAAACAGCGAAGACCGTCCGAAACAAGTCGGCAGAAAGCTGGGGTCTTCACCTCGACAGGTTCGCGCGGGGCGCGGATTAAGTCGCCGATCCCATGGATCGAGACACCTGTGGTCTGCGGTGCAAAGCGAAGCGAAGTATACCGGACAGAGGGCACATGGTCAAGGCGCAGAATCCCGTGGGGTGCATTCAACGTTGGGGCGAGATTGGGGAATGGACAAACCCCTCTATCCCAGCCCTTTCCCCCACGCAGGCGGTGGGAAAGGGAGCCGAAGCGCCGGCGATCGCTGGGGCGCACCCAGCGGCTGAGAGCCGCTTGGCAATCTCGGTCAGCGGTCGGCTGTGACTCCCCTTTCCCCCCGCCTGCGTGGGGGATAAGGGGTGGGGGGATAGAGGGGTTCTATGAATCTGCCCCAATCCCTGAATGCACCCCGGCTGGCCGCAAGGGTTCGTTCCGGCGCATACGGAATCCGGTTGATCACGGATTATTGGCGGGGCGGGCAGCCATAGCGGGCTACCCATTTTTGTAAACGATGCAACATCACGGCGGATGGGCGGTGCGGAGCCGTTGCGTCGGCAGCGGTGCGACGCTCGCGGTGGCTGTCGCGGTCGCGGTAGGCGTCATGGTCTCAGTTGCCGTGCTGGTTTCAGTGTCCGTTGTCGTGCTCGTCGGTGTGCTCGTCAAGGTTGGCGTGGGCGTACTGCTGAGCGCGATCGTGGGCAGAATCGACGGCGTGGGCGATAGGATCGGCGTGGCGGTGGCCGACGCGGTGATCGACGGCGTGGCCGTATGTGTGATCGACGCTGTGCCCGTTGCGGTCATCGATGCCGTGCGAGTCGCCGTGAATGTCGCCGTCGTGCTCGCTGTGATGGTGCGGGTGGCGGTCGGTGAGTTCGTGGCGGTGCGTGTGAACGTCGGCGTGCGCGTTGGCGTGGCCGTTGGAAGCGCCAGTTGGGTTTGCGTGGCATCCACCGCTGATTGCGTATCGGCTATGTTCACGGCCAGTGTCACGGTCGGCGACAGCGGTGGCGCGTTCCCAGTGGCGGCGAAACCCAGCGCGGCGCGTCCAATCAGAATCACCGCCAGCACACCAACGATCGCCACACCGATCAATGGCAGCGCGGCGCGACGAGCGGGGATTGCGGGTGCGACGGGCGTTGGCAGCGCGGGTCGGATGTTGCCATACACGATGATCCACTGCTGCTGCAAACCTGCCGCAAATACGTAGCGACGGCTGGCGAACACGCGGATCGTCTCGCGGTATTCCAACCGCCGCAGCGCCGCCGCCAACGACGTTTCCTCGACCGGTTCTTCGGTGGCTTGGAGCAGCCAAGCGCGCATATCGTCGAAGCGGATGGAGCGCCCGCCACCCGCCTCCGTCACCCAAGCGAGGGCGGCCAGGACCCGCTGCTCGGTGAGCGGCGCACTTTCCCAGGTGGCGCGGAAGATCGGATCGGCATCCGCGATGGCCTGTGTCAAGACCCCTTGCACATCGCCGCGCGTGACCGGGAATCGATGATCGCGCGCCGCCGATCGCTCGAACAGCACGCGATTGACCACATGCAGCAGATACGGAAAGCCACCCGTCAGCGTTTGGATGGCGCTCACCGCGTCGTCTTTCAGCGTATAAAAAGGCGCGGCGGGCACGCGAATCAACGACTCCGAGGCGGCGTTATCGAGATATGCTAGGCGTCGGTGCAGCAGCGGATCGGCCAGCGGTGCAAAGTGTTCGGCGCGGCTTTCATCGGCACTATCGAGCGCGAACAGCATATTCAGCCGCTCATCACGCGCCAGCAAATCGCTCAAAAAGTTAGGCAGATCAGCTTTGATTTCGTTCCGATCGAGCGCCGCGAACAGTGCCGCCGTCTCATCGAACAAAAACAGCAGCCGCCGATTGTTGCGCAGCGCCGACAGCGTGACCTCCAGATACGTTTCCGCAAACCACGTTTCGAGCGCGGCGGCGGAGACATCGGCGGGCGTGGGTGGCAGCCGATAGGTGCTGATCTCGGCGGCTTCGAGCGCGGCGCGGGCGGCATCGGCCATGACGGGCAGCAAGCCGCCTTCATCGCTATATTGCACCGCCGATAAATCAACATACGCGATCAAAATGCGGCCATCGAGATGCTGCGGCATTTGCAGCAAGGTCGATGTTTTGCCGATACCGCGCTGCCCGATCAGCGCCAGCGCGTAACGCCGATGCTCGACGATCAATTGTTGGCGCACAAACGCGAAAATATCCTCGCGTCCGAAAAAGCGCGCCGGATCGCCCGCCGGAATCAGCGGATCGTAGGGATTCGCGGAGGGGGCGGTGAATGCGCTGAAATCATTGAAGTTGGTGGTCACCAGGACTTGTTACCTATCCGAGCCGCTCATCGATCAGCGGGTATGCCGTGCGCGCCAAGCATAACACAAAACGGCGGCGGATAATCATGCGAGCGACGAACAGCGGACGCGGGGGGGCCCCCGGCCCACACCCACCCCCGGGGGTTTTGGGAGCACGGCCGGCCGCGCCGGGACCCCCCCCCCCCCCC
>JBBRMW010000163.1:0-13143 GCA_038230635.1 Aggregatilineales bacterium | reverse complement strand
TCGATGCCCTGCACGACCGCGAGGGCCGGATCGCGTTCGGCGGGCATACGCACAACGCGATGGATCGGGATTTGGGGCGGTGGCGCGTCGTCAACGTGGGGAGCATTGGCTTGCCCGACGACGATCCGCGCGCGACCTACGCGATCGTGACTTTCGAGGCCGACGCCGCACACGTCGATATTCGGCGCGTTCCCTTCGATTCCGAAGCGGTGATCGCGGATATGGGCGCGCAAAATCATCCCGATCGGGATTGGGTCGCCGACTCGCTGCGCCATGGAAGACAAGATTATGCCTGAGATGCTCGATAATCAGCCCGCCTTCCTCCAGATGGTGTCCGAAATGGCCGAGGAAAATGCGATTGGGCTGGCACTCGTGGCGCAGCTAGGCAGCACGCCCTCGGAGATATCGCTCATGTTTCGCACCGCGATCCTCGATCAATCGGTGGGGGCGTTGCGTCCGGTCGGCCAATATATGATTCAGATTGTGAGCTTGGTCGAGCACCAACTTTCACTTGGCCTGTTCAACCATTTTGCCTATGTAGACGATCATCCGCTGCTGTATCACCACAACGCGCCAAGCTATCGCGTATTCGTGACCAGCGTCGCCGCCGATCCCGATAAGGTGTTGGCCGCGCTCGAAAGAGCCTATGCGGAGATGTTCGGGCGGCGGCGCATGATCGAGGAGGATTTCAACGAGCGCGCCGAGCCGCAAGATATATTGACGGCGGGCATGGGACTCCTGATGGCGACGCCTGAACCGTTTGCCCAGCGGGCGATCGATGTGCTTAAGGCGCACAACGTGAGCGCGACGCTGCTGCCCGACGAACCCAAGATCGGCCACTTTGCCTTGCTGGCTTTCGACGATTCGTATTGCGTCGGGCGCATGTTCACGATCGAGTCGATGCGCGACGAGGGCAGCGATCCCGTACTGGACACATGATTGCGCGCGCCGAGGCAGTGATCGTCGGGGCGGGCGCGGCGGGTGTGATGAGCGCGATTTGGGCGGGGCGCACTTTCCCCGATCGGCGGATCATGGTGTTGGACGGTGCAGCTAAGCTCGGCGCGAAAATTTTGGTGGCGGGCGGTGGTCGCTGCAACGTCACGCATGATCAGGTCGAGCCGGATGCCTACGCCGGATCATCGCGCAACGCGATCAAGAAAGTGCTGCGCCGCTTCGACGTGGCACAAACGATCGGCTTTTTCCGCGAATTGGGCGTCGGACTCAAGCGCGAAGAAACGGGCAAGCTGTTCCCGACCAGCGACAAGGCCGTGACGATCCTGGATGCGCTGCTGCGCGCGGTCAGCGACTGCCCGAACGTCGAATTGCACCACCCCTGTCGCGTCGAGTCCATCGAGCCGATCGAGGATGGCTTTCGGATCAGCGGTGCGTGGGGCACGATCGACGCCGCGCGTGTGATCCTGGCGACGGGTGGACGCAGCTTGCCCAAGAGCGGCTCGGACGGCGGTGGTTATCGACTGGTGGAGTCGCTCGGCCACGCGCTGACGGAACGCCTATTTCCGGCGCTCGTGCCGCTGACCTTGCCCGCCGATCATTATTTGTGCGCGCTCAGCGGACTCAGCGCGCCTGCCACGCTCACGCTGCACACCGCTACGGGCAAAAAACTGATCGCGTGCAGCGGATCGACACTTTGCACGCATTTTGGCTTATCGGGGCCGCCCGTGCTCGACATCAGCCGCTACTTTTTGAATGCGCGTTTTGACGATCCGGGCGCAACCATCACAATTAATTGGCTGCCCGACTCGACGGCGGAGCAGGTCGAAGCGGAACTGGCCGCGCCGAATATGTCTCCTGCGCACTATCTGGATCGTCGCCTGCCCGATCGGTTGGCACGGGCGTTGTGCGGCGCGGCGGGTGTATCTTTTGGGGGCGCGCTCAGTCGGGGGAAGCGTGGAGCGTTGGCGCGGGCATTGACGGCACTCCCGCTGCCGATCACGGGCGATCGCGGCTACAACTATGCCGAAGTAACCGCCGGGGGCGTGCCACTCAATGCGATCCGGTTGGAGACGATGGAGTCCAGGGTGTGCGCGGGGCTGCACCTATGCGGCGAAATCTGCGATGTCGATGGCCGGATCGGCGGCTACAACTTTCAGTGGGCGTGGGCGAGCGGCTATGTGGCGGGCGTCGGGCTGTGGCGGGCGTGATCGCATCACGTCACACCCTTCGCATTGCGCTTGACCAGCACCCTCACTGCCACTTGCCCACCACTGGCAGATCGCCCGCCGTGCCGAGCGTCAGCGTCAGATCGGGCGCGCCGGAGATCACCGTGTACTTGAGCTTGAACGTGGTACCTGTGAACAACCCCACGCCGTCGCGCTTGATGCCCGTCCAATCACCCGCGAGCGGTGTATAGGTCCCGCTGAGACCCAGGTTCACGATGTAATCCGCGTTGATGCCCGTGCCGTTGATGTCCTGATCGAACAGATAGAACTTGCCGTCGCCCGGACGGTACACGCCGATGCTATCGACGCCGTCACAGTTCCAATCGCCCGCGATCGGTTGATCGCCCGGATTGCCGACGATCTCGGTCAGGTCGCCATTACCGGTCGTCAGGCTGTTGCGCGTGATCAGCTTCATGACGCCGTTCGCGTTCCGGTAAATCCCGATGCTGTCGTGCGTCAACGAAGACAGCCAGCGCCCGACCAGCGGCGTATCGCCCGTCGTGCCATAAGTGAACTGATAGGTGGCCGTGCCCGCCCTATTGCTATCTCGGAGCGAGAAACTGCCCAACGCGCCGAACGTCCCGATCGTGTCGATGCCATCGCCGTTCCAATCGCCAACGACCGGATACACCGTGCCCGACCCGAACGCTACCGTGATGTCGGCGTTGCCGGTGGTATTGGTGTTGCGCAGATAGAAGGTGTGGTTGCTGCCGCGATACACGCCGATCGTCTTCTTGTGCGCCGTGATGGCGGTGCAATTCGGCGTCGGCGTGAACGTCGCGGTCGCTGTGCGGGTGGGTGTGCTCGTTGGGGTTGATGTTGGTGAGGGTGTATTGGTTGGTATTGGGCATTCAGTCGAATTACTAGTTTGGGTATCTAATAATTGGCTATCAATCGTAAGTATTTGTACGACATCAGGATTGAACTCGATAGGTGTTTGGAAAAGAAGAATTCCAGGTAACCCATTTCTAGCGGATGGTATAACTTCATTAATTTCCCCAGGCTGTGCAGAACTCGGTTCGCGCCAGAAAACGCCGTAAAGATGAGGGTTAGGGTTTGATAACCTCCACAGTCGATAATTTCCAGCGTTTGAAGTACATACTGCAGTGAACACAATCGGTTGAAGTGCAACGGGAGTCGCTGTAACTAAGGGCAAGTGATAAAGCATTTGCCCAGAGATTGTATCAAATACACTCGGATTGCCGTCGGGTGAGGTAGCAGCAAGTTTCAACCCATCAGGACTAAATGACAATGAACTTGCATCACCGGAAATGAGGGGAATAAATTTTCTTGTAACTCTAGCCACAGCCTCCACGATACAAATGACCCCACCAGCATCTCCAAAACCAGCAGTGGCAATCCATTTGCCATCTGGGCTCCAAGCAGAGGCCAAAGTGCCATCGCAGTTTTCAATGCTCACTAATTTTCCGCTCACTGAGTCAATTATTTGCGGCCCGTTGAACAGGATATCCGTTCCATCGGGACTCCACAGATTATTGCCGTATTGAGCAGCATCCGTGTAGCTCAGAAGTACTTGTGTCGTATTGGCATCCAGAATCTGGAAGTCGCTGCTTCCAACGGCTAGTTTTGTTCCGGTGGGGTTCCATGCTACGACTTGTATCCGATCGTTATTTGCATGAGTTATAGTTTTCAATGGCGAACCGCTAACGGCATCCCATATCCGCACGGTTCCGTCTTCCGATCCACTGGCGATCTTTGTCCCATCGGGAGTCCATGAAACGCTTCTAACCGGTTGAGTGTGACCGGTCAATGATCTGATCAACTGTCCGGTTTGAGCGTTCCATAGCCGCACCATGTTATCCGTATCGGCACTTGCCAACTTTTTGCTATCGGGACTCCAGGTCAGCGCATTTACAGGACCCGCATTTATTTGACCTGATAACAGTTGCAACTGAACGTTGAAGAGATGTATTCCAAAATCACCCGTAACAGCTATCGTTTGACCATCTGGACTCCACGAAATATAGCTTGGTTCACTTCTGGAGACTTGCGCGTTTATACTGAACTCTCCACCTCCCATCAGCATACACATCAATATTAGAGGTAAGAGCACTCGAATCAAACTTTGCTTAATAATTGCCATGAGTTCCCCTGCTGTTATCCCTAATCAATCAACAATCCAAAAATCTGCTCGTGACGCCAAGATGAAATATGTGAATGGTTTAAGCCCGCGAGAAGCATGGTCACCCCCAATGACGAAGTTTGGCCTGGTCGCAGTTGATCCCCCTTCTCCACGATCGATCGTATATGGAACATAATTCTGCTGTTGCCCATTAGGAATGGCCTCAAACGAGCTGTAGAGCAACCCCGTATAGGCCATGTAACTTTTTGGCCCCCACCCTACAACGACCTGAATATGTGTGTAGTGAGCGATGCCAAAGCCAGAAATATTGTTGGGAATTGGCGGCAGCTTTGTGTTTTCTGGCTGGCTTCCACCCGGAATTGCCTCAATAACATTCACAACGAGATCGCCTGGGCCAATGCTTTGCCACCTGAGCGTGGGATCAGTTATGGGGCCGTGATAAGGCACCTTAAGGTCACCTGCTCCACCACCACCCAAGAGATAAAGGCTCTTATATCCCCATTTTCCGCCAACAAGTGTCTTATTGTCGTCACTGTCTATTGCCTGGTTTGAATCTGCATAGCTCCGTTTTCCTGCATCGTTCAAGAAATACACCGACAAAGGCAAATATTGACGGCTATATACTCTTGATCCCCCATTTACGCTCGAAACCAATGTGTTTTTCTGACCTACAACGCCATAGTAAACATTAGATAGATCGTTAGCAAATTCCCCGGTTTGATAATCACTAGCAGTAAAAGGAGGATAGTCTGTATATCCGCCTGGTGTAAAAAGATGCATCGCCCTGAATACTGACGCAACGAGAGTTGCACAAGGGCCATCAGCCGATCCGCCAACAACTTGATAACTGGAGTTACTGTTTGGATTACCTGTTGAGCAATTGACAAGTACAGGTGGAACGTTGTACCCCGCCCTATATACCGATGCCACGCTTCTATCAGCATAGCTGGCAAACGGCCATGGGTTAATGATATGCTGTTGATCGGGTGTGTCAAAAACGTTATCTCCGGGATCGTTGGTGACGACAGTTTGCCCATCTGGAAGTGGCGTCTTTGCCGGCGCGCACCAATCTTGCGACAAGAATGCAAAATGAGAGGCATAGTTCAATAGCCGAAGGTCCATATCTGGACCACCAAATCGAATGATTGGGTTGCCTCTCCCATCGAACATGGGATTCCCCTGTGATGTAGTAAAGATACAGGGAACAGGTTTTGATCCTGGTTTATCCGCGTATCCGAGAAGGGCATCGGGATTACTGGGATCCGCTTGGTGGTAATCTGGGTAATAGTGAAGTGTTGGACTATACGCAATTTCCGGTTGTGTAAAGGGTGGCGTGGCGTTGGGAAGCTGCGGACCAAAGGGCTGAGTTTGCTTGGACAGATCATCATACAGCTTTTTGCAGGATAGGTCGTTCGATAGCGCTGGTTTCCAATCCACGTGAGACCAACTTCGGTCGCCATAGATTGCATTGCCATCAACATCTTTATAGAACGTAAAAAACACCCGGCGACCATATGTCGGATCGTTTAGCTGCATAAAGAAAGCACTGCCAAAAAGTGCATCCTCTACCTTGCCTAAGACAATCTGCTGTGAATCGGGTGACCAACTGATGCTGTCTGGATAACCACTGCTATCGGCGAAAGAGTCTAATTCCGTTTTTCTACTTCCATCTGGGTATATTATAAAAACACTGAAATAGTCACCATAAAACAGATCGCAACCGATACCTGGGTCAAATACTAATCTAGAAATTACAAGTACTGCAATATACTTACCATCTGGCGACCAAGATGGGTACAAGACCCGTTCTGGCTTACGCGAGCACATTCCTAATCCCGCGAGGGGAGGCACAAAAAATGCTGGATCTATTACAATTGGAGTCGAGACCCCGCTGTTGATATTGATGATGTAGATTTGGCCGGGTGTGAGGACGTCGTGGGATCCAACATAGACCAAGCTCTGACTATCTGGTGACCAAGATGCATTACCAAAACCGTCCGTAGATGCAATTGGATTGTTTATGCCTATAACATTTGTGCCATCCGTGTTATACACATTGAGTGTGCTATTCGTACTGGCAAGATATTTTCCATTGGGAGACCACGACACATGTCCGCCACCATCCCCTATGACCCTGGCACCACTCCCATCACGATTAATTATGTTGAGCCCGCCAGCGCCTGAAAAAGCTATTTGCTGGCCGTCCGGCGATAGTGACGGAGAAAATCCGCCGCTCGTATTGGGGACTTGCTTGTATTTTGTAAAGGTGTCATCGGCAAGATAAATGCTGTGCGTCTGATCATTGTCACAGCTTGCAACGAATGCGAATTGGCTGTCGGTTACGGGCAGCGCATTCGCCGGACTATTTACGCATGTTGCGAGTATGATCAGTGGTATGCTGGTCGCAGGCACGTTTGGTTTAACGATAGGAACAGTGGTTGGCCTGCCGCACGGAACATGGGTTGCGGTCGGCAAAGGCGTCGGCGACACGACGCGATTTGGGTTGTAATGCCCATCGAAGTTCGAGATTTCACCTGTCGCGGTGGGGAAAACGATCAAGTTTGGGAGCGTCGCGCAGGGCATACTCGACACAGCGACATCGCCCGCGTTTTGCGATTTAGCTAATAAACGGGGGAGCAATAGTAATATATATCAGCGCACTCAGCATGACCAGAAAGGCGGCAGCATAATGGCGAGATTTGAAAGTGTGCGTGTGCGTGATCATGGCGCGTTGGGTCAAAATAAAAGCTCCTGGGTGCGCGAAACAGTTTAGCATATCCTGACAGGCTGTCAATAGCTTTTTGTTTGTGAAAGAGGAAAGGTACAGCAAACTTGCGAATTATTTGCGGCATTCGCGTCAGGGTGAGCATTGCCGGGTTTTTCGTGGTGGTGCGGCGGCAAAGCCTCCACATGCGGTACACTAGTCGGCTTGGGCGATGATTCGTGAGTGGTGCGCCGCACCAAAGGAGGCAGCTTCCCATAATGTCTACCTACCCCGAACTCAAAGGCAAAGTCGTGGTCGTGACCGGTGCCACTGGTAATCTTGGCTCGGCATTGGTGCGGCGGCTGCATACCGAAGGGATGCGGCTCGCGCTGGTCGATCATAACCTGGAAAAAGTACATAACGCGGTCGTGGCGCTCGGACTCGATCCGGCCAACACGCTCAGCGCGGCGATCGATATTACCAAAAAAGCCGAGGTCGAGCGCGTATTCGCCCAGGTCGAAGCGGAGTTCGGCCACGTCAATGCGTTGGTGAACGTGGCGGGCGGCTATCGTCCTGGTAAGCCCGTTCACGAATTGGACGAGGACGGCTGGGACGCGATGCTCGACCTCAACGCGCGCTCCGTGTTTTTGATGAGCGGCGCGGCGGCACGATCAATGGTAGCGGCGGGGATTCGCGGGCGGATCATCACGGTCTCATCGCGGACGGCGCTCAAGGGCGATGCGACCAACGCGGCGTATGCGGCAAGCAAATCGGCGGCGCTGCGGATCACCGAGGCGTTGGCCGCTGAAATGCTTGATAAGGGGATTACCGTAAACGCGATTCTGCCGAGCGCGATCGATACACCGCAAAACCGCGCGAGCGATCCGAATGGCGATCACTCACGCTTGGTGACGCCCGACTCGCTGGCAGACGTGATCGCGTTCTTCTTATCGGACGCCTCGCGGGACATCAGCGGCGCATCGATCCCGGTGTACGGGCGGATTTGAATAGCAACCGATATATGAGTATACAGATTGTAAGGGCGATCCGGCGTGGTCGCCCGTTTCTCATATTTTTGATCGCGGCCAGCTTGCTGATCGCGGCTTGTACGCCGACGCCGAGCACGCCCCTTCCGCCGAAGACGCCGACGCCCCTGATCCTCATTCAGACGATCGCGCCGCATACGGCAGTCCCGGCCACTATCACGCCGACGCCTGCGCCCGTCCTCGGCGATCATATCATTGGGCCGGATAAGGCGTTTTTGACGATTGTCATGTACGGCGATTTTCAGTGTACGCTCTGCCTCGATGTGGCGCGCAGCATCGAGATTTTGCGCGAGCAGTATGCCGCCGATATTCGGCTGATCTGGCGCAATTTCCCGCAGTCGAAAGACGATGATAAAGCCCTGATCGCCGCGCAAGCTGCCGAATCTGCCGCCGCTCAGGGCAAATTCTGGGAGATGCACGATCAACTGTTCACCCATCAAAGCGAATGGTCGCCACTCAGCGCCGATGAGTTCCGCGCCAAGTTGTCCGATTACGCCGTGATTGTCGGCTTGGACGCGGCAAAGTTCAGCGCGGATATGCTCGATTCGGCGATCACCAGCGCGATCCAGAGCCAGATTGAAGCAGCATCGGCACTCGATCTGAAAGGTGTGCCCGTGCTGCTGTTCAACGGCCAGCCCTACAGCGGACGCATCGATCTGTATGCCCTCGATGCGTACACGCGCCTGCAATTGCTCGCCAAACGCTGGTACAAGAGCCAGCCTGCCCTGCAAATCGACGTGACCAAACATTACACGGCCACGCTCGTCACCGCGAAAGGCACCATCGAGATCGATCTCGATGCGAAAGCCGCGCCCGTTGCGGTGAACAATTTCATTGCACTCGCCCGCGATGGCTGGTACAACGCCATTACGTTCCATCTGGTACTGCCCGGTACACTCGTCCAGACGGGTGATCCGAGCGGGAGCGGTTTTGGCGGGCCAGGTTACACCATTTTCGATGAGTCGACCAATGGCCTGATCTTCGATCAGCCAGGTCAGGTGGCAATGGCGAGCGAACGGGGCAAAACCAACAGTGCGGGCAGCCAGTTCTTTATCGCGCTCGCACCACTGCGGCCAGCGGCACAATATGACGGCCAGTTCACGATCTTCGGGCACGTCAGCAGTGGGTTGGACGTGCTCGCCAAACTGACGCCGCGAAACCCCTTCGACGAACTTAATTTTCCCAGTCCGCCGCCGGGCGATAAGCTCGTCTCCGTGACGATTCACGGGGGCTGAGCAGAACCGGTGTCCATGCAAGTCCTCCTGATTTTGCTCATAATTCTGGCGATCGTCTTGATCCCGACGATCCTGCTCAACCTGGGCGCGGGCTATCTGATGCGCCGCCGCCGTCCCGATCCGCCCGATCTGCCCGATCAACATGGGATCGCCTTCGAGGAGGTGGCGTTTGTGAGCCGCGATGGCTTGGCGCTGGTCGGCTGGTGGATTCCGGCGCACGCCGAGAACGGTGAAGCACGCGGCACGATCGTGCTGTGTCATGGGCAAGACGGCAGCATGGATCGAGACACGCGCCGGATGATTCCACTGCACGCGGCGGGCTTCAACGTACTGATGTTCGACTTCCGCGCGCACGGTCGATCGGGCGGAAATCAGGTGACAATGGGCATCTACGAAAAAGAAGACCTGCTCGGCGCGCTCGATTATTTGGAGACGGCGCGCGGCATTACGGGCGTGGGCGTACTAGGCTTCAGCATGGGCGCGGCGGTCGCCATTATCACGGCGGCCCTAACCGATCGGATCGCGGCATTGGTGGTCGATAGCCCTTTCGCGCGGCTGACGTATACGGTGGCGGCGTGGGGACGGCTGCACGGCCTGCCCATGCCGATCGCCCGCGAGATCGCACGGTGGGTGCTCGTTTACGCAACGATCCGCGCCAAAGGTCGCATCGATCAAGTTGATCCGCTGCGCTGGGTGCAGCATATCCCGTCGCGTCCGATTTTGTTCATCTTCGGCACGCGCGATCCGTTCATCACCCGCCGCCATGCCCATCAACTGCCCAAGCTGAACAGCGGCCCGACCGATCTCTGGATGGTGAAGGGCGTGGGACATCGCGGCGCTTACGATGCCGATCCAGAAGCATATAACAGGCGGGTGGTTGGCTGGTTCACGGAGTGGCTGCCCGTTCCGGCGGCTGTGCCGATCATCACGGCCAAATCAGGGGGCATTCAGACGGTCGAAAATGACGGAAGACCCTTCACCCCCTAGGCGTGAAGCTAATGGTGAAACCAATTAGACACCACGCATGGAAGAACCTCACCCCCACAGTACCCCTCTCCGTCCTCACGGAGAGGGGGAAGCCAGCCCATACCAACTGCGGCTATCGCTATATAATTTCGGTTGTAGAATTAGGGCTTGACGACTGCCCAAACATTGCCGACGTTTTGACCCAGAACATCACCCGGCTTCTTGTCAGTCTTATAGAGATAGAGCGGCACGCCGTTATACGTCACTTGCAAGCTCGTATCGTCGTGCTTGATGGTGTCCAGTTTGCCTTTGAGGGTCGTACCTAGACCGAGGCGATCGTTGACAGAAATCGTGTAGGCCGGCCAAAGTTTGGCGCAGTCGCCTGTGCAGGTGCTCACGCCCGCCGTATCATTGGCGAACGCATAGACCGTCATCCCGTCAGGCGTAACCAGGAAGTCACCGAGGTCTTTGGTGTTGCTCGTAGCCAGTGTTTCCGGGACAACCGTAAACCACGTTTTGCCAACAGCTTCACCGGTCGCATCGCCGCGCACTTTGTCATCTTTCCAATAGTAGAGTGGCTGGCCGTTGTAAGTTACTTGCAGGCTGCCATCATCACGCTTGATCGTGTTGAACTTACCCGGTAGATTGACGCCCGGTACCAGCGTATCCGCGCTCTTGACGGTCAGCGGTGGCCATGCGTCGGCGCACTTGCCGGGGCAGTTGCTGACATCTGGCGCATCCTTGACGAACATGTACAAGGTTTGGCCTTTCGGTCCGACCAGCACCGTGCCGAGTTTGGCGATGCGCTGATAATAAACGGTTGCGGGTGGCACTACCCACCAAGTACGCCCAATGCGATTCCCAGTCGTATCGCCCGCTGCTTTATCTTTGAACCAGTAGTAGAGAGGCTGGCCGTTATAGGTCACTTGCAGCGTTTTATCGGTGCGTGTGAGCGTGCCGAACTCGCCGGGGATTCCATCAGCGACGGTCAGTTTGTCGGCGCTATCGACCAGAAGCGGCGGCCATGCCGTGGCGCATTTATCGACGCAGGTGCTCGAATCGAGGGAATCTTCGGTGAAGTTATAGAGCGTAAGCCCATCTTTGCCAACCAGAATTTTGCCGAAGGCTTTGTTATCAGCCACACTGACCGTTGGTGCCGCCGCCTGCGAAGATGGCTGCGCACGCACTTGGCTGAGCGTTGATGAAGCCAGCAGCGCCACTAATACCAGCAGAACCAAACTTTTCACTTTGAACATCGATCCTCCCAATGACCATTTTCAGAGCCGAATGTCAGGTTTGGGGGTGCGCACCCACCTACCAGACAGATCGTTTCCGTACTGTGCTTTGGATTGCGTCTCGTGAAAACCCGATCCGAAGGTCGGCTTCCTTTGCCATTTGGCGTAGGGTTACCTGTTCAAGCAATTACAAATAAATTCATGGAGTTCATGACGAGGGCGGCTTGCCACGTCCGCTCGTTGGCGCAAAATTGAGATATTGACAAACACGCGCAACCCGTGATAGAGTGTCCGTATCGATTACTGACTCCCCTTGAGAGCGAGGCTTAAATAATGGTTGCCAACAAAATAATTCCTGCCACCAGCCGTTCACCACGCGCCTGCGCTGCTCTGCGACGTTTCGCCGCTCTGCGCTAAATCTCCGTTCTGCCATTTTTGGGCGCGCGTGTGAACTTCTCACAGTTTGAGAGGAATCGCATTGCGCTGCCTACGTACTTTTTGATGGGTCTCATTTGACTCCTCACACTCAGGCTTCGGGCATCCTCTCAAACTGATCGCATCGGATCAAGCGATTCATTCGTCCCATTTCGATCATGCAGATCAATTCGACTAGAGGAAGCCAACCGTCATGTCTTTTCAACCAGACGACGACCGTTACGAAGCCTACGAGGGGCAGTTCGACCCCCTGAAAACCGATCGCAAAGCGCGCCGTGGCCGCAAACACAAAGTCAATCATACATCGCCCCCGGCGGCCCCCGTCCAAGAAACCGCCGCGCTCGATGGTGCCACTAACGCGGAGCAGGGTGCCGCCGTCCAAATCACGTATAGTGCCTCGCGCTATGAGAAACCGTTTCTGTTCTCATCGTTGCAACCCTTTTTCGATCAGGGACTCGTCACCGACATCCTGGCGGTTGTCAAAGGCGGCAAGGAAGCCAGCGTCTACTGCTGCGAGGCGACGCCGCAGTTGGGTGTCGATCTGCTGGCCGCCAAAGTTTATCGTCCGCGCATGTTCCGCAGCCTGAGCAACGACAAAATGTACCGTGATGGCCGCGACATCCTGACTGCTGATGGGAAAGCGATTAAAAAAACCGATCACCGCATCATGCGCGCTGTCGGCAAAAAGACCGCTTTCGGTGCGGCGGTCGCGCAGGTATCGTGGCTCATGTTCGAGTATAAGACGCTCGAAACCCTGTATGCGGCGGGTGCAGCCGTCCCGAAGCCGTATGCCGCCAGCGAAAATGCAATCTTGATGAGCTATTGCGGTGAATTGGGCATGGCTGCCCCGCCGCTCAGTGACATTCGACTCGATCGGGATGAGGCACAACCGCTGTTCGAGGAAACGCTGCGAAACATCGAACTCATGCTTCAACATGGCATGATTCACGGCGATCTCTCGGCGTTCAATATCCTGTATTGGGAAGGCCGCCTGACTCTCATCGATTTTCCACAAGTGACGAACCCCGAAACCAACCAAAACGCTGCGTTTATCCTGCGCCGTGATGTGGAACGAGTCTGTGAATACTTCACGCGCCAGGGCGTCAAGTGTGATGCGGGCGCGATCGCACAACGTCTGATCGCGCGTTACGTGCGGGAACAGGTGGTCGATCCGCCTGAGGATTTCTAACTTCGATCGGTGAAAGCAGCGGACAAACGCGGACGTGGCAGGCCGCGTC
>JBBRMW010000162.1:0-13270 GCA_038230635.1 Aggregatilineales bacterium | reverse complement strand
CGAACAAGAATCATCAGCCACAGGCGGCATTCAGGTTAAACGACTTCGGGCTGGCTGGGATAATGACTATTTGCTTAAAGTGCTCCCTATGGCTGATCTGCCGTCTTTACTTTCTTCAGTTTAGACGCAATTGCCCTGCTAGCCGACCTTCGTTGGAAAAGTGCGCAACATCTCGAAAGGTCACTAAAACGTCTTCGTAGCGCGTAATAATCCAGCCACCGATAGACTCGCTCCAATAGACGGGGGCCTCTAATTGTAAGAAATGGAGGATTGGATATGGATCATTTATAAATTCTTGAGTAACAAGCTGAGCATCAAATGATTCATTCATCATGGTTTTCATAAAGTTTCGCCTACAGTTTATTGTTTACAATTTTCAGATATTTATTATAGTTCCTCCGAACGCAAAGTCAACCACCAGATGCAGTTTTTAATTTTGCAGGGTGGTACAGCGGTTCAGCTCGCGTCTTTCTTCCCAGCTAAGGGCGGCGCACACGCTCTGTGTTTTGTCAGCTTCGTACAGCGCGGTTATAGTTGACGCTGCGAGCAATTTATCCAGGAATCTTGTGTGCAAGCTGAATTGAAAAATAATGCCCCGCGCCGAGCCAATGCGGGCATAATCCTGTTAATGGCGCTGCTGCTGGGGGCGATGCTGCTGCGTGTATGGAGCATCAACAAAGAATCGTTCTGGGCGGATGAGGGTTGGACGATGCTGCTTTCGCATGGGCCGTCGCTCTCCGACGTGGTGATCACCATGGCGAACGATCAGCACCCGCCGTTGTACTTCGCGTTGTTCCATTATTGGACGCTGCTGGCTGGCAACAGTGAAAGCGTCGCGCGCTTGTTCTCGGCGTTCTGGTCGCTGACTGGCGTGGCGCTGGTCTATCGGCTGGGCGCGGATGTTTTTTCGCGGCGAGCGGGCGTGTTCGCAGCGTTGATGCTGGCGCTGGCCGATAACGATATTATGCTGGCGCAGGAGACACGCCACTATACGCAAATGGCGACGATGGCTGTGCTGAGTACCATCTTTTATTTACGATATGTTCGGGGGCCAACGCGGGTTAACGGCATCGGTTGGCTGCTGGCGAGCGTCGCGCTGCTGTACACGCATTATCTGGGCGGCTTCATCGTGATCGTGCAGGCTTTGCATATAGTGCTGGTCGTGCGACCCCTGCGCCGCTGGCCGGATTTGTGGCTGCGTTGGGCGCTGATCGGCGTGGCGTGGCTGCCCTGGGCGGTCGTGTTCGTCAATCAAAGCCTCGTCCGCTATACGCGCCCGATCTTGTTTCAATCGTCGCTCTCCAACTCGCCGGAAACGTTCATCACCATCCGTGATAACCTGTTCGGCTCACATTTTGGGCTGACGGTCGGGCTGTTGCTGCTCGGACTGGCATTCGTCCGCTATCAGAACGGATTCGCGGCGATCCGCTTACGTCCGATTCGTGCGACGGTCTATCTGCTGCTGTGGTTCGCCGTGCCCATCGTGGCGATTGTGGCGATCAATACACGCTATGAAATTCTGACGCCGCGCAACTTTTTATTGATCACGCCCGCGATTGCCGTGTTGATCGGGCACGGTCTGACCAACCTGGAACGGACGCCGCGCGCCTTTTTGCTGGCGGTGATCGTGGCCGTTAGCCTGACGACGCTCGATGCGTATTTCGTCAAACCACCGTGGCGGCAGGTGGCGCACGACATCGTGGATTATCGGCTGCCCGATGAACCCGTGATCATGGACGTGTGGGTCGATGATTTCGCGCTGCGCTACCACATTGGCCGCGATCTGGCGGTCGATCCGGCGACACTGCCTCTGATCTCGATCCCGGCCTGGCTCGAAACGTACCGCGATCAATTCTTTTTCCGAATGCTCGATTATTTTCAAAACAAATCGGCGGTCTGGATAGCTGACTGGGGCAAAGATGAAGACGGCGTGCTCACCTTTTTGAGCGATCACGGCTTCGTGCGGACGGCCACCCAAATCGAAACCCACCTCGAAACGAACTTGATCCGCATTTACCGCTACGATAAACCCATTACAACGCCGCCGCTGGTGACGTATGGCGGCCTCGTGGCGCTGGCAAAGGCGCAATATTCGGCGACGGTGATGCGCGGCGAGACGCTCCCGATCTCGCTGTGGTGGTCAGTGTTGACCGATCCGCAGCGCGATTATAGTGTTTCGGCATTTTTGATCGACTCGACCGGGCGCTTAGCCGTGCAGCACGACGGATCACCATTCGACGGCAAATCGCCGATGAGCGGCTGGCACGCGGGTGATCTGCACTTCGATCAACCGCGCCTGCTGATTCCGGCTGATCTGCCGCCGGGTGATTATCGACTCGGCCTCAAGGTGTACTGGTACGCATATCCGCTGCCGCTGCCATTCACGGGCATGGGCATGAGCGGTGACTTCCCGATATTGGGGACGATTAACGTAAAGTAAGAGACCTCTCATCCCCTAACCCCTTCCCCCACAGGGGTGGAAGGGGAATCGCGCGCGGCTCACCCCTCTACCCTTGTGGGAGAGGGGCCGGGGGGCGAGGGGTTCCCAGAGGCGCAAATATCACGACGGGATAAACTTATCATTACCATCCAATAGAATCATTGAGCAACCATGTCTGCCATTGAAAATCTTCACAATCGAATCGACCTGACCAGCATCCCGTTTACCGATCGCGGCTCGCGTATTCTGCTCTCACGGCAGCAGCACGAACTTTCGGTGCGGTTGGCGGAGCGCTGGCTGAAATGGGAGAGCGAGTTCGGCCCCTATCGCACGCGGACGCCGTTGATCAACCATTTTCGGCTGCTGGATGGAGCGGGCAAGCTGCTTGAATTTCAGACCGATAGCTATCCGCACAGCCTGATCCTGCGCACCGCCGTCGGCAATTTCGAGTGGGCATTCGCCGATACCGAAACGCTGCTGCTGCGACTGCCGCCTGGACGCTTCGGCCTGACTTTTGAGGTGTTTGCGCATCAGGCAGTGGCCGATCGACGTGGTGGCACACTGCACGGCAATCGCAACGTGGCCTATACAACGGGTGCGCGGCTGCTGACCAACGCCATCGAAGCACCGGAAGCAAATTTGTTTCGTGTTAGCCTGACGATCGAAGCGAGCGACGATGACGTGATCTTGCTAAATATCACGCCGCGCCTCGGTTTCAACCGGTCGCTGCACCGATCGGAAACGGTGATACAGGGATCGCGGGCGCGTTGGGAAAGCTGGTTCGCGGCGACTCCGCCCGTGCTCGATGTGTACCGCAAACAGTACGATTATGCGTGGTGGATCATGCGGGCGGGGCTGCTCAGCCCGCGCTATTTTTTCACGCGGGAAGCGCTCGCACCCTCGAAAATTCACTATGTGGGCGTGTGGCACTGGGATCAGTTTTTCCATGCGCTCGCCTATCGTCACGTCGATCCGGTGCTGGCCGAGGATCAACTGCGCATTTTGATCGATCACCAGCGCGCCGATGGGATGCTGCCGGACGCCATCCACGACGAGGGTTTGATCATGCACCTGACAAAGCCCGTCGATGCCGATGTGACCAAGCCGCCGCTGTTGGCGTGGGCAGCGCTTAAAATCTACGAAAAATCCGGCCATCTCGACTTTCTGCAAGAAATCTACGCACCGCTGGTACGTTGGCAAAATTGGTGGATCACCGCCAACAGCGATGCGGATGGGCTGGCCGTGTATCGTCATCCGTTTTCGTCGGGACTCGATGATAGTCCGTTGTGGGATGACGGGATGCCCGTGATCGCGCCCGATCTGAACACCTATCTGTGTCTCCAGGCCGATTGCTTGGCACGCATCGCCGACTTGATCGGCGAATCAAAAGATGCGGAGCGTTTTCGTGCGGAAGCGGCGCAGCGGGTGAAATTGATGATCGCGCAAACCTGGGATGCCGAGCGCGGCCTGTTCCAGGCGATCCATGTGGGCGCGACGGGCGAAAAACACGCGGTTGACGTACTGACGCCGTTCAGCTTGTTACCATTGTGGACGGGTCGGCTGCCCGAACCGATCGTGGCGCGCCTGATCGAACATCTCACGAACCCCGCCGAATTCTGGGCACGCTGGCCGCTGCCGACGGTGGCGATCGACGATCCGAAGTTCGATCCGCAGCAGATGTGGCGCGGGCCGACCTGGGTCAACATCAACTATATGTTCATCGAGGCGCTCGAACGGATCGGAAAAGACGATCTAGCGAGCGAACTGCGCCACAAAACGCTCGATCTGCTCCGGCGACTGCCCGATATTTTCGAGTATTACGATCCGCTGACAGGTGATCGGCCACCCAAAGCTGCGCCTATTTTCGGCTGGTCAACGGCGGTGTATATCGATCTGGCGATCCAGGAAACGGCGTGGGCGGCGAAAAAGCCATAACCGAAACGAATTTGACGAATCAATGGGCGGCGATTATGGCGTAGGTGTAATTTCAGGTATGGTTGCATTGGCTGACCAGTTAGGTTCATTGTAATCCACTTCATTAAGATCGCTTTTGAAGAAATCGCTGAACTTCTTGATGCTTCCGTCGTTAACACCGAGTATATAAATATCGCTCGCACGAGCGATCAAGTCGTTCTCTATAGTAGCTTCCACCGCAATATATTTGCTGTTCGGAGACCAGGAAGCGTTTACATAATTGGCAGGCGGAGCAGTGATCTGATGAACAGCCTTATCTCCAAGTCCAACCACATACAACTGGTTATTCCCATCGGCGTCTGGCTCTGAATGCAAGAGCAAGGATTGTCCATCAGGTGACCAATTGAGGAGCGTTGTATCAGATGGAATAGCCAATGTTAATTTTATGGTTCCGTCGTTAGCGTTGACAATATCGATGGAACCACTACCGGACCGTCCAATAGCCAGCGATTGGCTGTCGGGTGACCAACGCACAACGGTTCGGTCGCTGTTGATCACCCGTTGATGGGTGCCATCGGGATCGCTTATGATCCATTGTACAGCTTGGCCACGTTGCAGGCCAAAAAGTATATGCGCACCGTTTGGTGCCCATTGCGGATCGGTAACGAAGGTGTTTGGAAGGTCGATAAATCGCTTGTTATGAGTGCCATCCACGTTGATCATATAGATCTTGTCGGCGTGATCGGGCTCAATTTCAACATTAGATACATAAGCCAGCGATTTACTGTCAGCGGCCCATGATAGCGTTAAGTATGGAGATACCTGGGTGGTGATTACTGTATGTTGCCGTTGTGAGGCTATGTTTACCACGCTGATTGAAGTTTCAGGGACGATAGTAAGTTCAGCGAAGAAGGCCACGGATTTGCCATCCGGCGACCAGGTTGGCTTATTTTCTGAGCAGAATTTGCTATGGCATAGCGAATCATCTGAAATTTTTCGGTATCCAGTCCCATCTGGGTTAATGACATAAACACCCATATATCGAGCCGAATACTGCTGCATCGTAAATACAATTTCTCCGCCGCCATAGAGTGATCCATCCAGGACATGCTCGGTTTTTAGCCCAGCCCGCACCTTCGACAATGCCGCGCCGAACTGAAGGAATAGCACAGATGTCAAAATGACACATGAACCTATCAACCTGAGCATTGGTTTCATGATTGGTATGTCCTTTATCTTGCGGCTTTTATAGGAACGTCGAGAACTATCCGCTCAGTGTACACGCTCAAAACCATTTGTGCAATAATTCACTTTCTGTTTCAGAACGTGCAGGTTGTCTGTATCGCGTGTGTCGTTGTACAATTTATCCAGTTCTTCCAATTGCACCGCGCCCAGGATCGGTATTTGGATCGCTTTCATTCGGCACTCCAGCCATGAGTTTACTCGATACTTTCACTGTGGTTGGACTTAATAGATGTTTCTACGTAGCGATTATATATTTGCTGAATAAAGGCATCGATTATGGCGTAGGTGTAATTTCAGATATGGTTGCATTGGCTAACCAGTTGGGTGCATGATAACCCACTTCATCAAGGTTGCCCTTTAGTATATCGCTGAACTTCTTGATGCTTCCGTCGTTAACACCGAGTAGATAACATTCACAATTGACGCAATCGCCATATATAGGGGTAGTGACGGATTTTGATAGACATTTTGCCCCCATATATAGGGGTGATCTCTATTGTGAATGTTAACTAGTATATAAATATCGCTCCCAAGAGCGATCAACTCGTTCTCTATAGTAGCCTCCACGGCGATATATTTGCTGTTCGGAGACCAGGAAGCGTTTATATAATTGGCAGGCGAAGCAGTGATCTGATGAACAGCTTTGTCTCCAAGTCCAACAACATACAACTGGTTATTCCCATCGGCATCTGGCTCTGAATCCAAGAGCAAGGATTGTCCATCAGGTGACCAACTGACGAGCGTTGTATCTGACGGAATAGCCAGTGTTAATTTTATGGTTCCGTCGTTAGCGTTGACAATATCGATGGAACCACTATCGGACCGTCCGATAGCCAGAGTTTGACTGTCGGGTGACCAACGCAGAACGGTTCGGTCGCTGTTGATCACCCGCTGATGGGTGCCGTCAGGATCACTTATGATCCATTGGACAGCTTGGGCATTTTGCAGATTAAAAAGGATATGCGCACCGTTTGGTGCCCATTGCGGACTGGTAACGAAGGTATTTGGAAGGTCGAGAAATCGCTTGTTATGAGTGCCATCCACGTTGATCATATAGATCTTTTCGGCATGATCTGGCTCAAATTCAGCATTAGATACATAAGCCAGCGATTTACTGTCAGCGGCCCATGATAGCGTCAAGTATGGAGCTACATGGGTAGTGACTAATGTATGTTGCTGATGTGAGGCGATGTTGAGGATGTTGATTGAAATACCTGATGTTTTGTCGAGTTCAATGAAGAAAGCAACGTATTTGCCATCTGGCGACCAAACTGGATGAAAAGAAATACAAAATGGTCGTTGACATTTTATGTCATCCGAGATTTGACGGAAATTTGTTCCATCAGGATTTATGCTGTAAACACGCGCATTGGGACTCGAGTCTTGCTCAGATGTGAAAACAATTTCTCCGCCGCCATAGAGAGATCCATCTAGGACGTGCTCGGTTTTTAGCCCAGCCCGCACCTTTGACAATGCCGCGCCGAACTGAAGGAATAGCACAGATGTCAAAATGACACATGAACCCATCAACCTGAACAGTGGTTTCATGATCGGTATGTCCTTTATCTTGCGGCTTTTATGCGTGGGTTGAGCACTATCCGTTCAGTATACACGTTCAAAATCATTTGTGCAATAATTCACTTTCCCGTCAGGATGTTCAGGTTGTCTGTATCGTCTGTGTTAGAATTGCCACATCTGCAAAACGCTCGATTATTGTTTCATTGAGGGGGACTCAAAAATATGTCGCGGATGATTCGCGCGCCGCGCGGTACCGAAATAAGCTGCAAGGGTTGGCTGCAAGAAGCTGCCTTGCGAATGCTCATGAACAACCTCGATCCCGAAGTGGCCGAAGCGCCCGATCAGTTGATCGTATACGGCGGGCGTGGACGGGCCGCTCGCAACTGGGAATCCTTCGACGCGATTTGCGACACCTTGCGGACACTCGAAAATGATGAGACGCTGCTCGTGCAGTCGGGCAAACCCGTCGCCGTGTTTCGCAGTCATGCCGATGCGCCGCGCGTACTGATCGCCAACTCGAACCTCGTGCCACATTGGGCGACTCAGGAAATTTTTGACGAACTGGAACGTCAGGGCCTCATGATGTACGGCCAGATGACGGCTGGCTCGTGGATTTATATCGGCAGCCAGGGCATTGTGCAAGGCACTTACGAGACGCTCGGATCGTTGGCGCAGCAGCAGGGGTGGCCGAGTCTCAAGGGTAAGTTCGTGCTCACGGCAGGACTGGGCGGGATGGGTGGCGCGCAGCCGCTGGCCGTCACCATGAACGAAGGCGTGGCGCTGGTGGTCGAAGTCGATCGGGCGCGGGCACAGCGGCGGCTGGATTCGCGCTATCTGGACGTAATCAGCGATGATCTGGAAGATGCGATGGTCAAGGTCGAGGCGGCGGTGGCGCGCGGCGAACCGCTATCGATCGGGTTGATCGGCAATGCCGCCGAGGTTTACGCGCGTTTGCATCGTCTGGGTGTTCGTCCCGATGTCGTCACCGATCAGACTCCCGCCCACGATCCGTTGGCCTATCTGCCGCTCGGCTTGTCGTTGGAAGCGGCGGCGAGTCTGCGCGACTCGAATCCAACCGAGTTTGCGCGGCTTAGCGGAGAAGCGATGGCTGCACAATGTCGCGCGATGCTCGATTTCAAGCGCGCCGGATCGATCGTGTTCGACTATGGCAACAATTTGCGGCAGCGTGCTTTTGATGCGGGCGTGACCGACGCCTTCGATTACCCCGGCTTCGTCCCGGCCTATATTCGTCCGCTATTTTGCGAGGGGAAGGGGCCGTTCCGCTGGGTGGCACTGTCCGGCGATCCCGAAGATATTTACCGCACAGACGAAGAAATCCTGCGGCTGTTTCCGGATGATCCGCATTTGGCGCGCTGGATGCGACTCGCCCGCGAGCGAATCGCGTTTCAGGGATTGCCTGCACGGATTTGTTGGCTGGGTTACGGCGAACGGGCGCGGGCGGGGTTGGCGCTCAACGAACTGGTGCGCAGCGGGGTGGTCAAAGCACCGCTCGTCATTGGGCGCGATCACCTGGATGCCGGATCGGTCGCCTCGCCCAACCGCGAAACGGAAGCCATGCGCGACGGCTCGGACGCGATCTCTGATTGGCCGATTCTGAATGCGCTGATCAATGCGGTGGGCGGTGCGACATGGGTCAGCTTTCATCACGGTGGCGGCGTCGGAATCGGCTACAGCCAGCACGCCGGACAGGTGATTGTGGCTGATGGCACGGATGCCGCCGCCGCGCGTTTGGAGCGCGTCCTGACCACCGATCCGGGGATGGGCGTGGTGCGTCATGCCGACGCTGGCTATCCAGAGGCGATCGCCGCCGCCCAAAGGCATGGGATCAAAATGCCGATGGTTGCCAAATGAAGAACCTCACCCCTCGTTGTGGTTACGGAGAAGGAGTTGGGGAGAGGTTTATTTATTGGCGTTTGAGAAAATCGGCGAAAGCACTTAGTTTATCGATCTCAACATCAGATACCGCCCAATAAGTCATGCTGCCCGCCGTCCAATGCAGCATGTGATAGCCTTGCAGCGTGATCGCACTTTGCGCGGAATCCGGCAGATCGGCGGTCGGCCAGATGAATAGATTGATCGGGTGTTTATCGGAGCGGTAAACCAGTGCGGCCACCGCATGATTTTCCACATAATCGAGCCGACCACCCTCCAACGGAAACCCCTCAGCGGCCAGATCGACCACGGTGGGTGCATACGGGAGTTTGCCATCGAACCAGGGCTTGACGGTATGTTGATCGGTCGAGAGCACATCGGTCAGGTGATCAACGAGCAGCGATCGGACGTGGCTTGCCAACACGTCTGCGACCAGGGGATCGGAGGCGGGCGCGAGTGTCGCGTTTCGCACGACGATCAGCCCGGCGACGAGCAGCACAACCGCGACTAACCCGATTGCTCCGATCCAGCGCATCTGTGGCCTGAATCCCGCGATCCGATTGAAGCGTTCCCGATCGGCGTGATGCACGGCTTGCATGAGTCGTCCCCGCACCACCGACGATGGCCGGAAATACAGTGCATCCATATTCAGTGCGCTCCGCAATGTCAGCCGATTTTGATAGATGGTCGGACAGTCGGGGCACGTTTGGAGATGACGCTCGATCGCCAGACTGGTCATCAGATCGAGTTCGTTGTCGGCATAGGCGTCGATCAGCGTGCGTACTTCGTCGCAGTTCATGAGGTCTTCTCGCTTTGTTCGCGGCGCGGTCGATCGATGCTCTGAGTCTGTGCCAGTGCATGGTACAAGTGCTTGCGAGCGCGTGCCAGTCGGGACATCACCGTGCCGATCGGAATGTTGGCAATGGTCGCGATTTCTTTGTAGGCCAGCCCTTCCAAATCGTGCAAAATGATGACCTCACGGAACGCGATCGGCAGTGCCGCGATTGCCTGATGGAGCGCTTGTTGGTCGAGGCTCGCCATCAACCGATCTTCGGCATCATCGATCAATGGATCGGCACGTAGCTCCTCATCCAACGAAAGGATCAGCGCCGCGCGATTCTGACGCAGCCACGTATAGGCCGTGTGGCGCACGATCGTCAGCAACCAGGCGCGGCTGTCACCGCCCCGAAAGCCATCAAAAAACTTGAACGCCCGTAGTAAGGCTTCCTGCACCACGTCTTCTGCATCCTCATCATGACCCGTCAACCAGCGCGCCAAGTTGTAGGCCGCGTCGAGATACGGCGTGACGGCGCTCTCGAACTGACTTCGCTTGTTGGGCAAAAGACGAATCCTCTCTATTCACGCGCGCATCCAATCCGTTCGACCCGATCTGACTCAGACCGTTTCGCGCACGACTTTATTCCATATTGCCGATTCTGGCCTCAAGCGGGAATACCCTGAGCCATCCACCAGTATAGATCGCTGTAATGGGTAAGCGTGAAAGGAAATCAGCAATGAATCGTAACCATTTGAATCAGTCGTCCGCTCCAACATCTCGTCGTTCCGCTGGCAGTCGCCTCCTAACCCTGTGTTTGGCGGTGCTCGCGCTGTTGCTGCTCGCCCAGCCATTTGGCGCGCACGCCGCTGCTGCCGCGCCCAAAGCCTATGTCGGCTTGTTCAAGGATAACGCGGTGGCCGTGATCGATACGGGCACCAATCAAGTTCTGACGACTATCCCGGTGCCTGGCGGTCCCGATAGCCTGCTCATCACCCCCGACGGGCAGACCGTCTATGTCAGCAGCACAGGCGACACCAAAATCAGCGTCATTGATACGACAAACGACAAAGTAACAGGCACCATTGAAGTGGGCGCTGGTCCGTATGGGCTGGCCGTGACCCCCGATGGTAAGGTGCTCCTGGCGGGCGTTGTGAGCACGGGCATGGTAGACTTTATCGAACTGCCCGGCAACACCATCGTTGCGCAAGTGCCCGTCGATACCCCCCATAATATTGGGCTGAGTCCAGACGGAAAGACGGCCTATGTGGCATCCCAAAGCAAAACCGCGCCCAGTCTGCTGGTTTTGAGCGTCGCCGATCACAAGCAAATCGCCTCAGTGCCACTGCAACAACCACCGCGTTCGGTCGTCTTTAGCCGCGACGGCAAACAAGTGTATTTTACGCAGGTCGGCGTAAACACGGTCCAGGTACTCGATCCCACGACAAACATGATTGTGGCGCAGATCGCAGTGGGCGCGTCACCGCACCAACCCTTTTTCACCAGTGAATATGCGCTTGTGGTCAGCCAAACCACCAATGAACTGAACGTCATTGATCCGGCGACCAACACGGTCAAAGTGAAAATTCCGGTCGGCAAAATGCCGCACTGGATCGCCACCAGTGCCGATGGCGACACGGCTTATGTCACGAATGAAAACGACAACAGCGTTTCGGTGGTGAATCTGGAAAGCAACCAAGTCACGGCAACGATTGCAGTCGGTAAAGCACCACACAAGATCGTCATTCAACCCGCCCCCGCATCGGATATGACCGCGACAATGGCGGCCACGGTGAGCGGATAACTTCCCACCACCTATCGCATGAGAGACGAACGCGGCATGTGACGTCCCTACAAGAACGGCGTTTTTTGTAGGGACGGCGGCCTGCCGCGTCCGCTTATCATCACAAAATGAGATGCAATTCTCCTGCTAAAGACCAGAACCGCACACAACACCAGCCAGATCGCCAGCGCCAAACCGCTGATCAGCGCGCCGATTCGTACTGAGTCCGGTTGGTAGCGCATGATCACGCGATGTTGTCCGGCGGGGATGATCACTGCGCGGAATGCGCCGTTCGCGCGATAGATCAGAGTCGGCGTGTCATCGATCGTCGCCACCCAGCCAGGATACCACGCATCCGCCACGATCAAAGCCGCTGTCGCCGTTGCGTTGACGCTGATCTCCAGGCTGAGCGGCGTTTCCGAATCGATATGAGCCGCATTTTTATCATTCAGCGGCGAACTCCCAGTCAGCGTTGGCGAATCCGTTTCTACGAATGCTGATTGGTACGGCTGCCATGTTGGATCGGCCATATCGTGAAAAGGATCGGCGGCACGGATAATATTCGGCACGAGCCACGCGCGCGGTGGTGACGGATTCGCGGGCGTGCTGATCGCGGCGGCGGCGAACAAATTGGGCGCGGGATTGCTGTTCAACAAAGCGGTGAAGCGCTCGATGCCGTCGGGGCGCAGCGGCTCAAACGTGTTGAACGACGGCTGCCGATCGAGCAAGTTCATATCGGGCAGCCCCGCCGCGCGATAATCGGATTGGCGCGTCACGGCCACCCGGTAATCTTTGAAAAGTAAAAAACGGTCGAATTCAAGCGTGTTCAGGGTTGCATCCGGGATAAACGTGCGGGCCATTGACTGTGGCGGGCGCGGATCGTAGAAGCTGGCCGGGACAGTCGGATTGCTCAAAGCATTCGCCCACCACAAATCGACGGCCACGAACAGCAGCACGCCGATCGCCCAACGCCGCCAGTGAGTCGGCTGCAACGGCTGCCACGCGAAGGCGATCGCCACCGCCGCCAATTGCAATCCCAAGACGAGCAAACTCCGCGGAATCACGCCCGATCCACCTTTGATAGCGATCACCGCAACCAGTCCGATGCCCGCGATCGTCAGTGCGCCCACCAATGCCAGTCGTCCGCGCGCGATTGATCGCCGATCGGGTCGCCACAGTGAGACGCCAACGCCCGCCAATGCGCTCATGCTGAAAGTCGCCAGCAGCAGCCACCGTGCAGGCGCTTGAAACAAGTTGAAAGTCGGCACATGGCGAAACAAGAACACGAAAATGGGCGAATTGCGCCCGAATGCGAAAACGAAAGCGATTCCGGTCACCAGTGCCCAAAACGGGATCAATTGAATAGCGGTCGAAACTGGATCGAGTCGGCGGCGGAAGCGCACAAAATGGCCGATCGTGAGCAAAGCCAGCACGCACGGCAGGATTCCGATATACGAGGCGGTCTCGAAGTATTCGCCGCCGATTTGATAGGTGCCGTCGCCAGGGTTGCCGAAGAAAAACGGGTTGAACTGCGTAACCAGGGCCGGCCATTCGTAGCTGAAATTGAGCGCGAAACTTTCCGCCGCGCCCGCCGATCGCTGTGACTGGCGTTGGAGTTCGGCGGTCGGCACAAGTTGGATTGCTGCGATTGCCGTGCCAAGCAGCACCGCGCCGCCGATCAAAATGAGGGGGATGAGCGCGT
>JBBRMW010000161.1:0-13305 GCA_038230635.1 Aggregatilineales bacterium | reverse complement strand
TTAACAATGGTAAACAATGGACACAGGCAAAAACATGTCGTGACGTGAACTTTTTGAAGAGTTGTCCGTGATAGAATCGACCACAATGGTTAATAGGACGTAATCGTGAACCCGGAATATATCGAAATTCGCGGTGCCCGCGAAAACAACCTGAAAGACGTATCGCTGCGTATCCCCAAACACAAGATCACCCTATTTACGGGCGTCTCCGGCTCCGGTAAATCATCAATTGTATTTGATACTATCGCTGCCGAAGCCCGACGCCAATTAAACGACACTTTCAGTACCTTCGTTCGCACTTTCCTGCCCCATTATGCCCAACCCGATGCCGATGCCATCGAAAACCTGAGTATGGCAATTGTCGTTGACCAAAAGCGCCTGAGTGGTGGATCGCACTCGACAGTGGGGACCATCACCGACATTTCCCCCGTGCTCCGGCTGCTCTTTTCGCGCATCGGACAGCCTTTTGTGGGCAACTACAATGTCTTTTCATTTAATGATCCGCAAGGCATGTGCCCGGAATGCAATGGTCTGGGCCGCAAAATCGGCGTGGATTTGGATGCCTTTCTAGACATGTCCAAATCGCTCAACGAAGGGGCCATCTTGTTTTCGGAGTATGCTGTCAGCAATGAATCCGCAAAAAGATGGATTTGGGGCTGGAGTATTGACCCTCAGTCGGGTTTGTTCGATATGGACAAAAAACTGGCTGACTACACAGACGAAGAAATGGACACCCTCCTCCACAGCAAACCCCGTAAGGGTAAAATCGAGATGGGGAGTCAAGCTGTCAACTTCGCATTCGAGGGGATTATTGACAAGTTCATCCAAAAGTACGTCACGCGCGATGTAAAGTCCATGTCGGAACGCACCCAAAATGCGGTGGCGCCCTATATGAGTTTCGGACCCTGCTCGCTGTGCAAGGGCGCACGCCTGAGTCAGCGGGCGCTGAGTTCCAAAATCGATGGGCGCAACATCGCCGAGCTATCGGCTATGGAGGTTAACGAGCTGATCGACGTCATTGGAACCATCACCGACCCGGTAGCCGCTCCGATCGTTGCAACGCTCGCCGCACGGCTGCAACACATGATCGATATTGGCCTTGAATACCTGAGCCTTAGTCGAGAAACGGATACCCTGTCCGGTGGTGAATCGCAACGCATCAAGATGATCAAACATCTGGGCAGCAGTCTCGTCGAGGTGATGTATGTCTTTGACGAGCCAAGCATCGGCTTACATCCGCGCGATGTTCACCGCTTAAACGAAATCCTGCAAAAGCTGCGCGATAAGGGCAACACCGTCCTGGTGGTGGAGCACGACCCGGATGTTATTCGCATCGCCGATCATATTGTGGACGTTGGCCCGCACGCGGGTAGTCAGGGCGGTAGCATTGTCTACGAAGGCGATTTTGCCAACCTGCTGCACGCCGATACGCTCACGGGCAGACATATGAACCAGGGAATGCCACTCAAAGAGGGCTTTCGTCCGGCAAAGGGCAAACTAACCATTACGAATGCCCGTGTCAACAACTTGCAGAACGTCACTGTCGATATACCCACAGGTATTCTGACCGCCGTGACCGGCGTGGCGGGTTCGGGCAAAAGCTCACTCATTCACCAAGTATTTTTGCGGCAGCATCCTGGTGCGATAGTGATTGACCAATCGGCGGTGGGAACCTCTACACGGTCGAATCCCGCCACTTACACGGGCATCATGGACGACATACGCAAAGCCTTCGCCACTGCCAACAAAGTCAGCCCATCCTTGTTTAGTTTCAACTCGAAAGGTGCCTGCGAAAACTGTCAGGGGTTGGGGGTCGTGTACACCGATCTGGCCTTCCTTGACGAGGTAAAAATCCCGTGCGAGGTCTGCGGTGGCAAGCGCTTCAAGGACGAAGTGCTGGCCTATAAATTCAACGGGAAGTCGATCTCTGAAGTGCTGGCGATGAGCGTGCAACAGGCGCTCAACTACTTTGACATCAAGGAAATTGCGCGCACACTCAAGGCAATGAGCGAAGTTGGTCTGGATTATCTTACCCTGGGTCAGCCCCTCAGTACCCTGTCGGGTGGCGAATGCCAGCGCATCAAACTCGCCACCGAACTGCATAAAAAGGGCAGTATCTATGTCATGGATGAGCCGACGACGGGTTTGCACATGTCAGATATTAGCCACTTGATGGCGGTGATAAATCGGCTGGTTGACACCGGGAACACGGTCATCGTGATCGAACACAACCTGGATGTCATCAAAAACGCCGATTGGATCATTGATCTGGGGCCAGAAGGAGGCAACAAAGGTGGGAAAGTCATATTTGAAGGCACTCCAAATCAGCTTCTGGAGGCCAAGCAGTCACTGACGGGCGTGGCCTTGAAAAGCTCACTTAACCAGCACGGGTAAACCGCAATCAATGTTTCACCGTTATGGTGAAACCCATTAGACGCCACGCATTGAAGAACCTCACCCCCGGCCCCTCTCCGTCCTCACGGAGAGGGGAGTTGTGCGGCTTGACGCCTCCTCTCGATGGTGACGGAGAGGGGGTTGGGGGGTGAGGTGAGTGCGCGAACTTTATCTGGTTTCAGCGTTAGTTCCTTTAGCCCCCTACACGATTTCCCCTTTACGTTTTTCACAAATCATTGACCACGCCCCCAAAGTGCGGCACAATTGCCGCACCCTTTTTCAAAGATCATTCAGTTACAGTTTTGACGAGAGAAATGAGAATGACTCGGCGTGAGCGTTAATCAAGCACCCCCCAAGCAGATCGAACTGGAGTGTATCAACTGCCATTGGCGCGCCCGCTACGAGCGTCCGATTCCGGCTTGCCCGCGCTGTGGCGAGAACATCCTTGAAGCGCGCTACGATCTCGCTGCCCTGCGCGCCTCGAACTGGCTGGCGCAAGTGGCGACTCGTCCCCCTGGCCTATGGCGTTATCACGAACTGCTGCCGCTCTACGATACCGCCAATATCGTCAGCCTCGGCGAAGGGGGCACGCCGCTGATCAAAGCCGATAACCTGGGTGCGATGCTGGGTTTGCGTAACCTGTATATCAAGGATGAACGCCAGGGGCCGACTGGCTCGTTCAAAGACCGGCAGGCATCGGTGGCGATTTCTGTGATGCGAGAACTCGGCATTCACGAGGCGGTCGTCGCTTCGACCGGGAACGTCGCCATTGCTTATTCGGCGTTTGCGGCGCGCGCAGGCATCAAAATGTGGTCGTTCCTGACGAGCATGGTGCCCGGCGACAAAATGCGCGAGGCGGCACTCTATGGCGGCGAGGTGATCAAAGTCACGGGCACTTACGATCAGGCCAAGATCGTCGCCAATCGTTTCGCGCAAAGCAAAAACCTGTTCATCGATCGCGGCATCAAATCGGTGGCCGCCGTCGAAAGCATGAAGACGATTGCCTTCGAGATCGTCGAGCAACTTGGCGGACGCGCGCCCGATTGGTTTATCCAGTCGGTCAGCGGCGGCATGGGGCCAATCGGCGTGGTGAAGGGTTTCAACGAACTGCGCGAACTGGGCGCGGTCACGAAGACACCCTCGATCGGCGTCGTGCAATCGGCGGGCTGCGCACCGATGGTTAACGCTTACAAAGCCAATTCGCGCGTCGCCGTCCCTGTCGAGAATCCACAGACGATTATCGCTACCCTTTCCACGGGCGATCCGGGGCGCGCCTACCAACTGCTGTTCGACATCATCGATCAGCATGGCGGCACGATGGAAGCGGCCACTGATCAGGAAGCCTTCGATGCCACGCGCATTCTGGCGCAGCATGAGGGCATGTCCGTCGAACCCGCCACCGCCGTCGCCTTTGCCGGATTATTCAAAATGGTGCGGGCGGGCGCGATCCACCCCGATCAGGTTGTGGTGATCAACTGTTCCGGCCACACTTTCCCGGTCGAAAAGCAAATCCTGGGCGATCAATATGCGCGCAACGTCGATGTCAGCCGCGCCGGACGCTCGCCCGTGCTGCCTGAAGAGGGCTTGCTCTCAGCGCTGGAACAGGTCGAATCGGCAATCAAAAGCATCGTCGTCATGGAAGACAACCCCGACGCCGCTCGCCTCATCCGCCGCATCTTGCAGGCGCGCGGCAACTACGATGTGCATCTGGCTTACGACGGCACGACTGGCATCAATATGGTGCGCCAGATTCACCCTGATCTCGTCATCACCGATCTGATGATGCCAGGCGTGGACGGCTTCGGCGTGATCGACACGCTCAAGGGCGACGACTCGCTGCGCGATATTCCGGTGATCGTGCTGACCGCGAAAGAACTCACCGTGAAAGAGCGTCAGCGGCTCGACGGCCAGATCGACAGTCTGCTCCAAAAAGGCACATTCCTCAACGAGGAACTGCTGCAAAGCATCGTCGAGGCGCTCGATGAATAGAAGAACCTCACCAACCGCGGACGCGGCAGGCCGCCGTCCCTACGAAATGCCGTCTGGTGTAGGAACGACGGCTTGCCGCGTCCGTCTTTTTGTACCCCTCGCCGTGTTACGGAGAAGGGGTGGGGGTGAGGTTCTTTTGCGTATCGATCGCTTCAACAATTGAGAAACCTTGAGATTATGCCGAATCGTGCCCTATTTCCTATGGTTTCTTATACCAATCTTGATAAAAAAGATGTCTAATCGAGTCTATATGTTTTTGATACGCTGCGGCCTCTGCGCCGTAAAGGGAAGCCAGCACGCATGACGGAAAAAGCGACCATCCTGTATATCGAAGATGATCCGGGCAGCCGTCAGCTTGTCCAGCGCACGTTGTCGTTTGCGGGCTATACCGTGATCGTCGCCGAGCGCGGACTCGAAGGGATCGATACCGCCCAGCGCGAAAAGCCCGACCTGATTCTGATGGACATCAACCTGCCCGATCTGAGTGGCCGTGAAGTCACCACCCGTTTGCGTAGCGAGACGCAGTTCAGCACCACGCCGATCGTCGGACTCACTGCGCAGAGTCAGGCATCCGAGCGCGATATGGCGATGGCTGCCGGGCTGACGGGTTACATCACCAAGCCCGTCGACATCGATCGGCTGCCCGGTCAGGTCGCCCACTATCTCAACGGCGGCAAAGACTCCACCGATGAGGCCGCCTTGCGCATCGCTCAGATTCTTTATAACCAGGAGATTGTCTCGCGGCTCGAAGGCAAAATCCGCGAACTGCAACAGAGCAACGCCGAACTGCGCCGCCTCGATCGCGTCAAAGACGATTTTATCCAACTTACCGCCCATGAACTGCGCACACCGCTCACCCTGATTTATGGCTACAGCCGCCTGCTGCAAGAATCGCCCGTCGTGGTACGCCTGCGCAAGGAAGCCTCGGATGTGTCGGCCTTCGTTGATGGGCTGGTCAACTCGATCGATCGAATGGCGCAAGTGATCAACGAGATTTTGACGATCTCGCGCGTCGCCAGCGGGCGGGTCGAACTGAGTTTGGCGCTGATCAGCCTGGGCGATACCGTCGAGACGATCATCAGTGGCTATCAGCAGGCCACCCAAAAACGCAATTTGCTCGTCAGCTTCAACGCCACCCAGTGGCCGCGCACGATGGAAGGCGATTCCGAATTGCTCCAACTTGCGCTTGATAATGTGATCGGAAACGCCATTAAATATACACCTGACGGTGGCGTGATCAATGTAATCTGTCGCGGCGGCGCAAACGCCATTTTGATGATTATCCAGGACAGTGGTATTGGCATCAACAAAGAAGATCAAACGCGCATATTCGATCGCTTCGCCACCGCCAGTGATACGCAGTTGCACTCGACCAGCAAAACTGCTTTTCGCGGCGGCGGGTTGGGTATCGGCCTCTCGATCACGCGCGGGATCATCGAGGCACATGGTGGTCGTATATGGGTCGAAAGTAGTGGCCGTGACGAGGAAAAAATGCCCGGCAGCTCATTTTACATTGAGCTTCCCTTTAAGCCGCACGCGACCAGCCCGCTCCGCAAACCAGGCTGAGCGCGCCAATCAGCAAGTTTCGCCATGATGAGTGATGCCGTCCCCACCAGCGATCAGCCGATTCCCGCCAAGCGCGAATTCGGTTGGCTCATCCCAGCGTTGGCCTCGCCGATCTTTTTGGGCATGGCTCCCGTGCTCGGCAAGCTGGCTTATGCCGGTCACTCCGATCCGTTCACGGTAGCGGCAGTACGAACGGTGCTGGCTGCACTCTTTTTGTGGATCACCTATTTTCTGTTCGCGCGCCGCTTTATGTATATATATCCGGCGGGTTTATTGGGCTGTGTCGTGGTCGGCACGGTGAACGGCATCGGCTCGCTGATGTACTATAACGGCCTCAACCTGCTCAGTGCGTCGGTGGCGCAGCTTCTCAACGCCACCTATTTGATCTTCGTGGTGGTGCTGGCACGTCTGGGCGGACAAGCCCTGACGCAGCGTACCCTCCTGCGAGTCGGACTCGCCTGCGTCGCCATTATGCTGCTGACGGGCGGCTTTAACGCCACGAACAATTGGCTGGGTATCGGCCTCATGCTCGGCAACGCAATCCTGTTCGCCGGGACGGTCATCCTGAGTCAGCGCGTACTCTACGAAATGCCCTCACCAACGGTGGCACTATACGTCCTGACGACGATGGCGGTGGTCGTGGTGGTGGCGCGCGCGGGTTATCGGCTGGAATGGCTACCCCAGTCCGGCGGCGCGGCGGTGGCGATCGGGGTGCTCGGCCTAACGACGGCACTCTCTCGGTTGACGTTGTTTGCGGGCGTCAAGCGGATGGGCAGCTTGCAGGTGGTGCTGCTCGTGATTTTGGAGACGAGCGTCTCACTGCTACTGTCGTTCATTTTTTTGGGCGAGTCGTTCGATGCGCTGCAATGGTTGGGCGTCGGTGTGATGGGTTTGACGCTGCTGCTGCGGCGCGGCGACGATCTCAAATCGCGCGATACGCTGACGCTGCCCGTCGTGAACATGGCGGGTATGCGCTTCCAGGTCGAAGGTGAAGCGTTCGTACAAGCGTTCGCCGCCCCCGCCGAACTCACCCCCGCGCCGCCGGATAGTTTGCCACCTCTCGCCGAATCGCTCGAACCCACCCCAGAAATCGTTATCCCGCCCACACCAAGCGAAGTTTAGCGTGCTCAAAATATGAATCTCGAAACGAATGCGTGGTTTACATAGGGCAATTTTCGATTTATACTTTATGGTATTGCACTAGGAGATTCAAGATATGTACCTCAAGCCACTATCCCCGCGCCCATCCCCCGAAGAACGGCAAGAACGTTTTCGCGTGGGGATGAAAGAAATAAATGGCTTCATCGAGAAACTTGAAAAGGTTTATGAGCGAACCCAGGACCCAGACGTATGGAGCGTCTTGCAAGGGCTGCAAGCAGTTCGAGCGCGCAGACGTGAAGACATTTGGGTGCAAGAGGATGTATGGCGTAAACAGGAAGAGATCGAGGCTTTCATATACTTCGATCAGTTGCCCCACTCTGTGCAGATATTTTTGCTCAATGACAAATTGAACTCCTAATTGGGATGGATTTGATATGAACCCAACGCAAGAAACAACGAACGACACGCTCACCACGCTACTGCTTCAACAAAATGCTTTGCAGCAACAGCTTATTGAAACGCAGCGCCAACTTATAGAGACGCAAAAACAATTGGTCGCGGCGCAGAAAAAGATGGATAAAATGACGCCCAAGATGCCCCGCAGCAAGGATGTGTTTTGGCATATTGCCAGTGGTGGAATGATGTCAGAAGAGGCTGCGAATTCCGATGATCTGGCGACTGTGCGCAAATTCAGCAACTGGATTGTCGCGTTTGCGGAAAAACACATCAAGCCTTACGTCCATCAGAAAGTATTTATTGAATGCAGCCATCAAATGCTGCGTGGCACAGCGGAACGCATTGCCGAACTGCAAACTGAGATCGATCTGACCACGCCGCCGCCACGCCGATTGCTTGCACCACCCAGCGATGAGGCAACGAAGCAGCTCGCGGCTTGGTTCGTGGCACGCTAAGTAACAAAAAAGGCACCAGTTGGTGCCTTTTTAATTTTGGTCTTTGATGTTGATTTTTCAGCCATTCCACGCTTCATCAGTCGGCTCGATATTCTTGAAGCGCACGCCCGTGCGCGGCTCTGCCATCCACGCCTGCACCGCCTCCCGCCACCGCAAATAATGTTCTGTTTGCTGGTGAAGCGGGAAATCTTCTTTGGTCTTGTAGACCTCGTATAGAAAAAAGCGCGTCGGCTCGTCTTCGGCTTGCAAAAAATCCCAGCGAACGTTACCCGGCTCGGTGGCGCGCGTGTTCCGTGCGTTATCGAGCGTCGCCGTGATGAACTGATCGACGAATTCCGGCTTGATGTGAATATTGACACAGACGACGTACATGGATGGCTCCGTTGTGGGCAAGAAACGCAATCTAAGTTTTACTGGCGGAGGGGGTGGGATTCGAACCCACGATGCCCTTGCGGACATAACACTTTTCGAGAGTGCCCCGATCAGCCTCTCCGGCACCCCTCCGAATCGAGACGATTCACTTAGTGACGATGACCTTGTGCGCGCAGTTTCGCGAAGAAGCCGACCAACAGTGCCGCCGCTTCCGCCGCGAAGATACCCTGCTCAACCGCGACGTGGTGGTTTAGCTTCGGATGCGCCAGCAGGTCGATTACGCTGCCTGCCGCGCCCGCCTTCGGGTCTGCGGTCGCATAGATCAGCTTGGGCAGCCGTGCCAGTACCATCGCCCCCGCACACATCGCACAGGGTTCGAGCGTGCAGTACAGCGTCACACCATCCAGCCGCCAGTGATGAACCGCCGCCGATGCTTCGCGGATGGCGATTAACTCGGCGTGCGCGCTGGGATCTCGATCGATTTCGCGGCGATTGTGGCCGCGCCCGATGATCACTCCGTCCAACACAGCGACCGCCCCCACTGGCACATCACGGTGAGTCGGCGCGAGTTTGGCCTCGTCCAACGCCGCCCGCATCCAGAAGGAGTCATCTGTCACGCAGGATAGTGTATCACAAGCCACGAAAAAGTGAAGAGTCGATTGTCCACAAAAAACTGGCGACTATGCTGGGTGCGCGCCTACCGCCAAAGGTTTTGAGGAAGGATAAATCAGATGTGGTTGCCCGTCTTAAGTCGTTATTGCAGGCAGCTTGGCAGTTCCGTCGCGTCGTGCGGCCATGTCTGCCCATAGAACGCCATATAATCGCTGACGTGCGATGCCCAATAGGTCGTGTCGTGCTGGCCGAGTGGATACATGGTGTAGCCCGGATCAATCCCGCGCGCGGAAAGCGTCTTCGCAAAGACTTCGAGCATCGGTCGCGCGTAGTCGTCTTTACCCGCGTCCAGCCAGAAGCGCGGCTGCGCACCCGGTGCAAACTTGACCGTCTTCGCCACTTCGAGTGGGTTAACGTTCGGCGGGCTGGCAGCTTTGTCGAAAAACGCGCTATGACCGCCCACCGCTCCGAACTGACTCGGATGGCGCAGAGCGATCTCGAATGCCCAAAATCCGCCGCGCGAAATTCCGCCAATGGCACGTCCTTCAGGGGCGTTCCAGGTGCAAAAATTCTTTTCGATCAGGGGTGTCAACTCATCGATCACCACCGACTCGAACGATGCGCCGGCCACAAACACGTTGGTATTCGCCAGATCGCCGCCGTTGGGCATGATCACGATCATCGGCGGGAGAACACCCTGCGCGATCCCGCTATCGAGCACCTGATCAACCTTCAGGATTTTCGTCCACTCCGTCTCATCGCCATCCGAGCCGTGCAGCAAAATCACATACGGATAGCGGCGATTGCTGCCCCAATAACACGGCGGCAAATATATTCGATAGGCGACGCTACTGTGTGCGGCCTTGCTGGTGAAGCTGTCCGAGACGATCTGCCCTGACGCTTCGGCACACGCGCCCACGACCGTGGCGGTCGCCGTTTCGGTAGGCGGCATGGGCGACTGGCTGGCCGTCGGCACGATCGCGGTTACGGTGGGACGCACTGACGTAGTGACAGTGGTTGTCATAGTCGGTACGGCTGCCGCCACTTGCGCCGCATTACCCAGCGGATCGCAGGCAGTGACCAGCATCGCGCAGGCCAGCAACAAAATCGAAATGAGCGGGCGGATACATCGGATGTTCATGGCAAACGATTATATCTCCTCGCGTCGGTCACCTCCAAAAAAGCGGGCGACCACACCGGGTTCATAGGCGTGAAGCTAAGGAACGGCGGCGGTCGCCGTCGGGTTTTGTGACATCTAACCAACGGACGAGGCAGGCCTCGTCCCTACCCCAGCCGCCGTTTCTGTAGGGACGAGGCCTGCCTCGTCCATCTCACAATGACGACGCCTCCCGCCCCTCGCACCGTCTCCCCTTAGCTTTACGCCTATGACCACACCGGGTTCGCCCGTCCCTGAGATCACCCACCCCGATGCTTATCTAGGAAGGCGCGCAGCACGCTCAGATATTTGTCGTTTTCCTCGACATAGGTCATGTGGCCGCTGTGCTCGAAGACCGTCAATACCGCCCCTGGAATCCCCGCCGCGATCGCATTGGCCGCCTCGACCGAGCATGTCCGATCATCGCGCCCAGCCAATACTAATACGGGATGCTGCACCGATGGAAGTTGCGCCTCAACTTCGATGCCGCCGTATTCTTCTTTGGCAAAATGGCGCAGCACGTTCGGCGAATAAATCGCGCCCGCCGATCGCCCCTCATATTCCGGGATACGCGGATCGAGCGGATTGCTGAAATGGAACGGCAGTTGTTCGTGCATGATCACTTCAAAATCGGCTTGAGTTTGGACGCTACTCTCTTTTGCCCACGACGCTTTGACCTGTTCACGCAGTTCGATCGGCTCGAAGGCGTTCAGGCAGCTATTCACGTAACCCATCAAATAACGCGCGGACGGGACGCCCGATGAGACGATCGTTTGCGCGGCGGCACCCGGAAAATCGACGGCATTCTGGAGCGCCACGAACGATCCGTAAGAATGGCCGAGCACCGCATACCGATCGAGGTGGAGCGCCTCGGCCAGCAGCTTCACATCGTGCGCCATCTGTTTGAGCGTCCAGGTATCTTCGTGCGCCTCGTCGGAAAGTCCCTGCGCGCGCTGATCGACCAGGATCAGGCGGTAGGCATCGGTCAGCGGATCGAGATAATCGCCCCAGGTGTGATAATCGAGGCCGGGGCCGCCATGCAGCGCGATCAGCGGATAGCCGCTGCCCCGTTCGGCGATGTGCAGCCGCGTATCGCCAATATCGACGTGATGCGAGTCAGTGGAAACAGACATAATCAGCACGCTCTCCATTTTTGCGCAGAGTGTACCGAGAAAAAACGATGGTGACATGCTTCCGCAGTAAAATTCCGAAAACTGCGAATTCAAGGCGATACTTTAGACGTATGACTCGGCAGTTCTCCAAATAACTTGGGAGTCATCGCAAACAGCAGGCCATAAGATAATTTGATAGTGGTCATCGCCATCCAATCCATCCAGGCTTAGCGTATGCAAACCGGCGTAATAAATTCGCGCCCGATAACAGCCGGGGATTAGATCAATTCGAGCCGCACCGGGGAGATAATCAGTGCAGCCAGCAATAACAAGGCGTCCAGATGGAACATCAATGCTGCACTCATTAATATGTTCCCAGGCCAAAAGATCGTCATCTGTGGGTGGCGAATCGCCGATCATAATAGTTACGGGTACGGTCATGTTGCGCACCGTACCGACATTTATGATTCCTGGTTCGAGTGCCAACAAATTATTTACAGCCTCGCCCTCCCAAATATTTTTTTGATCAATAGCCCTTGATACCTGTTCATCCCGTAAATAAAACTGAAAATAGTCGGCGAACAGGGCAAAGTGGAACTCCTGCATGGAATAATCCTCATCCGTGTTGCAAATCTACCAACAGACCTATTCAGTTGAGGTTATTGAACTTCCTCAAATGCCCATGCGGGCAGCGGCTCACGACTTGTTTGCCAGTTCGCCGGAATGCCATCGATCCCCGTCGAGAGCGAGACGATCCCGCCGACGATCGCGCAGTTGGTATCCACATCGCCGCCGCCGCTCGCCGTCAACCAGATTGCCTCTTCGTAGCGTCCGAGTTGTTCGCCCGCGCACCACAGACAGTAGCCGACGGTATCCATCGCCGTGATTGCGCTGCCGTTACCCAGCGCGGCGATCACGTCTTTGAGCGCGATCGGCGATGGCAGATCACGCGCGCGCTGCACCATATCGTGAACCATACCCGCCGGGATATGCGGCAGGATGCGATCGATGAACTCCGCGCGCGTCGGCTTCGGATTGCGGGCGCGGACTTCCCAGGCGATCGCTCCGGCCACCGCCGCCGCGATCCCGCCCGCGACGCCTTCAGGGTGAGCATGTGTGATCTCGGTGGCGCGCCGTGCTTGATCGACGACGGCAGCCAAATCGTCGGCGAAATATCCAGCCAGCGGCGCGATCCGCATCGCCCCGCCGTTACCGAGCGATCCTTCGCCCTTGAACAATCGTCGCGCGCCCTCACGCCAGGGTTCGCCCGTCATGATCGCGGGCAACAACTTGCGCATTCCCGGCCCGTAGCCACGCGACTTGTCGAAGTGCGCCGCGAAGTTCAGAGCCAGCGCGTCTTGATCGATCATCTGCTTTTGGCGCAGAATCGAATAGATCGAGAGCGCCATCATGGTGTCGTCGGTATAGTGCCAGGGCGCTGGCGGCAAAGTACGCTGACGCACGGCTGCGCGCGTCGCATACCCACCGAACGCATCGCCGATCGATAGCCCTTCGAGGGTGGTACGGGCGCGACTGAGTCGATCGGTGTGCGAGTCGGGCATGGGATGTCCTTTTGGCTTAAATCTTGCGCGGTGATCACGTTACAGTATATCGTCCCCGCGATGGCTCAGCCATTGTGAGATCAGGAGCGCGAGGAATGCCAGCCCCAGCAATATCAGGCTCGCCCAGATGGCCGCATCCAGGTTGCTTTCGAGCACGTTATAGACCAGCAGCGTCATGGTCTGGGTGCGCCCCATCAGGCTGCCCGCGAACAAAATCGTCGCGCCAAATTCGCCGAGCGCGCGCGCCCAACTCAGCGTCAACCCAGCCGCTAACCCGGTCGCCGCCAGCGGGAGCGTGATCCGAACAAACAAACTCGCGCCCGCCGCCCCATCGACTCTGGCCGCATCTTCGATCTCGCGCGGCACCCCCGCCAATCCGACCTGCGCCGCGCGAATATAAAACGGCGCGGATACGAACATCTGCGCGACGACGACCGCCGCCGTCGTGAAGGGCAGCGAAATCCCGACCGATTCGAGCAGTGGGCCGAATAATCCGCGTCGTCCCGCCGTGATCAGCAGCGCCAGCCCGG
>JBBRMW010000160.1:0-13316 GCA_038230635.1 Aggregatilineales bacterium | reverse complement strand
TGCGCGCTTGTCGCACCATCCGCCCCAAAGCGCCCGCTGCTTCTGACGCCGCTCGCCGTTACTTTGCCAATAACCGCACCCGCCTGCGCTATCCCAAATACCGCGCGCTCGGCTTACAAATAGGCTCAGGGGTCATGGAAAGCACGTGTAAGCAAATCGGCTTACAGCGTTTGAAACTGTCAGGTGCTCGTTGGAGCCAAGATGGCGCTCGTAAACTCGCTAAAGCCCGGGCTGCCTTCTTATGCGATAAGGTTAACTTTGCGCCTTTCGCCCTGCCACATGTTGCCTGACAACCTTTGCCTGCACCCCTTTGAGTAACTATGTTGGGTGCTTTGATCGGCAAGAACTATAATCATCGCCCCACGCAATCGTCATTGATTTTCTTCCAAGACAGCGGCTATTGCTGTTGTCAGCGCCTTTAACACAATGATGGTTACGCTTATCAAACGAGTTAGAAAGGAACGGCGCTTCCTCCCCATGTCTAAAGGCAGGGGCTTCCGCGTCCAAGCGATGAAACAACGATCCTCCGACAAGCGCGCTGTTCAGCCCGTTTCAGCATCATTGCCCGGCATGATCCGGCAGTTGCCACGCAGTCTCATCTGGTATACGTTGTCGCGGGCCGGCGATCATGGTCGTCTGCCGCCCTTTCGACACCTGACGCAATTGACGCAACACGTCTATCTCGGCGGACAGGTCAGTCGGCGCGGCTGGCGACGTTTGCAAAAATGGGGTATCGGCGCGATCGTCAATATGCGCGTTGAATGGGATGATCGCCGATCGGGGATCGAAGCAACGCATTCGTTGTGGCTGCCCACCATCGACGGCACTCCCTCCACTGTCGAACAGTTGGTACGCGGCGCAAGTTTCATCCATGAGCAGGTGGTGGCGCAACGTCCCGTTTACATCCACTGCGCAGGGGGCCTCGGACGCGCTCCGACGATGGCGCTGGCCTATCTGATTGCGCGCGGGCACTCAATCAAAGCGGCAACCGCATTGGTCAAGGGGCGACGACCATTTATCACGCTCAGTCCCCAACAAATCGCGCGTCTGACCGAATTCGAGCGCTATATCAAAGCGCGCGGCATCAACTATACAGGCGATGAGACGCTTGATCCGGTCGATGGGTAATCCGACGGTTTCTCAGCGATCACGACGTGCGCGACACTTCGTTTGCACGGTTCGACCTCCTCTGACACCGTAAAACCCGCCACCGTGAATCTTGCCCAGACCGCCGACGGCCATGATCCGCGTTGACCCGTGACACGATACGCGGCTTCCACGGTGCTTTGGGCGACTCCGCGCCCTGTCAGCGAACCGCTCGGCACAAACACAAGCCGCCCACCCGGTTGCAGTACGCGATATGCTTCCGCGATTGTCGCCGGATCGACGATGAACTCCGTCGGGAAGGTGCAGATCAGCGCCGCGAATGACCCTGCCGAAAAAGGTAGCTGCTGCGCATACCCGCGCACGAGATCCGGCGTGATCCCACGCAGTCGCAGTCTATGTGAGGCGATGCGTCCCATCGCACGGCTCAGGTCATAGCCGATTGAGGCATAACCCGCCGATCGAAGCGCGCCTTGCAAGTGCCCCGTGCCATGCGCCAGTTCGAGCACCCGACTACCGGGCGGCGCATTCAGATGTCCGATCGCGCTGCATCCCCAGGCACGCCACTCGCCGAGGCTGACGACCCAACTCACCGCATCATACGTCCAGGCCATCTCGTTATAGAGCAGCCGAAAACCGAATCGAAGCAGCCGACGATACAAAGCCCTCACCCTCGACTTCTCGTTGGATGCACACATCGCGGAGGTTTGGGCAATTGTTTCGTGCCACCTATGACAAGGCCGCGGCTTGACACCCCCTCGCTGTGGTTACGGAGAGGGGGCTGGGGGGGTGAGGTTGACATTACTCCGGGCGCGCCACAATCGACTCGATTCGCCAAGTAAACGGCGCAAAATCGCGCTGCATGGCCGCGATTAGTGCCGGAAACGCCTTCACTGGGACAGATTCGCCCGCCAGCACCAGCGGATCGAACTCAGACTCGAACGCGCCTTCGTCCTCGATGATGTCTTCCGCTTTGAGTGCGCCGATCAAATCCGCGTGAATTTCGTTCAGCTTGTCGGCATCATCGATCACCCAACCAGCAAGGTACGTTTGCGGTCCGCGCACGAGCGCCTCGACGCGCGTCAACGTCACCGTTAGCGGCAGATCGCGCTGATCGGGGGCGAGCAAGGCATGGAGCGCAGGCTCGTCGCTAATTTCGATCACTTCAGTCAGCACCAATTCGCGCGGTTGCTCACCCGTGACGCCCGCACTCGCCCGCAGTGATTTGATCCGTTCAAGCAAGCCCGGCGAAAACGGCATCACCAAGCGGACGCGGTGCGGCGCGGCTTTCAAAGGTTCCGGCGGCGGCGTCAAACGTGCCGTGTTTGGTTTACGTTCCGGCATCACGGGACGCGGCGACGGTACGGACTCGTCGTCAGGCGGCAGATCATCGAAGGGCACATAACGCGGTTCGTCGCTCATGATTGCGGAGTTGCCGCCTCGTCTTCCGATTCGCCGGAGAGCAAGACCGTGTTGCCATCGGGATCGTCTAGCATCGAAAAATACAGCTTGCCGGAAACACGATACGGTGCAACGTGGCTTTGATAGCCATACCCGATCATCTCGGCATATTTCGCCTCGACCGCCGCGCGAGTCTTGAGATAGAACTCCAAGATGATTCGATAGCCGCCCGCTGCCTCGGTTTTGGCCGGGTCCCAACGCGCGTTGTGCCGTCGATCACTCAAGAAAAAGGTCATATTGCCCATTTTGACTTCGACATGTAGCTTGGATACGCTGTCTGGCGGGATTTCGACGCCGAGCCGCTCGTAGAATTCGATCGCCTTCGCCATATCCGCGACGATCACGCCGACCATGTAGAGTTCGAGTGCCATTGGCTAGTTCCCCAAATCCGCGAAGGTGATCAGTTCGATGTCCTCAGCCGCCAGCACTTCGCGCACGCTTTTGTGCGTCAGCGCAGTGATTTCGCCTTCGCGCGGATCACGGTAGCTGTCACGCGCGATCAATTCGGCATCCACGTAACCAGGATGACACATCAATTCGGTCGATCCCTCGGCTAGTTCGGTCAGTATTAAAAGCAGGCTTCCGAGCGTGGCCGTCTTATCGTAAAACCCGTCCAGGAAATGATCGGGCATGACCGCTGACGATGATTTGGCTTCGGCGGCAGGCCGAATCGACAGGTGATGTTCCGCCGCCAATTGCAGCAGGACGGGCAGCCCTTTCGGTTGATAGATGGCATGGTGGTGGCTGTCCAGGTGATCGGGAAGCCGTCCGGCCACCGCCACGAACCGATCGAACTGCGCCTTGACTTCGCGCGCGATCTCATCGGTTTTGTAGCGATCAGCGCGATCGTGCCATGTGTAGGATTCGTGGACTTCGGGAAACGTGCCCGCCGCCGTCAGCAGCGAGGGGATCGACTCAGGGGCGCTGAGCGGATGCCCACCGCCCGTAATCGTAATGTGCAGCCCAAAGCCGAGACTCGGAGCATCGCGCAGTCCGGCTTCCAGCGCGGCGGCGGATTCGGGATAGTTCATCATGACGCTGGTCGAAGTGACGACACCTTTTTGATGCGCCTCCAAAATCCCGCGCGTGACTCCCGGTGCGAAACCAAAATCATCAGCATTGACGATTAAGCGCTTCATGCCGAGACCGCGCTCACGGTCGCCAGCGCATCGGAAATGTGCGCGGCCACGTCGCCCGCCAAAACGCTCGCCGGATGTCCGACATAGCTCGTCGCCAGTTCACCCGCGTAACCATGCAGATAACCGCCAAGCACTGCCGCATCGAACGGATCGAGGCCGCCCGCCAGCAACCCGACGATCATCCCGGCCAGCACGTCACCCGTCCCGGCACGCGCCAAACCTGGATTGGCAAAGGGCAGCACTGCCACGCGCCCATCGGGATCGGCGATCACGGTATATGCGCCTTTGAGTACAACGATCATGTTCCAGGCGGCGGCTTTTTCGGCGGCCAGCCCGATCCGATTCTTTGCCACCACGTCCGTCGCCTTTTCATCATCTTTATCTTCGATGTGGGCGAGTCGCGCAAATTCGCCAGGGTGCGGCGTGAGCACCGTGCGGGCAGGCAGCCGAGTCCACCACGACTCGATCTTGGCGAGCAGGTTCAGACCATCCGCATCGATCACGAGCGGAGGCAGCGCGCCCTCACCCTTGCCTTTATCTTTGCCATTGGGCATCTCCGCCGTCGCAACGGGCGCAGCAGAAAATCCGAATGAGCGTGTTTTGACTTTGACCGTCTCCGATTGGAACAGCGCTTCGATGAATTCGGCGGTCGGTTCTTCCTGACCGAGGCCGGGGCCGATCAGCATCGCGGTATAACCCGCCATTTCCTCGCGCAGGACGCGCGCCGCACCCTTGCTGAGCACCCCCATATCGTGGGGCAACAGCAGCCACGTCGCCTCGACCAAGTGCGCGGCCAGCATCGGAATGATTGGCTGCGGTGCGGCAACTGTCACCAAGCCCGCGCCAACACGATAGGCCGACAATGCCGCCAACGCCGCCGCGCCCGTATAATTGATCGATCCAGCGGCAATCAACGCCTTGCCAAACGTGCCCTTATTGGCGTTGGCTGGGCGCTCCGGGAGCAGAGCGCGCACCACCGACGCATCGACCAGCGTATGCTTGACGCTGGCGGCAGGTTCGGTCTTTTCAGGAATGCCGAGCGCGCCAATGTGCAGCGTGCCAACGGCAGCCGCGCCGGGGAAGGTCAACAGGCCGGGTTTGGCAGCTTCCAGTGTGATCGTTTCAGCGGCGTACAGCGCACTCGGATCGAGTTCGCCCGTATCGGCGTCGAGGCCCGTCGGCAAATCGATAGCCACAATGATCGGATCGCGTGCGCCTGAAACCGTCGGGCGGATCGGCGTGGTCAGATGCAGATGCGGATGATCCGCCTTTCGATCTTTCAGCGCGCGATCGATCTGCGCCAGAATCTTTTTAAGTTCGCCCTTGATCGGTAGCTTCGCGCCCGTACCCAGGATGGCGTCGATCACGATATCGGCGTTGGCGATCATCGTGCGCAAAACGCGATAACCGCCCGCACCATCGGTCGCCGCATCGGCGATCAAGAGTTCGGATTTACGGACTTCGGCCAACAATGGGTCGGATTCGTCGCGCGGCTCGGTCAAGAAGATGCTGACCACGGCCTCGGTCTCAGCGGCGATCAAACGCGCGGCGACCAGTCCATCGCCGCCGTTATTGCCTTTGCCGACGAGCACCGTCACGCGCGGATCGGTGTAATCTTCTAAAAGCTGCTTCACCCGATCGGCGACGATGCGGCCCGCGTGTGCCATCATCGTTTCATAGCTCAAGCCCGCCGTATCGGCAGCGGCTTCGGTGGCGCGCATTTGCTCCACAGTGAGAATTTTTGACATGGTAGTTGTTCCTCGTCTCGTTACGCTCGACACGTTTCAATCACAGACGTGGTGTTATGAAGGAATATGACGACAAGCTCATATCCCATAACGATAACCGAAAGCGAGGAGATTTTGCAAGAACGAACGATCCCGTTCCTTATCATAAAAGCCCGGGGCTGAAGCCACCGGGCTAAAATCAAATTTTAGAGAGATTGGTACAGCCACATCTTTTGATCATTCGGCCATAGGTTTGCCGAAAACAGCCTCTCAAAAACTTGGTTTCAGCCCGGTGGCTTCAGCCCCGGGCTATCGATGTGGATTACTACGACGCGCTGCCGTTCTTGGTGGTGGGCATTACTGGAGCGGTCACGGGCGCACTGCCACTATCCATCGCGGGCTGCGGTGCGGCCAGTCCTTTCAGAATGCTGTCACGGATGCGCTTAACCTCATCGGGCGTTTCGCTGTTACGCGGTTTGCTATCGACCTTGATGCCCAGCTTGTCGGACAATAGCATCGTGATCAGTCCCTCGAAGGCGCTGAAACTGCCGCCGTTCGCACCATTGCCGCCGTTGGTGATAACCATCTTGGGCACGATCTCGACCCCGGAACGCTCGACTGCCGTGCTGAAACGCTCCATCGTCTGCTGCAAGACCTGGAACTGCGGCCCACCGTAGGCGCGCACCTGCTCCTCAATCGCCAGCGCTTTGGCGATACCAACGCGCGCTTCCCGTTCAGCGTCTGCCTCAGCCAGTGCCTTGATCTTCGCGGCGTCCTGGAGCGAGCGTTGATAGGCGGCGCGACCTTCGTTGGCTTGAATTTCAATGGCGATCTGCGACTGGGTGAGCGATGTTTGCTGCTGGGCGATGGCTTCGGCTTGGCGCAGTTCGCGCTCTTTGCCAGCGGCTTCTTCTTTGCGGCTGTAGGTTTCGATCTGCTCGACCGCAATCTGACGATCGCGCAACTGCGCCAAAATTGTCTCGATCTTCTGATCGTTGCCGGAAGATTGCGGTGTGCCGATCAGCACTTCTTCCAGTTCGAGGTTGTAATGGGCGAACCGATCTTTCATCTCTTGTGCCGACTGGTTCTGAATGTCGCTGCGCTCTTGGATCAACTGGATCAGTGTGCGCGTTTGGCCGACGTTCTTGAAATAGGCGGCCACCATTGGATCGAGCGTCTGATCGACCAGCCGTTTGATGTCGCCGAAGCGCTGGATCACGAGTGGTGCTTGGCGGTAGTCGATGTGCATCACGACCGAGAGCGGCAGCAGCGGCTCGAACGCATCTTTGGTGATCAGTTCGATCGCGGACAAGTTCTCGTCCAAGCGATGGGAGCCAACTTCATCTTTGTTCCATTTCAGAATGAGGTTCGTCGTCGGCACGATAATCACTTTGCCCGCATACGTGTTGAAGGCATATTTACCCGGCATGAGCGGCTTGTTCCAGACGCCCTTGAAGCCCGTTTCGACCATCTCGCCGTGCTTGTAATCGTCGCCGGAGAGATCGCCACCTAGCTCGCCTTCGTATGACACGATCACGCCGACGAAACCGACATCAATCGTCGTCTTGGGGATCATCTCGACAGTGGCGAACAGCCGATTGATGAAATATGTGCCCTCAACGAGCACCTGCAGCTGGCGGCCACGTCGTCCACCGCCCAACAGGAACTTTTCGGAATCCTGGAACTTATTGTGATAGGTGGTTGGATCCTTCACCTCGTCGCCAACAGTCGGCGCGATGATTTCACCCTGGGGCAGCGAGGGGCCATCATGCACCGTGACGACGCCCACCTCGTCTTCTGTGCCTTTGATGACGATCGGCTCGAAGCCACCGCGATCGCGGATCAGCGTCGCCATCCGCTTGAAAACGGCTTCATCTTGGCTGCTGATCGGCAGAAAATAGACTCCCCCATCAGTGAAGACCACGAACTGTACGAGGTTCAGCGCATAAGTGCCTTCGCGGAGGATTTCGCGCTGCGGGCCACGTTCGCCACCATGTTTGAGAAAGGCATCGACATCTTGGAAGGTCTTGCTTTCGGGGACGACCACGCCGAGCGTCTGGGTGGGCAGCAGCGGTTGACCGTCACGCGCAAACACGTAGCCGATTTGTCCTTGCGGAATCGTCACCAACGGCATCAGGTGAACATGATATTGGAAGGGCATCAGGAAGTGGAGACCACCGCGCAGTAGATTCGGCTGGTAGCCCGCCTCGCGGTTGAGCGCGATGAAGCTGTCGGCTTTGACCGAACCTTTGTTGGCAAAACGCTTTTCGATGATCCCCACGCGATTGTTGGGGATAAATTTGATCGCGGCACGCAAGATGTATAAAGCAAAGAGCGCCACAATCAGTAACACAATGAGAAGCGGCGACATGATTTGTACTCAAACTTTCTTGGGGAACAAACCTGGAACCCGAACTAGGTTCGCTGAGTTGGTTTATGCCCACAAGACTCTATGGTACACCCGATTCCTGAGTCAGCGGCGGCTAAAGTCGTCACGGCATGGTTGCATCCCGGTTGCAGCGCGACCCTGCTCCCATTAGGGAAAAACAGGGCAGGTTCAGCCCGATCCCCACTCGCGCAGCACCGCCGACAGCAAAACCGCCCGCCGCGCCAGACTTGGAATCAGGCAGTGCTCGTGGGTGGCGTGCGCACCGTCACCATGCGCACCGAGACCATCCAGCGTCGAAACGCCGATCGCCGCGACAAAGTTGCCATCGCTGCCGCCGCCGCTGCCATCTTCGCCGAGTTCCAGACCATGCCGTGCCGCGATCGCTTTGATCTGCGCGAAATTGCGGATCATCAGGGCATCATGCTCCATTGGCGGGCGGATGGTATCGAGGTGCGTAATGAGCGTCGCACCCGGCAAGATCGGGGTCACTGATTCGAATGCACGCGCGATGCGTTCGGCCTCGGCGCGGGTGGTGAACCGGACATCGATGCGGATCGAAGCGACATCCGGGATCACATTGACCGCAGAGCCGCCGTGCGCCACCGTTACGTTGACCGTGGTGCCGCGATCGGGCGCGTTGAGTTCGCTCAAACGCAGCGTTTGATGAGCCGCTTCGAGCACCGCATTAATACCCTTTTCCGGGGCGTTACCTGCGTGCGAGGATCGTCCGGCCACGTTCAGGGTGTAATGGGCGACGCCCTTCCGCCACGTTTTGAGACCCTCGTTTTTGGCGGCGAATTCCATAACCAATGCCAGCCCGCAGTGCTTGGCCGTCTGTTCGATGAACTCCGACGAATGGACGCTGCCCGTCTCCTCGTCGCTGCTCAGCAACGCCCAAATCGGACGATCGGGCAGCATCGCGTGGTCGCGCAGGGTACGCATACAGGTCAGTACCAGCGCGATACTCGCCTTCATGTCATACGTGCCGGGGCCGATCAATTTATCGCCCTCGACGTGGACGGGGCGCGTATCCAGCGTTCCGAGCGGCCATACTGTATCCATGTGCATCACGAACAAGATCGGCGCGCCAGGGCGATCAGCATTCCAGCGTGCAAGCAATATATCGCCGACCGTCTCGCGCGGAATGCGCTCGACAGACGCGCCGATCGCGGTCAATTCGGACTCGATAAAAGCGCCCAAGCGATCGACGTGCTCTTTGCTGCTGGTGGGCGATTCAAAATTGGCGAGTTGGGTGGTCAGATCAACGATCGTGTTGACGTTTTCTTGATAATAGGTGGCGAGATCGATCACAAAGTTCTCCGACTCACTGTTAAGCGATTTTAATGAGCCGATCAATCATACCCGCCTCAAAGGTGGCTGGCTAGTGGTGAAACAGTCATTTGGTGCAAACTGCAAGGTGTGTGTACCATTCACGGCGAGTTGTATGGACTGCGAACGAGGATTTCAGCCATGACCACCCCTTTTCCACGGCCTATAAACACAGAAACCGCGCCCGATCAACCGCGAAACACCGTGCTGATCGCGGCAGTCGCGTTCGTGGTCGTTTTGATCGTGTGGCAAACGAGCACGCTAGAAGGCTTGCTCTATCCAATGCGTTTGCTCGTCTCGTTGATTCACGAACTCGGACATGGTCTGACCGCGATTTTAACAGGTGGGCAGTTTCTTGGTTTCGAGGTGTTTCCGAACGGTGCAGGGCTGGCGCGGTTGCAAGGTGGCAGTCCGTTTTTGACACCGTAGATGGGTTATCTGGGAGCGGGATTGTGTGGCGCAATTTTGCTGGTGCTGACGAATCGGCTGCGCGACGTGCGTTGGGTGGCCTACGGATTGGCGGTTCTGATCGGCGGCTGCGTGATTCTGTTCACCCGTGCCGCGAGCGTGCTGCTGCCCGCGTTGGCGATCGGCGGTATGGCCTGGATCATTGGTGGGGCGATCGTGCGTTATCGGCTGCCGATCCGCCTAATCACCGCCGCGATGGTAGCATTGTCGCTGGCGGCGGCTTGGGCAGAAGTCGCTGTACGGATCGGATTGATCGCGGCAGGGCTGCTGGCACTGTTGGGGATGTTTGGGCGACGGGCGCTGACGGTGTTCGTGCTGAACTTCCTGGCGCTCGTGATCGGCCTGAACGCCATCGCGGACATCTGGCTGTTATTTGGCAGCCCGAACGCATCGGTGGGCAGTTATCCAAATGACGCGGCTGTTATGGCGACCAGTACCGGACTGCCGACGGTATTCTGGGTGGGGCTGTGGGCGATGCTGGTGATTGGGATGATGGGCGTGGCATTTTATGTGGCGTTTATCCAGCCGATGCGCAGAAAGCGTGAACCTCACCCTGACTCTCTCCGTACTTAGGCCATTCCAGAAAAATAGGTATTCCATCGTCCACAGGATGCCCATATTGTTTTGTTCTCGTAGTCGGAATACGTCGGAATCCATTCGATCCCTGGGATATGCTTTTCTCTGGAATGGCCTTACAGCGAGAGCTTATACGGAATTCGGGTATATCCTATAAGATTCACCTCACCCCCCACCCCTCTCCGTCATCACGGAGAGGGGGAGTCCAACGTACCCCACTATTTGGTCTATACCCGGAATCCGTATTAAAGCCAGATCAGTCTACTGGAATGATCTTTTGCACGGGCTTGTCTTTACTGATCGAAAAGCGGTCGAAATCGCGGGCGACAAACGTGTTCGGGTGGATGGCTTGTGCCTCGGCGATTACGTCGCGCTCTCGATTGCGACGCGAGAGATGCGTCAGAATGAGCGTGCCGACATTGGTATCGCGGGCCAGCCGCGCCGCGCCCGCCGCCGTCAGATGTCCGAACTGACGCGCCATATCCGCCTCGTCCTCCAGGTACGTCGCCTCGATCACGAGCGCATGGGCATCGGCGACGAATTCCATCACGTTATCGGTGCGCCCAATATCGCCGATGTGGACGAGACGCGCGCCGGGCAGGTTCGGACCAAGCACCGTCTCTGGATCGATCTGACGACCGTCGGCCAGTGTGACGGGTTCGCCGCGTACCAAACGCGCCCGCTCTGGGCCGTTCGGGATGCCGAGCGCCTCGGCTTTTTCGACCAAAAACGGGCGGCGCGGATGTTCCTGAAAGATAAAGCCGAAACAGCCGCTGCCCCGGTGCGTGACCGGAAAAGCACTCACGCTGAAATCTTTGTCCTCGAAAAATGTGCCTGGCGCGAGATCGACCAAGCTGATCGGGACGGGGTGCTTCTCATCGCGCAGCACGATGTTGAACAGCAGATCATGGATACGCTCCAACGCCCAACGCCCACCAAAAATCTCGATCGGCTCGATACTTTCCCAGCGCACGAGCGTCGATAACAACCCGCCCAGCCCCAGAATGTGATCCAGGTGACCATGCGTGATCAGGATACGGTCGAGGTTTTTGAAGCCGATCCCGCTTTTGAGAATCTGGCGCTGCGTACCTTCGCCGCAATCGACCAGGAAACGATATTCTTTCGCCAGCACGACCTGCGCGGCCAGCCCACGATGGGCGGACGGCGCGGAGGCCGACGTGCCCAGGAAAACGATCTCGAACATGGGTGAAGTCTCTAACCTTTGATGGTAATTGTACCCAGGAACAGCCGATCGCCGCGCATTTGATCGTGTTCGTCGTAGACAGGGATGCGCACCCCGGTGAGGGCATGATACGCCCCCACCGAGATGTAATATTGACCGTCGGCGAAAGGGTAAGGAAGTTGAATGTCGCTCGCCTGAATCAGAATATCGCGGTCTTGCAAATATCCCGCCGCCACATCCAGCGTGTCATTTTGCAGAATGGGTTCGGAACCTGGATCCGCCAGCACATGCGCGAACACCCGCAAGTCACGCGCCTGCACGCCGTCGATCCGCCAATAAGTGACCAAGCGAACGAGATCACCCGGGTGGTAGGATTGCACCACACCGATTTCGTAGCCCTCGAAATGCAGAAAATCGCCCAGGCGCACAGGTAGCTGAACGGTCGTTTGCGCATTGGGCAAATCGGGCGGCCATTCAACATGGCTCAGGGTAAGTTGGCCCATCGCATCCGCCACCGGTTGTTCCACATTTAACGTAACGAGCGCCAACGAGGGCGCATTCGGAACGGGCTTGCTGATGCTTTCGGCGGGCAGCCATGCGCCTAATATGGGCGGGATCGCCCCATCGACGCTGAGGTAAATCACGCGCTGGCCGCGCCCACCATCCGCCAGCACCAACGATCGATCGCATTGACTGAAACGCAAATTCGCGGCATGGCGGTGAGTCAGCATGGCGAGTAACGTATCGGGCGCGATGGGTGGCGCAACATCCGTGAGCAGGTGATCGGTACAAATCAGGGTTGGCAGTTTATCATGGATGGTATCCAGAAAGGCCGCTAATCCGCCGAGCGTGGCGTGATACTGTCGTTCGTAAGCTAAGTCGGGCGGCGGACGGCTGAAGAGTTCGCTGCTGAGCACTGCCAACAGCGCAAGTGATGCGGCGGTGAAGATGATCAGGGACGGCAAGACGCGCCACCGCCGTGAAAAGCGCAGCGTCACCCGCAGCCAGCGCATCACGGACGCGCCACCGAGTCCGATCAAGAGCGCCGCGCCCGGAAATGCCAGCGTTAGATCGAATGCGCCGCCGCCCACCCAAATAGCGGGCAGCACCCCGATGACCAGCGCGATCAACGGGTGAGTCGCCGCCGGGTTACGGGTCCGCCGCGCCGCGAACAAGATCCCCGATACCAGCAACAAGCCGACCAGCGCCACTACCAGCAAATTCAAATTGTCACCGGCGAGCAGCGAAACCAATATTTGACGGGCATTTGCCAACAGTGCGTAAAAATTCACGGGGCGATTGTGCCACAAAGTGCCAAATCCGCTTAAGCCCGGCACGCGCAGCGTCGTCGTCAGATATGGAATACCCAAAATCAACATAACGAGCAGGGCATATGCGCTGTAACTGAGTTCGCCGCGCAAGGCAGGTTTGCGCGTGCGCCGTATATAGATAACGAAGGCGGCGACCATCGGAAAGATGAATAAGCCCGTCCAATGGGCATAGATGGACAAAGCCATCAGGACGCCCAGTGCCGTAAAAGCCGCCGTGCGCGCGCGCGCTGCAGCCGTGATCTGAACCGCGCGCCCAATATAAAAGGCTCGACTCAAGGCGTAAAGGACGCCAAGTGTGGTTGTGAGCAAGATCGATTGCGAAATGACCGACCGACTGAGCAATACAGGCCACAAGCCGACGCCTAACGCAAGCGCAGCGATCAGCGCCTCCGACCGTCCAAACAAGCGTTTGCCGATCGCATAGACCAAAGCGATGCTGAGCAGGCCAGCCAGGATGGGCAGCACGCGGTAGGTAAACAGCCCCTCGCCGAGAATGCTGGTTAGCACCGATTCAAGGATCGGAAAGAGCGCTTCACGACCACCAAATCCGGCTGCGCCCACGTTATAAAAAACGCCGATTTGCCCGTCACGCAATGCTCCGACGATGCG